>NZ_CP125640.1:3180000-3480000 GCF_030053155.1 Rhizobium sp. BT03
TCAAAAACACAGGGCTCTGCGAAGTCGCAAGACGACGTATAGGGTCTGACGCCTGCCCGGTGCTGGAAGGTTAAGAGGAGAGGTGCAAGCTTTGAATCGAAGCCCCAGTAAACGGCGGCCGTAACTATAACGGTCCTAAGGTAGCGAAATTCCTTGTCGGGTAAGTTCCGACCTGCACGAATGGCGTAACGACTTCCCCGCTGTCTCCAACATAGACTCAGTGAAATTGAATTCCCCGTGAAGATGCGGGGTTCCTGCGGTCAGACGGAAAGACCCCGTGCACCTTTACTATAGCTTTACACTGGCATTCGTGTCGGCATGTGTAGGATAGGTGGTAGGCTTTGAAGCGGGGACGCCAGTTTCCGTGGAGCCATCCTTGAAATACCACCCTTATCGTCATGGATGTCTAACCGCGGCCCGTCATCCGGGTCCGGGACAGTGTATGGTGGGTAGTTTGACTGGGGCGGTCGCCTCCGAAAGAGTAACGGAGGCGCGCGATGGTGGGCTCAGACCGGTCGGAAATCGGTCGTCGAGTGCAATGGCATAAGCCCGCCTGACTGCGAGACTGACAAGTCGAGCAGAGACGAAAGTCGGTCATAGTGATCCGGTGGTCCCGCGTGGAAGGGCCATCGCTCAACGGATAAAAGGTACGCCGGGGATAACAGGCTGATGACCCCCAAGAGTCCATATCGACGGGGTTGTTTGGCACCTCGATGTCGGCTCATCGCATCCTGGGGCTGGAGCAGGTCCCAAGGGTTTGGCTGTTCGCCAATTAAAGCGGTACGTGAGCTGGGTTCAGAACGTCGTGAGACAGTTCGGTCCCTATCTGCCGTGGGTGTAGGAATATTGACAGGATCTGTCCCTAGTACGAGAGGACCGGGATGGACATATCTCTGGTGGACCTGTTGTCCTGCCAAGGGCATAGCAGGGTAGCTATATATGGACGGGATAACCGCTGAAGGCATCTAAGCGGGAAACCCACCTGAAAACGAGTATTCCCTATCAGAGCCGTGGAAGACGACCACGTTGATAGGCCGGGTGTGGAAGTGCGGCAACGCATGAAGCTTACCGGTACTAATAGCTCGATCGGCTTGATCGTTCTCATTGACTGTGCTCATCTCAAGGCGACCGCAAAGCGGTCGTCCTGACAAGGCGAAGGCGCCAGCCTTTGCCCGGTCCCGGCGAACACGAAGTGTTCGTCCGGTTGGAGCTCTAAAACGTGTTCAAAACGAAGTCATAGGACTTCACCAGCTTCTCAAACATAAAGTTGCGCTTTGCCGACCTGGTGGTTATGGCGGGGTGGCTGCACCCGTTCCCTTTCCGAACACGGCCGTGAAACGCCCCTGCGCCCATGGTACTTCGTCTTAAGACGCGGGAGAGTAGGTCGCTGCCAGGTCTGCAAAACGCAACTTTAAATCTTCTCACAATGAAACTGACTAACGGCAAACGCCGGAACAAAAGGCCGCTCACAAAGCGGCCTTTCGTGTTATAATACTCAGCAAGTCAATCAGACTTGCCATGGCGCGGGGTGGAGCAGCCCGGTAGCTCGTCAGGCTCATAACCTGAAGGCCGCAGGTTCAAATCCTGCCCCCGCAACCAAACAAATAGCCCGCCTCAGCGCGGGCTTTTTGTTTGGTAACGGGTCGAGGATTTAACGCCTAATCAGGGGCCCGCAAGCAGGCAAAGCCGACGCAGCGGGACAGAAAAATCACAAAGCCTGCCCCCGAAACCAAATTCCATAAACACAACTCGCAAAAACCCGCCTCTCGGCGGGTTTTTGCGTTTGGGTGGTGATTATCGCCGTCATGCACGCGCAAGCGATGGCCATCGCAGTTCTAGTCCGCAAGGGAGGCGCTCATGGCTCCATCGATTTTCGAGCGATGACTAGATAGTTGCTAAAGAGATAATATTCTAATATACGTAGTTCAGGCGCCTCTTATATTTCCATGACAGTAAGCAACGTCCGTCCATTCGGCGGCGCCTATTATTCTATTCAGAGGGCAGTTCGATTTCATGAAGTAGATCAGAGATTTATAGGGGGGAATCATGCGAAAATGGGGAGCTTCTCTATTGGCGTCTTCGGATCGGAGGCGTCGTCTTCTGCCTGCAATTTCCACATTATCGGCGTTCTGCGCGGTGATGTTCTTCGCCGGCATTGCGTCTGCGCAGGCGCCGACCGAAGAGCAGCGCGAGGCGATCAGGGCGGAGTGCCGTTCCGATTTCATGGCCAAATGCTCCGGGGTGACGCCGGGTGGGATCGAGGCGCTGACCTGCCTGCAGCAGCATAGCGCTGCGCTTTCGGAAGGCTGCCGGAAGGCGGTTTCTGCGGTGAACGTCAAACCCAAATCGACATCCGCGGAACCAACGCCGGCGGCACCTGCAAATGCCGCGACGGCCACCCCGGCGCCTGCGACCGGCGCGCCGGCCCATCAGCCGACGCAGGCGCAGCGCAATGCGGTCAAATCGGCCTGTCAGCGCGATTTCATGGCGCAATGTTCCGGCGTCACGCCGGGCGGTGCGGCGGCCCTCAACTGTCTGCAGCAGCATAATGCCGCTCTATCGGCGCCATGTCAGCAAGCCGTCGCGGCATTGGGGGGATCGGGGGCACCGCCGGCCGCCGGCGATGCGGCGGCCACCGGTGCGGTCACGCCGGCCCCTCCGGCAATGATGCCGGCCTTTTCCCCGCGTGAGGAAGTGATGATCCTGCGGGAAACCTGCGGAGCGGACTTCCGGGCCTTGTGCCGCATGGTGCCTTTGGGAGGAGGTCGGGGCATTGCCTGTCTGCGCGACAATCTGCAGCGCGTATCTCCGGCGTGCCATCGCGTGCTGACCTCGGGATTGTAGCGCCCGTTCGAAACTTGCTCTCAGAAATAAGGTCGTCGCGCACCAGCCAGAAATTCGGTGCGCGGTCCCGCAGAGGCCGGCAGCACACATTGCCCGCCCGCATGCATTGCATCTTTCACATTATATGTCCGGCTGCGGCGGGTCCGTCAGCTGCCATCTGCAATTCGATGAAATCAATGACGACACGAACGAAAGGCATTGCCATGTCATCGACTTTCCCTTTCCCGCGATTGAAGCGGATCCTCCTCTATGCCTCGCTTGCCGTCAGCCTCGCACCGCCGACGAGCGCGTGGGCGGACGATGCGAAGGCCCTTTTAAAGACGATGTCCGATTTTCTGGCGGCGCAGAAGACGATATCCTTCACCTACCAATCGTCGCTCGAAGCGGTAACGCCCGACTTCGAGAAGCTCCAGTTCGTAAGCTCGGGAACAGCCAACCTGACCCGCCCCGACAAGCTGCGCGTCACCAGGACCGGCGGTTTCGCCGACCTCGACGTGAGTTTCGATGGCTCGTCGCTGACGGTTCACGGCAAGAATCTCGACGCCTATGCCAAGATCGACGGCAAGGGTTCGCTCGACGAGCTGATCGACAGGCTGATGACCGCGGGCGTCGAAGCGCCGGGCGCCGATCTCCTATCCTCCAACGTCTATGACGTGCTGATGTCCGATGTGACGGAGGCCAAGCATATTTCCAGCGCCTTCGTCGATGGCGTCGAATGCGAATATCTGGCCTTCCGGACGCCTGACATCGACTGGCAGATCTGGATACAGAGCGGCCCGCAGCCGATACCCCGCCGTTACGTCATCACCAGCAAGCATGTCGTCCAGGCGCCACAATACATGCTCGAAATCAGCGATTTCAAAAGCGGGGCGGATGTCGCGGCCGTTTCCTACACCATCGAAGTTCCAGCCAGTGCGAAGACGGTCGATCTCAGCGAGATGCAATCGCTTGACGAACTGCCCGAGGCCGCCGCTGTGGGAGAGGTAAAATGACCTATAAGAAGCTGTTCTTCGCCCTCGGCCTGGCCGGCGTTCTGACATTCACCGGCTTTCACATCGAGGAGCAGGGATCCATGCCGTTGTCGGTCGGCCTAGCCACGCCGGCGGGCGCCGTCATCGGCAGGCCGTTGACGCCGCTCTCTTATGCTGGTGTGGCACGCCGGACGACGCGGCGGGTCGTCACACGCACGACGACGACCATCGCCGTGCTTCCGGCAGGCTGCCGTTACGGTCCCTATTACGGCGGCTATTATTATCGATGCGGCGGGTATTATTACGCCAAGAGCGGCAACGTCTATGTGCAGGTGATCGTGCAATAATTGCTGCGATCGCCTTACCTGATGTTCGATATCTCCGCTTCCGCCACTGGTGCGGCCGTGCTTACGGTCGCGCCGCGCCGCTTCCAGTGCTCCTCGAGGCGCTGCAGCAGCACATAGAAGGACGGAACAAAGAGGATGGCGAGGCAGGTCGAGGCGATCATGCCGCTGAAAACCGATATGCCGATCGACTTGCGGGCCGATGCGCCGGCGCCCGTTGCCAGCACCAGCGGCAGGACACCGAGGATAAAGGCGAAGGATGTCATCAGGATCGGCCGGAAACGCAGGCGAGCGGCCTCGACGGCGGCGTCGAGAATTTCCATGCCCTCCGCCCGTTTTTCCCTGGCATATTCGACGATGAGGATGGCATTCTTGGCTGCGAGCGCAATCAACAGAATAAGGCCGATCTGCGTATAGAGATTGTTGGCGACGCCGGCTGCCATGAGTGCCGCCACCGTGCCGAGCAGGGCGAGCGGCACGGCTGATATGACCGCCAACGGCAGGATCCAGCTTTCATATTGGCCGGCGAGCACGAAATAGACGAGCAGCATGGCGAGTGCGAAGATGAAGTAGATCTGCCCGCCGACGGCCTTCTCCTGATAGGAGAGCGCCGTCCATTCGAAGCCGGCACCCGCCGGCAATGTGTGGTCGGCGATCTGCTCCATGACCTCGAGCGACTGGCCGGAGCTGAAGCCGGCGGCCGGTCCGCCGACGATGGTCGCGGTGGGATAGAGATTGTAGAGGCTGATCAGCGAGGGCCCTTGCGTCATGGTGACATCGACGACCGTGCCGAGCGGCACCATCGTCCCGTCGCCGGCCTTGACCTTCAGGTTGCGGATATCGTCGGGGCTGACGCGGAAATCGGAAGCGGCCTGCGCATAGACCTGGAAGGTGCGGCCGAATTTGTTGAACTGGGTGACATAGCTCGATCCGACATAGCCGGAGAGAGCCGAGAAGACCTGCCCCACGGTAATTCCCAGCGTCTCCGCCTTGATGCGGTCGACGGAGACCGCAAGCTGCGGCACATTCGAGCGGAAAGGCGTGCTCAGCCTCTGCAGCGATGATTGCGCATTGCCGTTCCTGACGATCGTATCGGCAAGCGATTGCAGCAGCGGATAGTCGGATACGCCATTGCGGAGCTCGACCTGCATGGTAAAGCCGTTGGCGTTGCCGACGCCCTGGATCGGCGGCGGCACGACCACCAGCGTTTTGGCGCTCAGCACATGCTGCAGCGCGTCGTTCAGATGCTGATAGATCGACAGCAGGTCCTGCCCCTTCTGCTTGCCGCGCTCGTCCCAATCCTTGAGAACGACATAGGCGACGCCGGCATTCTGCAGGCTGGCATTGTTGTCGAGAACGGAAAGACCGCTGATGGTCAGCACCTGATCGACACCAGGAGTGGCTTCGGCGATCTTGCCGACCTCTTCCATGACGGCATCGGTTCGCTCCTTCGATGCGCCGTCGGGCAATTGCGTACTGATCAGCACATAGCCCTGATCCTCGATGGGCAGGAATGCGGTCGGCAGGCGCGTAAGCCCCCAGACGGCGAGGCCGATCAGCGCGAGCGCCGCGATGGCCATGATGCCGCTGTGACGGGTCATCGATCCGATCAGTCCGGCATAGTGGCGCTCGCCCCAATCATAGCACCTGTTGAAGCCGCGATAGAAGACGTTGCGCTTCTCAAAGGGCACCGGCGCGCGCAGCCAGAGGGCGCATTGCGTCGGTTTCAGCGTCACGGCGTTGATGGCGCTGATCAGCGCTGTCGCGGCGATGACGAGCGCGAACTGCCGGTAGAGCTGGCCGGTCAGGCCGGGCAGGAAGGCGGCCGGAATGAAAACCGCCATCAGCACCAGCGTGATGCCGATGACGGGGCCGAGCAGTTCCTCCATGGCCCTCTCGGCCGCCTTTCGGCCCGACATGCCGGCCTCGATGTGCCGGGCGACACCTTCGACGATGACGATGGCATCATCGACGACGATGCCGATCGCGAGAACGATGGCAAAGAGCGTCGACAGGTTGACGGTGAATCCCAAGGCCGCCATGGCGGCGAAGGCGCCGATGATGGTGACGGGAACGGTTGTCGCCGGCACCAGCATTGCCCGCCAATCCTGCAGGAAAACCAGAATGACGATGAGAACGAGCACACCCGCTTCGATCAGGGTGACGTAAACCTCGTCGATGGAGGCCTTGACGAATTTCGTCGTGTCGAACGGCAGATGATATTCGAGGCCCGGCGGGAAGCTTTTCGAGAGCGCCTCCATCTTTGCGTTCACCGCCTGCGCCACCGCAATGGCGTTCGCCTCAGGCAGCTGGAAAATGCCGATGCCGGCCGCCGGCCGGCCGTTCTGCGTGAAGGACTGGCTGTAGGTCTGGGCGCCGAGTTCGACACGGCCGATATCGCGGACGCGCGTGATGCGGCCGCCCTGTCCGCTTTCGACCTTGACGATGATGTTCTCGTAGTCGGCGGCCTCGTTCAGCCGGCCATTGACGTTCAGCGTGTATTGGAAGACCTGCCCTTGCGGCACCGGCGGAATGCCGATCTGGCCGGCGGCGACCTCCTGGCTCTGCTGCTGCACGACGCTGACGACATCCTGCGGCGTCAGGCCGCGTGCCTGCAGCAGGTTCGGATCCATCCAGATCCGCATTGCATATTGGCCGGCGCCGAACACCGTCACGTTGCCGACTCCAGGCAGGCGGGCGAGTTCGTTCTGCAGATTGATGACGGCGTAGTTCGACAGGAACAGGCTGTCATAGCGGCTGTCTGACGAGGTCAGGCTGACGAAGCCGAGGATCGCCGTCGATTTCTTCTGCGTCGTCACGCCCTGAAGCTGCACCGCTTCGGGAAGCGACGACATCGCAATGGCGACGCGGTTCTGCACCAGAACCTGGGCCTGATCCGGATCCGTTCCGATGGCAAAGGTTACGATCAGCGAATAGGTGCCGTCGCTGGCGCTGGTCGACTGCATGTAGAGCATGTCCTGCACGCCGTTGACCTGCTGCTCGATCGGCAGCGCGACGGTGTCGACGAGGGTCTGGGCGCTGGCGCCGGGGAAGCGCGTCGTCACCTGCACCGTCGGCGGGACGACATTCGGATATTGCGCCACAGGCAGCTGGAACAGGGCGACCGCGCCGACCAGCACGAAGACCAATGCCAGGACGTTGGCAAGTACCGGTCGCTCGATGAAGAAACGCGAGATCATGCTGTTGCCTCAGACGTTCAGAGGAAGCGTGGTGGCGAATTCATTGCGTGGTGGTATTGGCCTTGGCATCGCCGGCGGCATTGGCCGTCGGGTTCATGTCGATCTTGTCGGGCGTGACCTTGCTGCCGGGAATGGCCTGCTGAATCCCTTGAGTCACCACCCAGTCGGCCGGATCGAGACCGGATTGAATGACCCGCAGCGCACCTTCCCGCTGGCCGGTCTTGACCTGCTTCTGCTCGACGACATCGTCCTTGCCGAGAACAAGCAGGTAGCTGCCCAGCTGGTTCGTTCCGATCGTATCGTCGCGCACCAGCAGCGCCTTGTCGTTATGGCCGACCGGCACCCGAACGCGCACGAAGAGGCCGGGCAGCATGGCGTGATCCTTGTTGTCGAACAGGGCACGGACCTGGAGCGTGCCCGTGGAGGCATCGAGCTGAGGTGATACGTAATCGAGATGTCCCTTGTGCGGGTAGCCTTCTTCCGTCTGCAGACCGATCTCCGCCGGTATGCTCGGAAGCTCCGTCTGCCTGAAGGTATGTCCCTGCTTTGCCAGGGTTTCCTTGATCATCAGCACCTGCGTTTCGCTGACGTTGAAATAGGCATATAGCGGATCGGTCTGGACGATGCTGGCGAGTTTGGTGGGGCCGGACACGCCGACCAGCGTGCCGATATCGACGAGGTGATCCGTGACGATCCCGTCGAAGGGAGCGAGCACCTCGGTATAGCCGAGATTGATCGTCGCGAGTTCGACATTGGCCTGGGCGTTGAGGATGGCCGCATTCGCCTCGTCGAGCGTCGCCTTGGCGCTGTCGACCGCGGTCTGGGTGGTCACCTGCTGCTTCATGAGATTGAGCTGCCGGTCATATTCCTGCTTTGCGCCGACCTGGGAGGCCTGCTGCGAGGCAAGCGATGCCTTCGCCTGATCCAGCTGCGCCTGGTAGGTATCGCGCTCGATGCCGAAGAGCTTGGTGCCCTTCTTCACCATCATGCCGTCCTGGTAGTCGATGGATTGGATATAGCCCTGGACGCGCGCCTCGATATCGACGGCATTCAGCGGCGCGGTATTGCCGGTGAGTTCGAAATAGAGCGTGACCGGTTGCTGAACCGGCTGCGCGACACGAACCGGCGGCGGAGGAGGGGGAACATAGGTGTTGCCGCTCTCCTCGCAGCCGGCGAGCATTGCCATGCCGGCAAATGTCAGAAAAAATCGCAGACCCTGATGCAATCTCCCACGCATTGCCGCCGCCCCGACATTGTACGAGCCCAGTCCTCATGCGTGCCTCGACGTCGACCCCCACCTGTCTGCCGAAGGTTCAAGGCATGCGATATTATGTCGCGGCATTGCTAAAAATTGCAATAGCCCTTGGTGCACAATTGAACCCTGGTGAAGCGGGAAGCCCGATAATGGGGCGCCTGCCGGGTTTCGACGACTGCCGTGAGCCGGCTACGGCTTTCCAAGCCGCTCGATGGCGGATTGTAAGGGTGCATCGGAAACGCGCACCAGCCCGATATAGGGATTGGCCATATCCGAGATCAGGAAGACCGCCCCGGCGACGGAAAGCGCGCAGACAAAGAGAATGGACAGCACCGTCGGGTTGGCCGGCGCCTGCAGCCCGAAGGTCGCAAAAAGCAGCGACAGCCAACAGACGAGAACGGCGAGGAAGGCCCAGGGCAGGCCCTCGCTGCCGGATTCGACTAGCAGCCAGTGGGTTTCCGCCACCATGCCGCTGACATCAAGAGCGCGCGTCTGGAGAGAATGCTGGACGGCATCCTTCGGCGACAGGGATCGAAGGTCGCCCTGAACCGCCTCGATATCCTGATATTCTCCAAGCGCCTTGCCGGATGCCGCGTCGGTGGTCTCGGCAGTCCAGCCGCGGCTCAGCCGTTTTTCGATGAGTTGGCGCAGCAGTCGACGCGCATCGCCGGTTTCCGGGCCGTATTGCGCCATGACGCGGTCCAGCAGAAGGACTCGAGCCGCCGCCGTTCGCATTTCAACCTCGGCATTGTCATAGGTCGATTTGGCGGATGCAATCAGCAGGCCGAGCGCCAAGGCCGAGAGCGTCCCCACCACCGCGGTTGCAAGCCTGATGACATCCTTGGACTCCGAACTGAGATGATGGTCCGGCAAGCGGCCGCGCACCATCATTCCTATCGATGTTGCCGCCGACAGAAAAACAAATACAAGTCCGCCAAGCAACAGTGAGATCAAGTCCGGTCTCCCTATCGTCACGTGCATGCCGAAAGTGCTGCGATGCTTGCAAACTGTGCAATATATGCCGTTATCATAGCGGAAGACAGGCGGAGCGTGGAACTCTTTACTTTACTATTCTCGTGCGGATCATTGCTGGAAAATGAGCAGCACGTAAGCCAGGAAAAGCACCAGATGGACCGCACCTTGCATGAGATGCGTGCGGCCGCTGGCGAAGGTGATGATGCTGACGGCAAGAGTGAGCAGGAGCATCACCAGATCGCCGCGTTCCAGGCCGAGTGTCACGGGGTGTCCGTAGAGCTGGCTGACAACAAGCATCGCCGGCACCGTCAGCCCGATCGTCGACAATACCGAACCAAGGAAGATGTTGACGGAGCGCTGAAGATTATTGGCGACAGACGCGCGCACAGCGCTGATCGCCTCAGGCGTCGCGACAAGGATGGCCATGACAACACCGCCAAATGCGGTTGGCGCATGCAGGGTTTCGATAATGTAATCGATCGGCCGTGCAAGCTGTTCGACCAGGAAGACGACGGGAGCCATATAGGCGACCAGCAAGATGGCGTGAGGCCAGACGGGTCCGTGGCGAGGGATATGTTCGCCGCGAGGTTCCTGACGGTTGCCGTCGTCCGCGAAATAGTCCCGATGACGGCCGGCCTGAAGAAACAGAAACGTGGAATAAAGGCCGACCGATATGATGCCCAGTATCAGCTGTCTCGGTGCCGATGGATGCTGTCCGTCGGGGCCTGCCAGAAATGTCGGCATAACCAGGCTCAAGGTCGCCAGCGGCACGATCACCCCGAGATAGGCGTTGGCACCCTGCAGGTTATGCTGCTGTTCCGGCCGCCGCCACGCGCCGAGCAGCAATGACAGGCCGACCATGCCGTTCAGGATGATCATGACGACTGCAAACAGCGTGTCGCGGGCAAGCGTGGGATTGTTTTCGCCGTGAAGCATGACGGCCGATATCGCCATCACCTCGATCGAAGTGATGGCAAGCGTTAGAATGAGTGTGCCGTAAGGCTCCTTCAGCCGCTCGGCCAGGTGGTCCGCGTGCCGCACGACCGACAGAGCGGAGCCGAGCACGACGGCAAACAGCCACCCGAAAATGACCGTGAACCAAAGCAGGTCGGAAAGCTGCCCGAAGAGCTGCTCCTGGAAAGCAAGAAATGCCAGGCTCGTCGCGACGCTGACGCCGAGGAACCATTCCTCGCGCAGCAGGCCGGTAGCGCCGACGGCGCGCAATGCGGGACCCTCCGTCATCGAAACCACCCGCCTTCTGGCAAATGCCGCCGCAATGCGATCATCAACACCATCGCGCCCCGCCCGCTACCCGCGCACCCTATGAGGAGGAATCGTACCTCAAGCCGAGCGGCATGCAACCGTCTAAAGCGGAGTAGCCCTGGTCTTATTCGCGGCCGGTGGCCGGGATTGCTGCGCCGGTAACGACGGCTGCGGCCGGTGAAATCAGGAAGGCGATGAGGCGGGCGATCGATTGCGGCGATACCCAGCCGTCCGTTTTCGCATTGGGCATGGCGGCGCGGTTCTCGGGTGTGTCGATCGTCCCGGGCAGAATGCAGTTGGCGGTAATGCGGTGGTCGCGGTTTTCCGCAGCGATCGCCTCGGTCAGGCGGATGACGGCGGCTTTCGAAGCGGCGTAAGCGGCCTGGTTGGCGCCGGCCTTCAGGCCGGGTGCGGCAGCGATATGAACGATGCGGCCGTAGCCCGCGGCCTTCATCGCTGGAAGAACCGCGGCGCTGATCGTCAGCGCCGTGCGGGCGTTGGTGTTCATCATCGTCTCCCATTGCGCAGGCGCATCCGGACCTACCGGCCCCATCTGGAAGCCGCCGACCGTATTGATCAGGGCACTGACGCCGCCGAAGCGCTTGACGGCTCGGGCGACTGCGGCGGCGCAGGAGGCATAATCGGTGAGATCCGTTCCGGCGATCGACAGAAACTCGGTGGAGGCTGGAAGCTCGCCGGCCAAGGCCTCCAGCTCCTGGCTCGAACGGTTCATGCAGACGAGTTTTGCACCGCCGCCGGCGAGCTCACGGACAACGGCGCTGCCGAGGTTGCCGCCGGCTCCCGTAACGATCACGGCTTTCTGGTCGTTCATGGCAATCGATCTCCTGGCTGTGCCCCTATTGGACAATGTCGCGCATTGATGATCCAGGTTGCACGGCAAGGCAAGCACAGGCAGAAGCGATCGGGGAAGTGCAGGCGAAATCCTTGTCCTAAATCACCCGCCTGCCGCTCACATCGGGGACGACGCAGGCCTCGCCACCGCCAAAGAGACGCGAGCGAGTGAGGAAGCGTTTCTCACGGCCGTTATCCAGCGAGAACATGCCGCCGCGGCCGGGCACGACATCGATAATGAGCTGCGTATGTTTCCACGCCTCGAACTGGCTGGCGCTGATATAAACCGGCACGCCGCCGATCTCGCCAAGTTTGACGTCGCTGTCACCGGTCATGAATTCATTGGCGGGATAACACATCGGCGAGGAGCCGTCGCAGCAGCCGCCGGACTGGTGGAAGAGGATATCGGGATGATCACGCTTGATCTCGGCGATCAGGTCGAGGGCCGCATCCGTTGCGAGCACACGCGGTTCGCCGTTGACGGTGGTTTCCATCGGTCTTCCTCCAAGGTTTCGGGAGGAAGAAGTCCCCTCCCCAACCCCTCCCCACAAGGGGAGGGGCTTAACTTGTTGAACTGCTTCACCCTAAGACCAACGCATCTTCCTGCTGAGGCCTTGGCGAGGAACATGGTCGGGGCGGCATTCTAAGCCCCTCCCCCTTGTGGGGAGGGGTTGGGGAGGGGTTTTTCCCTCCTCATACCTCAGAAGAAGCCGAGCGCTTTCGGGCTGTAGCTCACCAGCATGTTCTTGGTCTGCTGGTAGTGTTCGAGCATCATCTTGTGGGTTTCACGTCCGATGCCGGACTGCTTGTAGCCGCCGAAGGCGGCATGGGCGGGGTAGGCGTGGTAGCAGTTGGTCCAGACGCGGCCGGCCTGGATCTCGCGGCCGAAACGGTAGCAGCGATTGGCGTCGCGGCTCCAGACACCGGCGCCGAGACCGTAGAGCGTGTCATTGGCGATTTCGAGCGCTTCCTTTTCGGTCTTGAAGGTCGTGACCGCAACAACCGGCCCGAAGATCTCCTCCTGGAACACCCGCATCTTGTTGTGACCCTTGAAGATCGTCGGCTTGACGTAATAGCCGTTCGCCAGCTCGCCGCCGAGATCGTTGCGGGAGCCGCCAGCCAGGACCTCGGCGCCTTCCTGCTTGCCGATGTCGAGATAGGCGAGGATCTTTTCCAACTGCTCGGTCGAGGCCTGGGCGCCGATCATCGTCGCGCTGTCGAGCGGGTTGCCCTGCTTGATCGCCTCGACGCGCTTGACCGCCTTTTCCATGAAGCGGTCATAGATCGATTCCTGGACGAGGGCGCGGCTCGGGCAGGTGCAGACTTCGCCCTGATTGAGGGCAAACATCGCAAAGCCTTCGAGCGCCTTGTCGAGGAAATCGTCGTCCTCGGCCATCACATCGGCGAAGAAGATATTGGGCGACTTGCCGCCGAGCTCCAGCGTCACCGGAATGAGGTTCTGGCTGGCATATTGCATGATCAGCCGGCCGGTCGTCGTCTCGCCGGTGAAGGCGATCTTAGCGATACGGGGGCTGGTCGCCAGCGGCTTGCCGGCTTCGATGCCGAAGCCGTTGACGATGTTGAGCACGCCGGGCGGCAAGAGATCGCCGACCAGTTCGGCCCAGAGCAGGATCGAGGCCGGCGTCTGCTCGGCAGGTTTCAAGACGACGCAGTTGCCGGCGGCAAGCGCCGGAGCGAGTTTCCACGTGGCCATCAGGATCGGGAAGTTCCAGGGAATGATCTGGCCCACGACGCCGAGCGGCTCGTGGAAGTGGTAGGCGATGGTATCGTTGTCGATCTCGCCGATCGAACCTTCCTGGGCGCGGATGCAGGAGGCGAAATAGCGGAAGTGGTCGATCGCCAGCGGAATGTCGGCCGCCATCGTCTCGCGGATCGGTTTGCCATTGTCCCAGGTCTCGGCCTGGGCGAGCAATTCCAGCTTGTCTTCCATGCGCTGGGCGATCTTCATGAGGATATTGGAGCGCTCGGCAGCGGAGGTGCGGCCCCATTTTTCCTTGGCCGCGTGAGCGGCGTCGAGCGCGAGATTGATGTCCTTTTCATCGGAGCGGGGAATGTCGCAAAGCTTGCCGCCGGTGACGGGTGTCAGGTTTTCGAAATATTTGCCTGCGACCGGCTCGCGCCATTCGCCGCCGATATAGTTGCCGTATTTCAGCTTGAACGGCGACTCGACGATTTTCTGATGAAGCATGTCATCCTCCCGTGATGAGCCAGGTTCCCAAGTGAACCAGTGGAGGCAAAATGGGCGTGTTTTGATGAACGGAACAGGGGAGGGCTTCGATACCGCAGTGCACACTGTCGCAGGCATGCGACAGGGCAGCGTCACGATAAGCCGTGTTTGAGATATATTCGGGATGGGCCTAATGCAGGTCGAACTTCTTCATCTTCCGGTGCAGCGTGGCGCGGCTGATACCGAGCGCGATTGCCGCCTGCGAGACGTTGCCGCTGGTGCGCGACAGCGCCCGTAGCAAGGCCGCCTTTTCCGCCTCGACTATCTCTTCCTGCTGCGAGACGCTCGCCTCGCGCAGAGCATCGGCGGCCGGAATGCCGGCCGCAATTCGCCTGTCGTCCAGCTGCAGCGCGATGCGGGCGGCGCGGGTTGCGCCAAGCACCAGATCATGCCTGTCGACGGCAAGCAGGGCGGCAGCCGAATTGGCGCCGGCCGGGACCATCAGGAAGCGGGCGCTGGGAAAGGCCGAACGGAAGAGGTTGAGCTCGATGCGCATCGCCGCATCGCGCACAGTCTGCGTCAGGATCGCCAGGGTCATCTCGTTGACGTCTTCGCGGCAGGTGGAGATGTCGAGGGCCGCAGCCAGCCGGCCACGGTGATCGCGGATCGGCGCCGTCGTGCAGCTGAGGCTGATATTGGCGCAGAAGAAATGCTGATCGCGGAAGATGGCGACGGCGCGTTCATCGGCAAGCGCGGTGCCGATGCCGTTGGTGCCGATGCTCGCCTCGGTCCAGACGGAGCCGGTCCAGAGGCCGAGTTCGCGAAATTCCTTGTCGTCGCCGGCCGCTCCCCGGCGCTCCAGCGCAATGCCGTTCCTGTCGGTCAGAAGCAGGCAGCAGCCGGCTTTGCCGACGGTGGTGAAGAGGCGATCGAGTTCCTCAGTCGCGCTGGCGATCAGCTGCCCAGACTGTTCGCGGGCGCGCCGAAATTCCTCATCGGTCAGGCGTAGCGGCGCCCGTTCATCCTCGGGGGCGAGTTGGTGCATGGTCATGCATCGCCGCCAGGAGGCGACCACCGGAGAGCTGGCCGCGGCGGAATCGCGCTGGGCAGAGGTATAGACATGCTCCGCGTGCGCTGACTGTTCGTGCATCTGCTCCTCCCACGGAACTTCAGCACAGTCTGATGGAAAAGCGGCCGGTTTGCAATCAGGCGGCATTTGACGGGCGCCAGCGTCGGCTCCTTTCGCCGAAAGGGGCAGCATCACATTTCGGTGTTTGGGCGCGGAGAGTGTAACAAAAGAACGCTTTCGCCCGTAGTTCCGCGGAGAAACAGATTTGCAAGGACGAGGAGATCCTGCCATGTTTAACAGACGATTGTTGCTGATGGGTGCCGCTTTCGGAGCGCTTGCAGTTCGCTTGGGGGCGGGCAAGGCGATCACCGACGAAACGTTTCCGGTGACCCACACCGATGAGGAATGGCATAAGCTGCTGATGCCGGATCAATTCGTCATCCTGCGTCAGGCGGGGACGGAAAATCCCTTCAGCAGCCCGTTGCTGCATGAGGAGCGGAAGGGCACTTTCGCCTGCGTCGGCTGCGAGCAAAAGCTCTTTTCCTCGGCGACCAAATTCGATAGCGGCACCGGCTGGCCGAGCTTTTGGGCGCCGCTCGACCATGCCGTCGGCACCACACACGACACCAGTTTCGGGATGGCGCGCACGGCGGTCCATTGTAGCCGCTGTGGCGGCCATCTCGGACATGTCTTCGATGATGGCCCGAAGCCAACTGGACTTCGCTACTGCATGAATGGTCTTGTCATGACGTTTCGTGCAGCCTCGGCCTGATCGAAGGAAGTTCTTGTTCGCTGTCCAGCCTGCGAGCGCCGGCGCTTATCCGCGCAGCCAGGCTTCTATGCCGCGCGCGGCGGCGCGGCCGGTCGCAAGGCAGGCGGTGAGGAGATAACCGCCGGTCGGCGCCTCCCAGTCGAGCATTTCGCCGGCGACAAAGGTGCCCGGCAGCGCCTTTAGCATGAAGCCGTCGTCGATACTGCTCCAGCGGATGCCGCCGGCCGAGGAGATGGCCTCGCCGATCGGCCTCGTTTCGAGAACCGGCACCGGCAGGGCCTTGATCATGCCGGCGAGACGTCCGGGATCGGCTCGGTCGCGCTCGGGTGCGAATTCCCGCAGCAAGGCCGCCTTGACGCCGTCGAGGCCGGCGCCCTTGCGCAGGCGGTTCGAGAAGCTCGATTTGGCGTCCTGCCGTGTAAGGTCGCGGGTCAGCCGTTCGACCGTGCGGCCAGGGGCGAGGTCGAGCGTCAGGGCAGCGCTGCCCTGGCTCCGCAGCCGGTCGCGGAGGCTCGCCGCATGAGCGTAGACCAGGCTGCCCTCTATGCCGCTTGCGGTGATGACGAATTCGCCGGGAAAGGTTCCGGCTTCGGAGGTGGCGGTGACCGATTTCACCGGCTCGCCGGCGAAGCGTTCGCGGAAGCTCTCGCTCCAGCCGACGACGAAGCCGCAATTGGCGGGCCGGAAGGCGTCGATCTCGACACCTTTCTCGGCCAGCCAGGGCAGCCAGCGGGCATCGGAGCCGAGGCGTGGCCAGCTTGCGCCGCCGAGCGCCAGCAGCGCCGCGTCACAATGGACGAGTCTGCGTCCTTCGGGCGTTTCGAAAACAAAGCCCTCGTCAGCAAAACCGATCCAGCGGTGGCGGGTGCGCAGCGTGACGCCCTGCGCCTCCAGCCGTCTGAGCCAGGCGCGCAGCAAGGGCGAGGCTTTCATCACATCAGGGAAGACCCTTCCGGACGAGCCGATGAAGGTTTCTGTTCCCAGCCCTGCGGCCCAATGCCTGATATCGTCAGGCGTAAAGGCATCGAGCGATGGGCGTAGACGGGCGGAGGCCGGGCCGAAGCGCGTGACGAAACTGACATAGTCCTCGGAATGGGTGATGTTGAGCCCCGACTTGCCGGCCAGCAGAAACTTGCGGGCGAAGGTCGGCATGGCGTCGTAGACCGTCACCAGACGGCCGGAGAGCGAAAGCAGTTCGGCAGCCGCAAGGCCCGCCGGGCCGCCGCCGATGATCGCAACCCGCTTCTGGTTCATGGATGTCTTCGCCCGATTCTTTCTGATGCAGTTTTGGCGTGAGGGCGGATCACCTGCAAGGGCGCTGGCTGATCAATGGTGCGAATGTGTGCATTGACCGTGGTCGGCGAGAACCTCGATGACACGGCATTGGTCGACGCGGCCGTGGCCGCAGCCTTCCACCATGGTTTCCAGCTCCGCCTTCAAAGCCATCAGGCTGCGGATGCGCTGTTCGACCTCGACGAGGCGCGCCTTGGCGATGGCATCGGCCGAGGCGCAGGATTGATGCGGATCGTCCTGCAGGGTGAGCAGCGTGCGGATCGCCTCGATCTCGAAGCCGAGTTCGCGGGTATGGCGGATGAAGGTGAGGCGACTGATATCGGCAGGTTCGAAGGAGCGCTGGTTGCTCTCGCTGCGGCTCGGCGCTGCGAGCAGGCCGATGCTCTCGTAGTAACGCACCGTCGGCACCTTGACCCCGCTCCGGCGGGCGGCTTCGCCGATCGTGATCTTTTTCATGATTTTCCTCTTGCACCTCTAGTCGCTAGAGGATGTAGGAGGGGTGCTTCTGTTTGACAAGGAAGCGGATCATGGCTGAGACGAACGAGACACGATACCGGGTCGGCGGCATGGATTGCGCCGCCTGCGCGAGCAAGATCGACGCGGCGGTCAGGCGCGTGGCTGGAGTCGCCGATGTTTCCGTCTCGGTAATGGCGGGCACGATGACCGTCCGGCATGACGGCAGCAGCGACCTCAAGGCGATCGAGAAGAGGGTGACGGGGCTCGGTTATTCGGTCTCGCCCTTTGCCGGAAGCGCGGCGCCGGCGCAGGACCACGGCGCGCACGATCATCGCCACCACGACCATGGCGATCACGATCATGATGGCCATGATCATGCCGGCCATGACCATGATCATGGCGAGAAGGAAATCGAAGGCCTGCATGGGCACGATCATGGGCCGATGACCGGTCCCTGGTGGCAGAGCAGGAAGGGCCGGCTGACCATCCTCTCGGGTGCGGCGCTGATTGCCGCCTATGCCGTGGGCCATCTCATACCCGCGATCGGGTCCTATGCCTTCATCGTCGCCATGCTCATCGGTCTTGTGCCGATCGCGCGGCGCGCCGTCATGGCGGCGTTCTCAGGCACGCCGTTTTCGATCGAAATGCTGATGGCGATCGCCGCCGTCGGCGCCGTCATCATCAATGCGGGGGAGGAGGCGGCCACCGTCGTGTTCCTGTTCCTCGTCGGCGAGCTGCTGGAGGGTGTCGCGGCCGGCAAGGCGCGCGAAAGCATCCAGTCGCTGACGTCGCTGGTGCCGAAGAGCGCGCTGCTCGAAGATAATGGTCAGATGCGGGAGGTGCCGGCGGAAAGCCTCGCCGTCGGCGCCATCATCATGGTGCGTCCGGGCGACCGCATCTCGGCTGATGGCATCATCGTCTCGGGCGAGAGCGCGATCGACGAGGCGCCGGTGACGGGCGAGAGCACGCCGGTGCGCAAGGGCGTCGATGCCGTCGTCTTTGCCGGAACGGTGAATGGCGATGCGGTGCTCAGGGTTCGCGTCACCGCGGCCGCTGCCGACAATACCATCGCCCGCGTCGTCAAGCTGGTGGAAGAGGCACAGGAATCGAAGGCGCCGACGGAACGCTTCATCGACCGCTTTTCGCGCTATTACACGCCCGGCGTGGTGGTGGTCGCCGCACTCGTCGCGGTCGTTCCGCCGCTCTTCCTTGCCGGCGCGTGGGACGAATGGATCTACAAGGGCCTTGCCATCCTGCTGATCGGCTGCCCCTGCGCGCTCGTCATCTCGACGCCGGCGGCGATCGCCGCCTCGCTGTCCGCAGGCGCGCGGCGCGGGCTGCTGATGAAGGGCGGCGCGGTGCTGGAAAGCCTCGGCAAGGTGACGATGGTCGCCTTCGACAAGACGGGCACGCTGACGGAAGGCAAGCCTCAAGTGACCGATATCGTTGCCTTCGGATTGAGTGAGGCGCAGATCTTGTCGCGCGCGGCAGTGCTGGAGCAAGGCTCCAGCCACCCCTTGGCGCTGGCGATCCTCAAACGCGCCAAGGCTGACGGCGTCCCCATGCCGCCGGCTTTCGAACTGAAAGCGCTGCCGGGCAAGGGTGTCAGCGGCAAAGTCGGCGGCGAGACTCTCGATTTGCTGTCGTCGTCCGCTGCCCGCGAACGCGGGGCCCTCGACGGCGACAAGGATGCACGCATCACTGTTCTGAATGACGAGGGCAAGAGCGTGTCGGTGCTGCTCGTCAATGGCGCGGCAGCCGGCCTGATCGCCATGCGCGACGAGCCGCGCGAGGATGCCGAAGCCGGGCTCTCGGCGCTTAAATCGGCCGGTATCAAGGCGATGATGCTGACGGGCGACAACAAGCGGACGGCGGCAGCCGTTGCCGGCATGCTCGGCATCGACTGGCGCGGCGAGATGATGCCCGAGGACAAACAGCGGGTTGTCGGCGAATTGAAGCGCCAGGGCTTCGTCGTCGCCAAGGTCGGCGACGGCATCAACGACGCTCCGGCGCTGGCCGCCGCCGACATCGGCATCGCCATGGGCGGCGGCACCGATGTGGCGCTGGAGACGGCCGATGCCGCCGTGCTGCACGGGCGCGTCGGCGACGTGGCGCGGATGATCGCGCTGTCGCAGCGGACGACGCGCAATATCCTGGAGAATATCACCATCGCGCTCGGGCTGAAGGCGGTGTTCCTGGTCACGACCATCGCCGGCATCACCGGGCTCTGGCCGGCGATTCTGGCCGATACCGGCGCCACGGTGCTGGTGACGATCAATGCCCTCCGGCTGCTTCGCGTAAAGGGATGAATGTTTTTCCGGTGGCGGCGTGAAGACTGCTGCCGGTTCGGGCCTGATCGAGAATTGAAAATAGCGGAGCCGATCCTCAGTCAGGCGGGCTCTCGGTTTGCCGACAAAGTCTCCTCCGTCATGCTCGGCCTTGTGCCGAGCATCTAACCACGGCAATTTCCTGACAGGAAAACGTTTATTTTCAAATACTTAATTGACCGTGTGTAGATCCTCGGCACAAGGCCGAGGATGACGTCACGGGTTTTGCCGTGGTTTGTCAGCAGCCTGAGCCGACCAGGCTGGCCTACTCATCACGGCCTTCTCCGCAGTTCGTTTTGTTTAAGCCTTTATTATCCATGTTTTCACAGGAACGCAGCGATTTCAAACCTGTCGTAACGCAAGGCGAAAACCATCCGTTGACATGATTTTTGATTGGCATACTATATATAGTGTTCAAGGTTCCTTCGATTCGTGAGGATCGCGGGCTAAGACGGGAATACGGTGCGTTCCACCATGAGGGCGGGACAAGGCCGGAGCTGCCCCCGCAACTGTAAGCGGCGAGCAACTGTCCGATTTCAGGTCACTGAGGCATGATGCCTTGGGAAGGCTGGGGGCAGGGTGCTTCGACCCGCAAGCCAGGAGACCTGCCTTGAACGAGATGTCCACGGGCGGGGTGTCCGGAAGGTCGCGTGCATGAAGCGGAATGATCCGCGCCTGCTGCGCTGCCCCGAACGTCCGCATGAGCACTTCGGGGTTGAAGTCATGTCGAGAATATCCAGGCCGCCGCCCGCGCAAATCCCGAGAGGGACCATATCGGGCGTTTAAGACGCCAACTTTGCCAGATCATTATCAAACGTTGCCCCGGACGCCGCAAAGCGCCCGATCCCAGTTCTGCGTCCTGAATTCATTGAGATCACGAGGAAGATGATGAGCGTTACCGTCTACAGCAAACCCGCCTGCGTCCAATGCACCGCCACCTATCGCGCCCTCGACCGCCTGGGCGTCGATTATGACATCGTCGATATCTCCGAAGATGCCGAGGCGCTCGATCGTGTGCGCGGCATGGGCTACATGCAGGTTCCCGTCGTCGTTGCCGGCGAGCAGCATTGGGCGGGGTTCCGCCCCGATATGATCAGCGCGCTCTCCTGACCGAGGAAAGGCGATGGGGCTGATCGTTTATTATTCCAGCCGATCCGAGAATACCCATCGCTTCGTCGCCAGGCTCGGACTGCGCGCGGCGCGTATTCCGGCGGGCGGTGCGGATGCGTTCCATATCCGCGAACCTTTCGTGCTCGTCGTGCCGACCTATAGCGGCGACGGCGGCCCAGGGATCGTAAAGGGCGCCGTTCCCAAGCAGGTGATCCGTTTCTTGAACGATGCGGAGAACCGAGGACACATTCGCGGCGTGATTGCCGCGGGCAACAGCAATTTCGGCGAGACATACGGGCTCGCCGGCGACGTGATCTCGCAGAAATGCCGGGTGCCTTACCTCTACAGGTTCGAGCTCATGGGCACGGAGGAGGATGTCGCCAACGTCAAACACGGAATGGAACGATTTTGGACACGGGAACACCTCTGACGCGGGATGCGGGCGCAAAACCGCATAACACTTTTGCTCATCCCGCCGGCGAACGCCCTTTGAAAGCGGCGGAAACGCTCGACTATCACGCGCTGAACGCCATGCTGAACCTCTATGACGATGAGGGCAGGATCCAGCTCGACAAGGACCGGATGGCGGCGAAGCAGTATTTTCTGCAGCATGTGAACCAGAACACGGTGTTCTTTCACAATCTCCGCGAAAAGCTCGATTATCTCGTCACCGAGGGCTATTACGAGCAGGAGGTTCTCGACCAATATTCCTTCAATTTCGTGCGCGACCTGTTCGACCAGGCCTATGCCAGGAAATTCCGGTTCCCGACTTTCCTCGGCGCCTTCAAATATTACACCAGCTATACGCTGAAGACCTTCGACGGAAAGCGCTATCTCGAGCGCTACGAGGATCGAATCTGCATGGTGGCGCTGACCTTGGCGCGCGGCGACGAGGCCCTTGCCCGCGACATGGTCGACGAGATTATTTCCGGCCGTTTTCAGCCGGCGACGCCGACTTTCCTCAACGCCGGCAAGAAACAGCGCGGCGAACTCGTCTCCTGCTTCCTGCTGCGGGTCGAGGACAATATGGAATCGATCGGCCGCTCGATCAATTCTGCGCTGCAGCTGTCGAAGCGCGGCGGCGGCGTGGCGCTGTCGCTGACGAACATCCGTGAGGCCGGCGCGCCGATCAAGCAGATCGAGAACCAGTCATCGGGCATCATCCCGGTCATGAAGCTGCTCGAAGACAGCTTCTCCTATGCCAACCAGCTCGGGGCCCGCCAAGGTGCGGGTGCTGTCTATCTCAACGCCCATCACCCCGACATCATGCGTTTCCTCGATACCAAGCGCGAAAATGCCGACGAGAAGATCCGTATCAAGACGCTGTCGCTGGGCGTCGTCGTGCCCGACATTACCTTCGAACTCGCGAGGAACAATGAGGACATGTATCTGTTCTCGCCCTATGACGTGGAGCGGGTCTACGGCGTGCCCTTCACCGAAATTTCGGTGACGGAAAAATATCGGGAGATGGTGGCGGACGCGCGCATCTCGAAGAAGAAGATCAAGGCGCGTGAATTCTTCCAGGTGCTCGCCGAGATCCAGTTCGAGAGCGGTTATCCCTACATCATGTTCGAGGACACGGTGAACCGGGCAAACCCGGTTGCGGGTCGCATCTCCATGAGCAATCTCTGCTCGGAGATTTTGCAGGTCAGCGAGGCGAGCGAATACAACGACGACCTCTCCTACAAGCATCTCGGCAAGGATATTTCCTGCAATCTCGGCTCGCTGAATATCGCCGCGGCCATGGATTCCGCCGATTTCGGCAAGACGATCGAGACCTCGATCCGGGCGCTGACGGCGGTCTCCGACATGAGCCATATCGCCTCGGTGCCCTCGATCGAGAAAGGCAATGACGAAAGCCATGCGATCGGCCTCGGCCAGATGAACCTGCACGGCTATCTCGCCCGCGAACACATCTTCTACGGCTCTAGGGAAGGCGTCGATTTCACCAACATCTATTTCTATACGGTGACTTATCACGCGATCCGCGCCTCGAACCTTCTGGCGGTCGAACGCGGCACGAGCTTCAAGGGGTTCGAGAACTCCAAATATGCCTCCGGCGAATATTTCGACAAATATACCGAGCAGGAATGGAAGCCGGCGACGGAGAAGGTGCAGGCGCTGTTCGACGATGCCGGCATCCCTGTTCCGACACAGGAGGATTGGGCGGCGTTGAAGACGGCTGTCATGACCTCCGGCCTGTATAACCAGAACCTGCAGGCTGTACCGCCGACGGGCTCGATCTCCTACATCAACCACTCGACTTCCTCGATCCATCCGATCGTCTCGAAAATCGAAATCCGCAAGGAAGGCAAGATCGGCCGCGTCTATTATCCGGCGCCGTTCATGACCAACGACAATCTCGATTATTATCAGGACGCCTACGAGATCGGGCCGGAGAAGATCATCGATACCTATGCGGCGGCGACCCAGCATGTCGACCAGGGCCTGTCGCTGACCCTGTTCTTCCGTGACACGGCGACGACGCGCGACATCAACAAGGCGCAGATCTACGCCTGGAGGAAGGGTATCAAGACGATCTACTACATCCGGCTTCGCCAGATGGCGCTTTCCGGCACCGAGGTGCAGGGGTGTGTGTCTTGTACGCTTTGAGTTGATTTCGCTCCGGACTGCAAGATGCCCCTCACCCTAACCCTCTCCCCGTAAAAACGGGGAGAGGGGACGTGCCCTGCGAGAGGTTGTGGGGAACGGAGAGCTTGCGGCTTGCTCCCTTCGCCCCGCAAGCGGGGAGAAGGTGCCGGCAAGCGGATGAGGGGCAAACCCAGGCAAATTCCTCAAGAGGGACCACCCAATGAACATGCAATTAAAACCCGTTTCCCGCGTGCGCGCCATCAACTGGAACCGCATCGAGGACGATAAGGATCTCGAAGTCTGGAACCGGCTGACCGGCAATTTCTGGCTGCCGGAGAAAGTGCCGCTGTCCAACGACATTCCTTCCTGGGCGACGCTGACGCCGGCCGAGCAGCAGTTGACCATCCGCGTCTTCACCGGGCTGACGCTGCTCGACACGATCCAGAACGGCGTCGGCTCCATCAGGCTGATGGAGGATGCGGTGACGCCGCATGAGGAGGCGGTGCTTTCCAACATCTCCTTCATGGAGGCGGTGCATGCGCGCTCCTATTCGTCGATCTTCTCGACGCTGTGCCTCACGCCCGATGTCGACGATGCCTATCGCTGGTCTGAAGAAAACGAGTTCCTGCAGCGGAAATCGGCGCTGATCATGGAGCAGTATGCCTCCGGCGATCCCTTGAAGAAGAAGGTCGCGAGCGTCTTCCTGGAAAGCTTCCTGTTCTATTCCGGCTTCTATCTGCCGATGTACTGGTCGAGCCGGGCCAAGCTGACCAACACGGCCGACATGATCCGCCTGATCATCCGCGACGAGGCGGTGCATGGTTATTATATCGGCTACAAGTTCCAGCGCGGGCTGGAGCGGCTTTCCGAGGAGAGGCGGCAGGAGATCAAGGATTTCGCCTTCGATCTGCTGCTCGAACTCTACGACAACGAGGCCAGATATACCGAGGCGCTCTATGACGGCGTCGGCCTGACCGAGGACGTCAAGAAATTCCTGCATTACAACGCCAACAAGGCGCTGATGAACCTCGGCTACGAGGCGCTTTTCCCGGCCGAGGCCTGCAAGGTCAATCCGGCGATCCTGTCTGCGCTTTCGCCGAATGCCGACGAGAACCACGACTTCTTCTCCGGCTCCGGCTCGTCCTATGTCATCGGCAAGGCCGTGGCGACCGAGGACGAGGATTGGGATTTCTGAGGTTTAATCGATGCCTCCCCTTATCATTTGCTCTCCCATCGACCACATTCAGCGGGAAATTGAGTTCGGCACTTGCCAGTGAAGTGACGTAGCGGGAGTTTTAGATGTCGTCTTTTTTGAACAAGGTCGGGACCTCGGTCGAGGCGGACGAAGGCGTCTGGCCGATTCGCCGGAGACGGATTCTCGACTGGCTGGTGAATGAGACGCGGGGCGAGCGTTTCATCGACAACATCCTGGTGGACATGTGTGAGAAGCTGCTTGCGGCCGGCGTGCCGGTGGCGCGGGCGACGCTGCATTTCAGGGTGAACCACCCGCAATGGATCGGTGCCCGCATCCTCTGGAAGGAAGGGCTCACCGAGGCGAAGATCGACACATTCGCCTATGGCGTCGAAAACACGCCGGAGTTCCTGACCAGTCCGGTCAACGCGATCCATCAGGGTGCGGAGGAGGTGCGCAGGCAGCTGGAAGGCGCAGCCGACGGCGATCTGGATTCATTCTATCAGGACCTGCGTGACGACGGCTTGACCGAGTATATCGCCTGGCCGCTCGAACACACCTTCGGCAAACGGCATGTGGCGACATTTTCCACCAGCCGGCCGGGCGGTTTTACGAGCGAACATGTCGATTTCCTGCGCGATCTCCTGCCGGCGCTGACCCTCGTCAGCGAAATCCGGCTGAAGAACATCATGGCGCGCACGCTGCTGCAGACCTATGTCGGGCCGCATGCGAGCGAGCAGATCCTGTCGGGTGTGACGACGCGCGGCAGCGGCGCCACCGTCGGTGCGGCGATCATGATCTGCGACCTGCGCGACTTTACGGCGATCTCCGATCTCTGGCCGCGCGACGATGTCATTCATCTGCTCAACGATTATTTCGACGCCATGTCGGACCCGATCGAACGGTATGGCGGCGAAATCCTGAAGTTTATGGGCGACGGATTGCTGGCGATCTTCCCGCTGAGCAAGGAAACGGCCTGCGCCGATCTGCTGCAGGCGATCCGCGAGGGCCAGGCATCGATGGCCGAGCTGAACGAGGAGCATGTGCGCATGGGGCGCGATCCGCTGCGCTACGGCGTCGGCGTGCATGTCGGCGACGTCATGTACGGCAATATCGGCTCGCGCCGGCGGCTGGATTTCACCGTCATCGGCCCCGCCGTCAATGTCGCCTCGCGGCTGGAAAGCCTGACCAAGGAGGTCAAGCGCCCGGTGCTCCTGTCGCGGGCCTTCGTCGAAATGGCGGGCTGCGCGAAAGACATGGACAGCCTCGGCACCTTCCCGCTGCGCGGGCTCGGCGAGCCTGTCGATGTCTTCGCTTTCCAGGAGGGGTAGGTTCAGACGCCGCGTTTGTTTCCCCACAGCAGCACGTGCAGCTGCGGCAGCACGCGCGGGGCAAACCATCCATCAACAGTCACCTTCTCGACGAGCCAGTGCATCCGGTCCATCACGCCGTCGATATCGATTCGGGCGTCGTCGTCATCGGGCGGCGGCGGCGTATGGTTGCCCGGCTGAAGGTACAAGGGAATATAGGGGTAGCGTCGGCCCGCCTGTTGGGCGAAGGCGTAGTCGTCATCGTCGAACACGACGATTTTCAAGGCGATCTCGGGACCGCCGGCGGCGAGCCGGAGACAATTGTCGACCTCTTCCCAATCCGTCAGCATTCCGCTTGACGGCGGCTTGGGGCTCAAGACCAGGATGTCGAGATCGCGAAACCAGTTCCGGGCGACGCTCCCCTGCGTTTCCAGCGCGAAGCGGTATCCTTGGGAATGGCCGAATTCGATCAGCGGCCCCAGCGGCTGGATCGCCGGATTGCCTCCGGAAAGCGAAACCGTCATCGGCCGACCTCGGGAAAGCTTGCTGACCTCCTGCCAGATCGCCTCGGTGGACATGGGAAGCCATTGATTGCGGAAGGCGCTGTCGACGGCGTGAAGGCTGTCGCACCAGGAACAGCGATAGTCACAGCCGCCTGTCCGGACGAACACCGTCGGCAGGCCGATCAAAGCGCCTTCGCCCTGGATGGTCGGGCCGAAGATCTCGCTGACGCGAATGGTCTCTCCGCTCATGGCCGGTACTCCGCCCAGGTCTTCGGCGTCTCGCTGACGCGGACCGACGAAGTCTCCGGGAAGCGCTCTCTGCACCAGTCGTAAAAGTGCTTTGCCAGAAACTCGGAGGTGACTTTCGAATGACCGAAGACCTCGTTCAGGTGACGATGATCGAGGGTTTCGTCGATATAGCGCTTCAGCGGCGAGAGGTCGTGATAGTCGCGAACGAAGCCGTCGTCATTCAGGCTTTCGGCGCAGAGTTCGACGACCACGATATAGTTGTGTCCGTGGAGCCTGGCGCATTGATGCTCGGCCGGCAGATGATCCAGCTGGTGCGAAGCGGAGAGATGGAACTCCTTGGTGATGCGGTACATCAACGCACCTCCGCCGCGGAATATTGCGACACGGCCGCTTTCCAGAAATCCCGGTCTTCATATTCCGTCGGATCGGAAATCCCGGCGAGATGGAAAGCCTCGCGGCGTTCGACGCAGGTTCCGCAGCGCCCGCAGTGAAGCCTGCCGCCCTTGTAGCATGACCAAGTCTCGGCAAACGGCGTCGCGTGTTTTTCGCCGTCCGCGACGATCGCCGCCTTGGAAACATCGACATAGGGCGCAAGCAATCGGACGCTGGCATAACCGTCCAGCGCTTCGTTCTGCATGCGTTGGAAGGCGTCGATGAAGCCCGGCCGGCAGTCGGGATAGATGAAGTGATCGCCGCCATGCACGGCGACGGCGACGGCATCGGCCTTTTGCGCGGCGGCCAGGCCGAATGCAATCGCCAGCATGATGGCATTGCGGTTCGGCACCACAGTGGCCTTCATGGTCTCCTCGGCATAATGGCCGTCCGGGACCTCGACATTGTCGGTTAACGCCGATCCGCTGAGATGGCTGCCGATGGCGGCGATGTCGATGATATGATGAGGAACGGCGAGGCGCGCGGCGCACCGGGCGGCGAAGTCGAGTTCCTTGCGGTGCCGCTGGCCGTAGTCGAAGGAGACGAGGCCGATAAGCTGTTGTTCCGCTGCCATTTTGTGGGCAAGCGAAACGGAGTCGAGTCCGCCAGAGCAGACGACGATGGTTCTCATATTTTGGATTCCCTTGTTTTGACCGGGTGGGCTGCGACCGGATTACGGCGTGCTTCTAGGCGAAATCCCGCGCGATGCAAACAGTTTTAAGATGTCGGCCTCGAAAGTTGTTCGGTTTCATTGATCGGCAAATTCAGTTGCGGCGGCGGCAGGGGGCGCAGATCCGCAGCGTCAGGATTGTTGATGCGCTGAAGCAGCATGCGTTCCTGATCCTCGTCGGCCACCGTCGCCTCCTCTTGCATCGTGTCGACTTTCGGCGGTTGTTGTTGATGTGTGGAAATATACAAGTAATTCAATATGATGATGGAATAACCATATTTTTCTCGGGAGTCGAGAAAGGACTTGACGATCCGTGGCTTATGACGTTTTAAATTAGCAACCGCGCGGAGGAGCGCGGCCGTATGTCGACCGCTGCAACGGCGGAAAACATCGGGCGGCAGGGAGGGCCCGCCGCCGATTTTCAAATGGGAGGAATTTCATGCGCAAGTTTTTGAGCTCGGCGGCGATTGCCGTCGTGATGATGGCTGGCCTTAGTGCTGCCCGCGCCGCCGACGTTAAGGAAGTGCAGATGCTGCACTGGTGGACGTCAGGCGGCGAGGCGGCGGCTTTGAACGTTTTGAAGCAGGATCTGTCGAAGGAAGGTTTTGCCTGGAAGGACGTTCCGGTTGCCGGCGGCGGCGGTGATGCGGCGATGACGGCGCTGAAGGCGATGGTGGCGGCGGGCACTTATCCGACGGCCTCGCAGATGCTGGGTTATACCGTGCTGGATTATGCCCAGGCCGGCGTCATGGGCGACCTGACCGAGACGGCCAAGAAGGAAGGCTGGGACAAGTCGGTGCCGGCGGCGCTGCAGAAGTTCTCCGTCTATGACGGCAAGTGGGTCGCAGCCCCCGTCAACGTCCACTCGGTCAACTGGCTGTGGATCAACAAGGCGGTGATGGACAAGATCGGCGGCACTGAGCCGAAGAGCTTCGACGAGCTGATCGCCCTGCTCGACAAGGCCAAGGCTGCCGGCGTCATCCCCTTGGCGCTCGGCGGCCAGAACTGGCAGGAAGCCACGATGTTCGATTCCATCGTGCTGTCGACCGGCGGCCCGGAATTCTACAAGAAGGCCTTCAACGACCTCGACGAGGCGTCGCTGAAGTCGGACACGATGAAGACGTCCTTCGACAATCTGGCGAAGATCGTCAAATACGTCGATCCGAACTTCTCCGGCCGCGACTGGAATCTCGCGACCGCCATGGTCATCAAGGGTGACGCGCTGGTGCAGGTGATGGGCGACTGGGCCAAGGGCGAATTCGTCGCCGCCAAGAAGACGCCGGACACCGACTTCCTGTGCTACCGCTTCCCCGGCACCGACGGCAGCGTCATCTACAACTCCGACATGTTCGGCATGTTCAACGTCCCCGACGACCGCAAGGCGGCGCAGGTCGCTCTCGCAACGGCGACGCTGTCGAAGAGCTTCCAGTCGGCCTTCAACGTCGTCAAGGGGTCGGTGCCGGCCCGCACCGACGTTCCCGACACCGACTTCGACGCCTGCGGCAAGAAGGGTATTGCCGACCTGAAGGCGGCCAACGAGGGCGGCACGCTGTTCGGTTCGCTGGCGCAGGGCTATGGCGCCCCGCCGGCCATCGCCAATGCCTATAAGGACGTCGTCTCGAAGTTCGTCCACGGCCAGATCAAGAGCTCCGACGAAGCCGTCAAGCAGCTCGTCCAGGCAATCGACGACGCCCGCTAAGGGTCGTCGATGACAAATGCTTCCCCGCGCCTGTCTCGCGGGGAAGCTTCAGGCTCCGCAGCGATAAATGCCGAGCGATCCTGCGGGAAGGGAGAGGATATCCATGAGCACAGTTGCCACAACCGATCCGGTTCTGACCCCCGGCCAAGCGACGCCGATCTCGCTCAGGGGCCGGCTGCAGGATGCGCTGCCGAAGATCGTGCTGGCGCCGAGCTTCGTCATCACCATCATCTTCGTCTACGGCTTCATCGTCTGGACGGCCTATCTGTCGTTCACCAATTCCAAGACCTTCCCGTCTTATGCGCTGACGGGGCCACGCGCCTATCAGCGGCTGTGGCGCTGGACCTTCGAGAGCGACCCGCCGTCCTCCTGGTACACCTCGATCACCAACATGGCGATCTTCGGCTTTCTCTATGTCGGCATCTGCCTGGCGCTCGGCCTGCTGCTGGCCATCCTGCTCGACCAGAAGATCCGCGGCGAGGGGTTGCTCAGGCCGATCTTCCTCTATCCGATGGCGCTCTCCTTCATCGTGACAGGCGTTGCGTGGAAATGGTTCCTCGATCCCGGCCTCGGGCTCGAACAGACGCTGCACCACTTCGGCTGGACGAGCTTCCACTTCGACTGGATCAAGAACAAGGACTTCGTCATCTACACCGTCGTCATTGCCGGTGTCTGGCAGGCGTCGGGCTTCGTCATGGCGATGTTCCTGGCAGGCCTTCGCGGCATCGACGGCGAGATCATGAAGGCGGCGCAGATCGACGGCGCTTCGCCCTTCCAGCTTTATCGCCGCATCGTCATTCCGCTCTTGCGGCCGATCTTTCTCTCCGCCTTCATCGTGCTCGCCCATATGGCGATCAAGTCCTACGACCTTGTCGTGGCGCTGACCTCGGGCGGGCCGGGCGGCTCGGCCTGGCTGCCGTCCAACTTCATGTATGAATACACCTTCAAGCGCAACGAGATGGCCGTCGGCTCGGCCAGCGCCATCATCATGCTGATGACCATCTCGGCGATCATCGTGCCCTATCTCTATTCCGAACTGAAGGAGAAGGCGCGATGAGCATCTCGGCTTCCTCTTCGGCCGCTTCCGGCAACAACACCCGCTTTCTCGGCCGGCTGGTCATCTACGGCCTGCTGGTGATCTTCGCCATCCTCTACCTGATGCCGCTCTTCGTCATGCTCGTGACCTCGTTCAAGACGATGGACGAGATCCAGGGCGGCAACATGCTGGCGCTGCCTGAGGCGCCGACCTTCGATCCCTGGATCAAGGCCTGGGGCGAGACCTGTGTCGGGCTGACCTGCGCCGGCATCAAGGGCTACTTCTGGAACTCGATCAAGATGGTGGTGCCGGCGGTGGCCATCTCCACCATCATGGGGGCGCTGAACGGTTATATCCTGACCAAATGGCGCTTCCCCGGCCATACGCTGGTGTTCGGGCTGATGCTGTTTGCCTGCTTCATCCCGTTCCAGTCGGTGCTTCTGCCGATGGCGACCATCCTCGGCTCGCTCGGCCGCTTCGGGGTGACGCTGCAGAACGCCACCGGCTGGAACTTCGGCTTCGGCAATTCGACCGTCAACCTGGTCTTCGTCCATGTCGTCTATGGCTTGGGCTTCACCACGCTGTTCTTCCGCAATTTCTACGAGGCCTTTCCGACCGAGCTGGTGAGGGCCGCCCAGGTCGACGGCGCCAGCTTCTTCCAGATCTTCCGCCGCATCATGCTGCCGAATTCGCTGCCGATCATCGTCGTCACGGTGATCTACCAGTTCACCAATATCTGGAACGACTTCCTGTTTGCCTCGGCCTATGCCGGCACCGGTGACTCCATGCCGATGACGGTGGCGCTCAACAATGTCGTCAACACCTCGACCGGGGTGGTCGAATACAATGTCAACATGGCGGCGGCGATGATCGCGGCCGTTCCGACGCTCATCGTCTATATCCTCGCCGGCCGCTACTTCGTGCGCGGTCTGATGGCGGGCGCAGTCAAAGGGTAAGTCATGGCCTTCCTGGAAATCTCCGGTCTCAGAAAACGCTTCGGCGCCGTCGACATTCTCAAGGGCATCGACCTCGAACTCGAAAAGGGCGGCTTTCTCGTGCTGGTCGGCCCGTCCGGCTGCGGCAAGTCGACCCTGCTCAACACCATTGCCGGGCTGGAGACGATCACGTCAGGCGATATCAGGATCGACGGGCGCGCCATCAACGGCCTGCATCCGTCCAAGCGCGACATCGCCATGGTGTTCCAGTCCTATGCGCTCTATCCGAATATGACGGTGGCGGGCAATATCGCCTTCGGCATGGAGATCCGCGGCGTGCCGAAGGAGGAGCGGGCCAAGGCGATCAAGCAGGTCTCCGACATGCTGCAGATCGGCCATCTGCTCGACCGCAAGCCGAGCCAGTTGTCCGGCGGCCAGCGCCAGCGCGTCGCCATGGGCCGGGCTTTGGTGCGCAATCCGCAGGTCTTCCTGTTCGACGAGCCGCTTTCCAATCTCGACGCCAAGCTGCGCGTCGACATGCGCACCGAGATCAAGCGGCTGCATCAGCGCATGGGCACCACCTTCGTCTATGTCACCCATGACCAGATCGAGGCGATGACGCTGGCGACCAAGATCGCGGTGCTGAAGGACGGGGTGCTGCAGCAGTTCGGCACGCCGGCCGAGATCTATAACAGCCCGGCCAATCTCTTCGTCGCCGACTTCATGGGATCGCCGGCGATGAACCTGCTCAACGCCACCGTCGAGACCGGCACCAGTGGGCTCGCCGTCGCGCTCGAACGGCCGAACGGCGCGCCGCTCAGACTGCCGATCGCCTCAGGCGCCAACGGCCTCTCCTCCTATGCCGGCAAGCAGGTGATCTTCGGCATCCGCCCGGAAGCCCTGACCGATCCTGACGGCGCCGACCGCAAGGCGCGTTCGCTGACCGAGGATGATTGCCTGATCGAAGTCGTCGAACCGGCCGGCTCCGACACCTTCGCCGTCACCAAGCTCGGCGGCAAATCCGTCGTCGCCCGCCTGCGCGCCGATGCCGGCATCGCCCCAGGCCAGACCACCCGCCTCGCCTTCAATCTCGACAAGGCCGTCTTCTTCGATCCAGACAGCCAGATGCGGATCGTGTGATGGCCATCGGAGCGCCGCGCGCCCGAGAAGACGCGCGGGTTATGGGCTGAATTAGGCGGCCGCCGTCACGCTGAGGGTTACCGGCGCGAACCGTGAGGAGACGGCTTCGACGGTGATTTCACCCACCAGCCCCGTCGCCTCCAGCCAGAAGCCGGCGGTGCCGCCCTGCAGGGGCACATTGGCCGGGCCGACGATCTTCGCGGGGCCATGCACCTTCAGCGAAATGCTGTCGTTCATGAAAGGCAGGCGCTGGCCGCACTGATCCAGCGCACGGATGATGACGCGGGTGCTGTCGCGTTCGCGGGCCTTCAGCGTCGAGCTGTCGGCGACGATTTCCAGCGTCGTCGGCAAGGGATCGGCGGCAAACGTCAGGCTCGCCACCGGCTCGCCGCCGATATAGCCGGTCAAGGTGCCGTCGATCCATTCGAGACCCCAGGTGCCGAGCTCATCTGCCGTGAAGTGGCGATGGTCGAGCACGACGGGCGGATGCGGCAGGTGTGGATAGTTCTCCCGGTCCGGACCGATGCGCTTGCTCAGCCCGCCATATTGCAGTTCCACCTCGTCGCAATTGGTCAGGATGATCAGCGGCAGCACGCCACCGATATTGCGCTCGCCGCGCGCCCAGAAGGTTGCCGGCTTCATGACGATCTCCTCGGACGGGTCGCACTGGCTGATATAGGCATAGGCCGCGAATTTCGGCTCGCGGAATATGTCCATGACGCCGTGATAGCAGATGCGATCACCGGAGCCGAAATCCTTGTGGGTGTTGTAATCGAACATGCACCAGCCGATCGCGCCCGAAATGTCGGGGTCGCCATAGGCGGCGTTCAGCACCTCGAGGTGGCGGCGCACATGCTCGGCCTGGCGCTGCTCCTGATCATAGATCTTCGTCGGGTGCATGTGGCCGTTGAACTCTGTGATGAGGTACGGCACCTTGCGGGACAGGCCGGTATTTTCCTGCTGGCCGCGCAGCACCGTGCGCGGGCGGTTGGCGCCCGGCAATTCCTCATTGCCGAGGATGAAATCGTTCATCGTGTAGACGTCCTCGAGCAGCTCGCTCTCGGTGATATAACGCACGCCGCCGGTCTGGCGGGTGCTGTCGAGTTCGCGGGCGAGGCGATTGGTCTCGACGTAGAAATCGTGACTATCCTGGGACTCGTTGATGCGCACGCCCCAGATGATAATCGAAGGATGGTTCCAGTCGCGCTCGATCATGCGGCGGACGTTTTCGATCGATTCCTTCTGCCAGTCGGCATCGCCGATATGCTGCCAGCCGGGAATCTCCTCGAAAACCAGCAGGCCGATCGCGTCGCAGCGGTCGAGGAACCATTTCGACTGCGGATAATGCGAGGTGCGGACGATATTGCACTTCAGCACGCTCTTCATGATATCGGCGTCGCGCTCCTGGGCGGAGCGGCCGGCGGCATAACCGACATAGGGGAAGGACTGGTGGCGGTTGAGGCCCCGCAGCTTCAGCGGCCTGCCGTTGAGCAGGAAACCTTCCGGCGTGAATTCAGCGGTGCGAAAGCCGAAGCGGGTGGAGACGCGGTCGGAGCCGTGTTCGGTTCTGAGTTCGACGGTGACTTCGTAGAGCGTGGGATTGGTGATATCCCAGAGGGCGATGCCGGCAAGGCCGCCGAAGGAAAGCCGGGTGCGGTCGCCGATCGTTTCGGTCGCCGCGGTTGCGATCACCGTGCCGTCCGCCTGCTTCAGCGTGGCGGTGACGGTTGCCGAGAAGCTGCGGCCCTCGGGATTGGCGATATCGACGCGGATGGTCGCCGACTTTTCCGGGGCAAGCACGTCGGTGGTTTCGATCTTGAGATTGCGGATCGAGACGGGGTCGGTGACCTTCAGCCAGACGTCGCGATAGATGCCGGCATAGGTGAGATAATCGATGCGGCCGCCGAAAGGGGGGATGGCAGGGTTCTCGCTGCCGTCGATCTTGACGGTCACGAGGTTCTCGCCCTTGAGCAGCTTACCGGTGAGGCGGGCCTCGAAGGGGGTGTAGCCGTCCTTATGGGCGATGATTTCTTCGCCGTTCAGATAGACGACACTATCGGCCATGGCGGCGTCGAAGACGAGCGAGACTTCACGGCCCTCGAATTCCGGCAGCCATCGCAGCACTTTCTGATAGGTGAAGGCACGCTGATAGCTTTTCTCGTCGAAATAGTTGAACGGCAATTCGACGGCGGTATGGGGCAGGCTGACCGACTTGGCGGCATCGAAGCTTTCGAGCAGGCGCTGGCCGAAGCCCTCGTGGAAACTCCAGCCTTCGTTGAAGGAAACGACGGAACGCATCTCAGGCTCTCCCGGTCATGGCATCAGAAGTGGTGCGGCGCCCTTCGGCGCGTGAAAATCGGGTCATCGGGACATCCCTTCTTGATGCAATGGATCTGCGGGCTGCCAGAACAGGATGTTGTCCGAAACCGCTCACAGGTTTCGGCCTCATGCTCTGAAGCACGCACATCGAATCTCATTCGTGTGACGCGCTTTAGCTTTTTTTATGCAAGTCGTCATCCCGGAACGGCGATCTTCAAGCCGGTGCCTGATCCTCACGGATATTGGGCGCCGTTGGTCTTCGTATAGATCGAATAGACCGAGCGCGTCGCGGTGATGAAGAGCCGGTTTTTCTTGGGACCGCCGAAGGTGAGGTTGGAGACCGTCTGCGGCACCCTGATCTTGCCGAGCAGCGTGCCGTCGGGCGAAAAGCAATGAACGCCGTCGCCGGCACTCGTCCAGAGATTGCCGCTCATATCGAAGCGGAAGCCGTCGGGATTGCCGACATCGAGGCTGCAGAAATAGCGGCTGTTTGCGAGCTTCCTGCCGTCGACGACGTCGAAAACTCTTATATGGCGTGGCACGTCATGCTTGGCCGAGCCGGAATCGGCGATGTAGAGTTTCGTCTCGTCGGGCGAGAAGGCAAGGCCGTTCGGCTGGATGAAATCCTCGACGACGGCCTCGATTGCGCCGCTTGAAGGGTCGATCCGGTAAACGTTTCGGGTTGGCTGCTGGGGCTCGGCCTTGTGGCCCTCGTAATCGGACAGGATGCCGTAGGTCGGATCGGTGAACCAGATCCCGCTATCGGAATGGACGACGACATCGTTCGGCGAGTTCAGCCGTTTGCCCCTGTAGCTGTCGGCGAGAACGGTGATGCTGCCGTCGAGTTCGGTGCGGGTGACGCGGCGGCCGCCATGTTCGCAGGAGATAAGTCGGCCCTGCCGGTCGCGGGTGTTGCCGTTGACGTAATTGGAGGGCGAGCGGAAGACCGAGACCGTGCCGTCGGGCGTCCAGCGCATCATGCGTTCGTTCGGGATATCGCTCCAGAGCAGGCAGTTGAGGTCGGAAAACCAGACCGGGCCTTCCGTCCAGCGGCAGCCGCAATAGAGTTCCTCGAGCGCGGCGCTGCCGATGACCAGGGCGCCGAAACGTTCATCGCGGATGTCATAAAGCGGATTGTCGGCCACGCCAGTTCCTCCCTGAATGCTGCCGCCCTTTTCCTAGCGACAAATGCTGGGAGGTGCCAGAGCCCGGCGAGCGGAAATGCTGCGCTCCGGTTTTTCAGAGGGCGGCGACCGGATGCGGCGAGCCGTCGTAAGCCCCCCAGATCGACTGGTCGAAGCAGATGACCGAGCCGGTCATCAGTCCGGATTCGGCCGACGACAGGTAAGCGCAGGCGCGCGCCACCTCATGCGGATCGACGAGGCGGCCGAAGGGCTGGTTGGCTGCCGCCTTCTCCAGCCAGTCGGCGGGTGCATCGTGATATTCGCGCTGGATGCGGTCCTCGCCCTCGGAAGCCATCCAGCCGATGTTGAGGCCGTTGACGCGGATGCGATTGCGCAAGAGCGCATAGGCGGTGTTCTTCGTCAGCGTTTCCAACGCGCCCTTGGAGGCGCAATAGGCAGCGATGAAGGGCTGACCTGCCTTGGCCGACATCGAGCCGATATTGACGATCGTGCCTTCGGTCTTTTCGCGGCGCATGACCTTCACCGTCTCCTGCATCAGGAAAACGGCGCGCGCACATTGACGGCGAACATGGCGTCGAAGAGTTCAGGACTGGTATCGAGGATGGTGCCGCGATCGGTGATGGCGGCGGCATTGACCAGCGCGTCGACGCGGCCGAAGGCCTCGTCGCAGGCGTGCACGACATTCCGCGCGTCTTCGACCTTGCCGAGGTCGGCCTTGACGTAGACGACCCTGGTGCCGGTTGCAGCGGATATCTCCGCTGCCTTCGCCTCGCCCTTGGCTTCGTTGCGGCCGCAAATGACGATGCCTTTCGCACCGCGCTCGGCGAAGAGACGGGCAATGGTCGCGCCCAGCCCTTGCGTGCCGCCGGTGACGATGGCAATCTTGCCGTCAAGGCGGCCGGGGTCTGTGCTCATGTGGTTCCTCCTCGGTGGTGATGCGCGAATGGCCTCCCGCGGGTACGGGAGGCGGTTATGTCAACGTGTGTGGCTCCAGTCTCCAAGTTCAGCTCAACTTCTTCCTCGCCTGCTCGGCAAGCGCTGCCGTAAAAGCCTCGTCGCTCCAGCCTTCCCGCAACGCCTCGTGCATCAGCTGTGCCTGCGTCTTCGGCGCCAGCCCGCCGAGCGGCGGGTCGCGGTCGAGATTGGTCGGGAAGGAATAGCCTTCGGCGCAAGCGGCGACGGCGTTGGTGATTTCATCGGGTGGAAGCCTGCCCTGCAAGGTTTTCAACGCGGGAAAGAGCCTGGCGCTCATCCTCTCGCGATTGACGGTTTCCATTGCGCGGCCGAAGGCGGAAGAAACCTGCAGGAGGTTGGCGACGCGTTTGATGTCGGCCGAGCGGTTGGTGCCGGCGGCGTGAAAGAGGGCGGGATTGAAGAAGACGACGTCGCCTTTGTCGAGCGGCAGCTGCACGTGGTTGGCTTCGAAATAATCGCGGAACTCCTGGCGCTTCAGCGCGAGATAACCCGGCACATAGGTCTGGCTGTGCGGCAGGAACAGCGTCGGGCCGCTTTCGAGCGGCATGTCGCAATGGGCGACCGCGCCCTGCAGCGTCAGCACCGGCGAGAGCCGGTGCACATGAACCGGAAACTGCTCGATCACCTGAGACGATTGGAAGCCGAGATGGTAGTCGCGATGGGCCGACTGCGCCGCACCGCCCGGGTTGACGCGGTTGACCTGCGCCGTCATCTGGTAGCTCGGGCCGAGCCAGGCTTGGCTTGCGAGCGCGACGATGGCATTGCCGTAATATTCGGCGAAATTTGCCGGATCTGCGAGGCAATGTTTCTCCAGCGAGTTCCAGATGCGGTCGTTGGCGCCCGGCTTGGCGAAGTGATCGCCGCCGCCGGTCGAGCTGCGGTGCTGCTCCTCGATGATCTCGTCGAAGATCGCGCTGGCGCGGTCGATGATGCCGGTATCCGCGTAAGCATGCTTGAAGACGACGACGCCGGGACCTTCGCCGAAGGCCTCGCAGATCTCGGCCAGGACGGCGCGCCGGCCTTCCGGCGTCGCGGCAGCCGCCGTCACCTTGCGGCTGTCATAGATCAGCACGTTCTTTTCGACTGCAGACGCCGAGGGATAATCGGCAAGCGCGGTGGTCTTTTCCGCCAGGCGGCGAAAGTCGTCGAGATCGCAGCTGTCTTCGCTCAGCCAGACACGGTCGGCGCGCATTTTCTGCTGGTTGTCTGTCTTCATGATGGCTCCTCCTCTTTCGAATGGAGGCACTATACGCCGTGATGAGAGGTGATATAGATCAGGAATCCATCAAAAAGCCATCAAGCGGATTCCATGGCCCATCTCTTCCTCGTCAAGGATATCGCTTTTCAGGCGGGCCTCAGCACCGCGACCGTCGACCGGGTGCTGAACGGCCGGCCGGGTGTGCGCCAACAGACGGAAATGCGGGTGAAGGCGGCGATCTCTGAGCTGGAAAAGCAGCAGGCCGGGGCGGTGTCGAGCGGGCGAACGCTGGCGATCGATATCGTCATGGAGACGCCGCAGCGTTTCAGCGATGCCGTGCGCGCTGCCTTCGAGGCGGAGATGGCCGCCTTCCTGCCCGGCGTCTTTCGTTGCCGGTTCCACTTGGCCGAGGTGATGAAGCCGGCCGAAATGGTGCAGCTTCTCGATCGCATCCGGCTGCGAGGCACGGATGGTATCGTGCTCAAGGCGCCCGATGTCGCCGAGGTGGCGGCCGCCGTCGCGCGGGCGGATGCGGCCGGCATTCCTGTCGTGACGCTGGTGACCGACGTGCCGAATTCGGCGCGCATTGCCTATGCCGGCGCCGACAACCGCGCTGCTGGGGAGACTGCAGCCTATCTGATCGGCGAGGTGCTCGGCAGCTGCGGCGGCAAGGTGCTGGTGACGCTGTCGAGCGGACGCTTCCGCGGCGAGGAGGAACGCGAAATCGGTTTTCGCCGCGTCATCCGCGCCCATTATCCTGGGATCGGCATCACCGAAATCAGCGACGGGCACGGCAGCGATGCGGCGACGGGAACGCTTGCGACGGCAGCCTTGGTCGCCGATCCCGTCATCAACGCCGTCTATTCGATCGGCGGCGGCAACCGGGCGGTGCTGGCGGCCTTCGATGCGGCCAGCCGCCCGGTCCGTGTCTTCGTCGCCCATGATCTCGATGCCGACAACCGTGCGCTGCTTGCCGCGCGCCGCATCGGCTTCGTGCTGCATCATGATCTCCGAACCGACGCACGTTCGGCCTTCAGGGCGATCATGGGGCGGGCGACGTCACCGGGGCGGGCGGTTCCGGCCTCGCTTTCTTCAGTCGAAATCGTCACGCCCTACAACATGCCTGCCGGCGATTGAGGCAATTGGCTTCCTTCCATGCCGAATTCGGACTACAGCTTGGGCAGGAGCGAAGGTGAGCGCCATGGATTACAGCGACGTCAGCACGATTGCGGCCTGGGTTACGGAGCAGGGACTGAAGGGCGCTTCCGAGGTCGAGCTCATGACCGGCTTTTGCGCCGCTTGCCGCAATGCCGGCCTGCCGCTGGACCGCGGCCTGGCGGTGATGGATACACTGCACCCGGTGCATGAAGGCCGTGCCTTCCGCTGGGACAGTGTGGAGGAGATCGAAACCGAATTCGAATATGGTCCGACGAGCTCGGGCGAAGCGGCGTCGAACTGGCAGCGCTCGGCCTTCTACCATCTTTGGTCGGGCAATGAGCGGGAGGTGCGCCGACGCCTGGGCTTCGGCGATCCGATCGATTTCGCCATGCTCGACAAGATCGCGGAAGCCGGCCACACGGATTTCGTGGCGCTGATGCATCGTTTCAGCGAAGCCGGCACGATCGGCGAAATGGATTGTTTCTTTTCGCATTTCGCGACCAAACATCCTGAAGGTTTTTCCGATCACGACCTTGCCATCCTGCGCAAGCTGGTGCCGGTGCTGGGGCTGGCGATCAAGTGCATCGCGCTCGGGCGCATCGCCCGCACCATTGCCGAAGTTTATCTCGGCGAGGATGCGGCGCGCCAGGTGATGGAAGGCAAGATCAGCCGCGGCAAATCGGAACGGATTTCGGCGGCGCTCTGGTTTTCCGATCTGTTGAACTACACCAAGATTTCCGATCGCGTGCCGCCGGAGGAAATCATCCCGCTGCTCAACGATTACAGCGAGGTGGCGATCTCGGCGATCCACGAGGCGGGCGGCAACGTGCTGAAACTGATCGGCGACGGGGTGCTCGCCATCTTCAAGGGCGAGGTGCCGGCCGAGACCTGCCGCGCGGCGCTCCATGCCGAATCGCTGTTACGGGAAAAGCTCTCCAAGCTGAACGCCGCGCGCGCGGCCGACGGCCGGCCAACGACGGATGTCTATATCGGCCTGCATATCGGCGACGTCTTCTACGGCAATATCGGCAGCCAGGACCGGCTGGACTTCACGGTGATCGGCCCTGCCGTCAACGAGGTCAGCCGCATCGCCTCGATGTGCCGATCGGTCGATCTCAACCTGCTGATCTCCTCCGATTTCGTCGCTGCGATACCGGAGGAGCAGCGCGCGGCAATCGCCTGCGTCGGGCGCTATACATTGCGCGGCGTGCAGCGCGCGCAGGAACTCTATACGCTGGACGGTGCACGCCTCAACACCTGATCGTCACAGATCGGGCGCTATCGCAGCAGCCCCTGGCCGCCGTCGATCCAGATCGGCGTCCCGGTGATGTGCCGGGCCCTTTCGGAGGAGAGGAAGAGAATGGTTTCTGCTACATCCTCGCTCTTGCCCGCTCTGCCGCCGGCGATTGGGATATCTCCCTGCGGCCAGATGACCGGAACCTCCGTCTCCTGGCGATGGCGGCTATCTGTGTTGGCGCCGATATTGGTTTCGATCTCGCCGGGGCAGACTGCATTGACGCGGATGCCGTGCCGGCCGAGTTCGAGGGCGAGCTGCTGAACCATGGCAACCTGGCCGGCCTTGGTTGCGGTATAGGCGGTGGCGCCCGGCGTGGTGAAGGTCCTGGTGCCGTTGATCGAGGAGACGACGACAATCGAACCGCCGCGGCGCTTCAGATGCGGGACCGTCAGATGCAGGGTCAGATAGGTGCCGCGCAGATTGACGGCGATGGTCTTGTCCCATTCATCCGGCCTCAGATCGTCGATCGGCGCCCAGACGCCGTTGATGCCGGCATTGGCGACAACAATGTCGAGGCCGCCGAAGGCGGTGGTCATTTGCTCCACGGCGGCGCGCATTTGCGCTTCGTCGCTGGTATCGGCCGCCAGTGCGATCGAGCCGCCGCCGGCCGCTTTGATCTCGGCGCAGGTCTTTTCGACCTCGCCGGCGGTTCGGCTCAAGACGGCGACCCCTGCTCCCTCGGCGGCAAGCCTCAGCGCGGCCGCCTTGCCGATGCCGGAACCAGCGCCTGTCACCAACGCGATCTTTCCCTTCAGCTCCATGATTGGGTTCTCCTTGCCGTTTTCCGGTAAGCCAATGTTCGGCATGGCTGTTGGTTCCGGCGGAGAGTGCCTCATGAGCTATCTGAGGAGGCTGTGTCTCAACGCCCATTTCTCCGGCCCATGGATGGCGGCAAAGAGCAGGCCGGCAAGGAAGGTGAAGTGATCGACGAAGAAGCCGAACTCGGCCTGGTTCTGTTGCCAATGGGATGGGCCGTGGAAGGCAAAGGCAAGGAAGATCACATAGATGCCCGCCAGCAGGCTGGCCTCGGTGAAGAAGGCGCCTGTTATGAAGGCGAGCGCCAGGGCGATCTCGAAAAAGGCTGCGACCCAGGCAAGGAATGTCGCCATCGGGAAACCGGCGGCAGTGATATAGCCCGCCGTCGCGCCGATATCGGCGAATTTGAAGCCGGCGGCCATGAAGAAGATGAAACTGAAAATAATGCGCGCGACAATGATTGCGATTGCTCTGGCCATCTGAAATCTCCCGTTTGAATTTCCATTATGACGGATGAGACGCGCGATATCCGACACGGCGAATGAAAAAGGGCCGCTTGCGCGACCCTATCATTTCTCTCACCACTCGGCGAAGCTGCCATCGGCATGGCGCCAGATCGGGTTGCGCCAGCGATGGCCCTCCTTGGCGCGCTCGATGACATAGGCCTCGTCGACCTCGATGCCGAGACCAGGGCCTTGCGGGATCGACACGAACCCATCGGCATAGTGGAACACCTCCTTGTTGGAGATGTAGTCGAGGATGTCGTTGCCTTTGTTGTAGTGGATGCCGAGGCTCTGTTCCTGGATGAAGGCGTTGTAGCTGACGGCATCGACCTGCAGGCAGGCGGCAAGCGCGATCGGGCCGAGCGGGCAATGCGGCGCCAGCGCCACGTCGTAGGCTTCGGCCATGGCCGCGATCTTGCGGCATTCGGTGATGCCGCCGGCATGCGAAAGATCCGGCTGGATGATATCGACATAGCCGTCCGAAAGCACCTGCTTGAAGTCCCAGCGCGAAAAGAGCCGCTCGCCGAGTGCGATCGGCGTCGAGGTGTGGTTGACGATATCGCGCAGCGCTTCCTTGTTTTCGGAGAGCACCGGCTCCTCGATGAACATCAGCTTGTAGGGCTCTAGCTCCTTGGCGAGAACTTTCGCCATCGGCTTGTGGACGCGGCCATGGAAATCGACGCCGATGCCGATATGCGGGCCGATCGCCTCGCGGATGGCGGCAATGGTTTCGACCGCCTTTTCCACCTTCTCATTGGTGTCGACGATCTGCATTTCCTCGCAGCCGTTGAGCTTGATCGCCTTGAAGCCGCGCGCGACCACCTCCCTGGCATTGTTGGCGACATCGGCGGGACGGTCGCCGCCGATCCAGGAATAGACCTTGATGCGGTCGCGCAGCTGGCCGCCGAGCAGGGAATGGATCGGCTGGCCGAGGGCCTTGCCCTTGATGTCCCACAGCGCCTGGTCGATGCCGGAGATCGCGCTCATGTGGGCAGCGCCGCCGCGATAGAAGCCGCCGCGATACATCACGGTCCAGTGGTCCTCGATCAGGAAGGGGTCCTTGCCGATCAGGTAGTCTTCCAGTTCGTGGACGGCGGCCTCGACGGTGAGCGCGCGGCCTTCGACGACCGGTTCGCCCCAGCCGACAATGCCCTCGTCGGTCTCGATCTTCAAAAACAGCCAGCGCGGCGGAACGATATAGGTGGTGAGTTTGGTGATCTTCATCGCGGTTCTTCAGTTTCTTTTTTGGGGTTGCGATCGGCGGCAAGTCCGGTGTGGCATCGATTATTTCGTTCTGCCGATCGCCTTTTCAGCGGCGGCAAGATCGCGCACCGCAAGATCGAGCATGCGGTTGGCGCAGTCGCGGGCGCCAGCCTTGTCGCGCATGCGCAGGGCCTCGACCAGCTGGCCGTGAACGAGCACCGCATCCTCGCGATTCTCGACGCCGATGTTGGAGGCATGCAGCGCATATTTCAGCGCCGCGTGAATGGCGCTCGACAGGCGGCGGAAGACCTGGTTGTGGCTGGCGGTGAGCAGCACCGTATGGAACATGACGTCGGCATCGGTGAAGCTTTCCGGATCGCCGGCACTGTCGCGCATCTGCCGCCAGGCCTTGTCGAGATCGGCGATCTCCTGGGCGCTGGCGCGCTCGGCGGCATATTCGGCCGCTGCCGGCTCGATGGTGCGGCGGGCTTCGAGAATGCAGCCGAGCAGGTCGAAGTCCTTGATATAAGGACCTATCCAATCGAGCACGTCGGCATCGAGGATATTCCAGTCGTCTCTGTCGCAGACGGTGGTTCCGATGCGCGGCTTGCCGCGGACGAGACCCTTGGATTCCAGCACTTTCAGCGATTCGCGAATGACGGTGCGGCTGACGCCGTAGAGTTCGCAGAGATCGTTTTCGCGGGGCAGCGGCGAGCCCGAGGGATAACGCTCCGCGCAGATATCCTGAGCGATCGCCGCTGTGACGTTGCGGCGTACACGCGGGCGGCGCTCGATGCCGGGGCTTTCGGCTCCGCCCTGTCGCTCGTTTGTTTCCAACTTACCTCTCCGCTCTACCTGTGGCGCCAGGCAGTCGAACCTCATTATCCGAATTCGATCCGCTTTGCGACGCTTCCTCCGGCCGCTTGCCGATTCTCGTATTATTACAATCATCATACATTGGCAATTGACTGGTATGATGATTTATCTTAATTCAAAGACGCTGCCCGGGAGGCGGCTGCATGATTTTTTGGGATTTTGGGAGAGAGACATGCGCTTGTTCAAAGCAGCCATCCTGGCTGGCACTTTCGCCATCCTGACAGCCGGCTCGGCATTTTCCGCAGACGTCAAGATCGGGTTCATCGTCAAGCAGCCCGAAGAGCCGTGGTTCCAGGACGAATGGAAATTTGCCGACCAGGCGGCGAAGGAAAAAGGCTTTACCGTCGTCAAGATCGGCGCGGAAGACGGCGAGAAGGTTCAGTCGGCGATCGACAATCTCGGCGCCCAAGGCGCGCAGGGCTTCATCATCTGCACGCCCGACGTCAAGCTCGGTCCCGGCATCGTCGCCAAGGCCGAAGCCAACCAGCTGAAGCTGATGACGGTCGACGACCGTCTCGTCAGCGCCGACGGCAAACCGCTGGAAGACGTGCCGCATATGGGTATCTCGGCCACCAAGATCGGCGAGACCGTCGGCCAGGCGATCGTCGACGAAATCAAGACGCGCGGCTGGGACATGAAGAATGTCGGCGCGATCCGGGTCTCCTACGATCAGCTGCCAACCGCCGTCGACCGCGTCGAGGGCGCCATCGCGGTGCTGAAGTCTGCCGGCTTCCCGGCCGAAAACATCTATGACGCGCCGCAGGCAAAGACCGATACGGAGGCAGCGCTGAATGCGGCAACCACCGTTCTCAACAAACATGCCGACGTCAAATACTGGGTCGCCTTCGGCCTCAACGATGAAGCCGTCCTCGGCGCTGTGCGTGCCTCCGAATCGGTCGGCATTCCGGCTACCAATGTCATCGGCGTCGGCATCGGCGGCGCGGATTCGGCGATCAACGAGTTCAAGAAGCCGGCCGCGACCGGCTTCTTCGGCACGGTCATCATCTCGCCAAAGCGCCACGGCTACGAGACGGCGCTGAACATGTACGACTGGATCGCCAACGGTAAGGAGCCGGCAAAGCTGACGCTGACCTCCGGTTCGCTGGCGCTGCGCGGCGATTACGACAAGGTCCGCAAGGATCTTGGCATCGAGTGATTGTCCCCGGATGATCCAATCCGGCGGCCGCCCAGCGTGCCGCCGGATCCTTCTCGGCGGAGCGGCGATGGCTTTTCTCGAATTCAACAATATCTCCAAGGGATATCCCGGCGTGCAGGCGCTCGCGGATGTTTCCTTCTCCGTCGAGAAGGGCGGCGTGCATGGCCTGATGGGCGAGAACGGCGCCGGCAAATCGACGCTGATCCGCGTGCTGTCAGGCGATCAGGCCGCCGATGGCGGCCGCATCCTGATCGACGGCGAGGAGCAAAAGTATAGCTCCGTGCGCGATGCCTTTCATGCCGGCATCGTCGTCATCCATCAGGAACTGCAGCTCGTCCCGGAGTTGACGGTGGCCGAAAACCTCTGGCTTGGGCGCTTTCCGGCCAAGGGCGGCGTCATCCATTCGACGAGGCTGATCGAGACGGTGCGGGCGAAGCTTAAGGAAATCGGCATCGATGTCGACCCGTCGGCCAAGGTCGCCTCGCTTTCGATCGGCGCGCGGCAGATGGTCGAGATCGCCAAGGCCGTCATGCTCGACGCGCGGGTGATCGCTCTCGATGAGCCGACCTCCTCGCTTTCGTCGCGCGAGAGCGAAATCCTGTTTTCCCTCATCGGCAAGCTGAAGGCGAAGGGAACGGTCATTCTCTATGTCTCGCATCGTCTCGATGAGATTTTTCGGCTTTGCGACAGCCTGACGGTGCTGCGCGACGGCAAGCTCGCCGCCCACCATCCCGATATCGCCGAGACGACACGCGAGCAGATCATCTCGGAAATGGTCGGGCGCGAGATCAGCAATGTCTGGGGATGGCGCGAGCGCCCGCTCGGCGACATCAGGCTGGAGGTCAAAGGCCTGTCGGGACCGAAGCTGCGCAACCCGATCGGTTTTTCCGTCCGCCAGGGCGAGATTGTCGGCTTCTTCGGCCTGATCGGCGCCGGCCGCAGCGAGATGGCGCGGCTGCTCTACGGCGCCGACGTCAGGCATCAGGGCCAGGTCGCCATCGACGGCGTTGCCGTCCCGCCGAACAATCCGAAGGCGGCGATCAATGCCGGCATGGTGCTCTGCCCCGAGGACCGCAAATTCGACGGCATCGTCCAGGGCCGATCGATCGAAGAGAATATCGCGATTTCGTCGCGCCGGCATTTCTCGCCCTTCGGCATCCTGAGCCCGAAAAAAGAGGCGGCGCTGGCCGATCGGTTCATTGCCCGGCTTCGGGTGCGAACCCCGTCGCGCAAGCAGGACATCATCAATCTCTCCGGCGGCAACCAGCAGAAGGTCATTCTCGGCCGCTGGCTTTCCGAGCAGGGCATCAAGGTGCTGGTCATCGACGAGCCGACGCGCGGCATCGATGTCGGGGCGAAATCGGAAATCTACGAGATCCTCTATGAGTTGGCGGCCGGCGGCATGGCGATCGTGGTGATATCAAGCGAATTGCCCGAAGTGATGGGCATCTGCGATCGCATCATGGTGATGTGCCAGGGCAGGGTGGCGGCCAATGTCGCCCGCCAGGATTTCGACGAGCGCGCCATCCTCACCGCTGCGCTCCCCGACAAGAATGCCGCAGGCAGCATTTAGCACCAGGAATACGGATAATGAATTCGTTGAAAAAAATCCTTCTCGGCGAACAGGGGCTGGTGGTGATCTTCGCTGCCGCCTTCGTGATCGTCTCGCTCTTCGTTCCGAACTTCCTGACCGAGCGAAACATGCTGGGGCTGCTGCAGTCGGTGGTGACGATCGGAATCGTCGCCTGCACGATGATGTTCTGCCTGGCGTCGCGCGATTTCGACCTTTCGGTCGGGTCGATCGTCGCCTTCTCCGGCATGATCGCCGTGATGGTCTCGAACGCCACGGGCTCCATTCCGCTCGGGTTGCTGGCCGCCCTGCTGTGCGGCGCCGTCGTCGGCTTCGTCAACGGCATCGTCATCGCCCGGTTCCGCATCAATGCGCTGATCACCACGCTTGCGACCATGCAGATCGTGCGCGGACTGGCGCTGATCGCCTCGGATGGCCGTGCGGTCGGCATCAACGATCCGGCTTTCTATCAACTGGCCCTGTCGCGCTTCCTGACCGTGCCGACGCCGATCTGGATCATGCTGATGCTTTTCCTCCTCTTCGGTTTCGTGCTCAACCGCACCGTCTTCGGCAAGAACACGCTGGCGATCGGCGGCAATCCCGAGGCCTCGCGGCTTGCCGGCGTCAACGTCGTCAACATGCGCATCTGGATCTTTGCGCTGCAGGGCTTCGTCTGCGGCATTGCCGGCATCCTGCTGGCCTCGCGCATCACCTCCGGCCAGCCGAATGCGGCGACGGGACTTGAGCTTTCGGTGATTTCGGCCTGCGTTCTCGGCGGCGTTTCGCTGGCCGGCGGACGGGCGGCCATGAGCGGCGTCATCGTCGGCGTGCTGATCATGGGCATTGCCGAAAACGTTATGAATCTGCTGAATATCCAGGCATTCTATCAGTATGTCGTGCGCGGGCTGATCCTGCTGATCGCCGTGCTGCTCGACAATTTGCGATCTTCGGCCGCGGGACGACGTGGATGAACCAAGAACGAGCGGTAGGCGACATCGAACTGAGGCACGGCGAGCTCGCCGTCCGGGTCAGCGCCCGGGGTGCTGCGGTCGCTGCCGCGACGTTTCGAGGCATGCCCTTTCTCGTTGCGGCCGGCGGGCCTGATGGCGCGATGGCGAATTTTGCGATGGTGCCGTTCGGCAATCGCGTCGAAGGCAACGCCATGTCCTTCGCCGGGCGCGACTATGCCTTCCAGCCGAATACCTCAGATCCGCTCTATCGTCACGGCGACGGCTGGCTCGGCCTCTGGCAGCTTGAAGACTCCAGTTCAGAGCATGCGCAATTTTCCTTTTCCCGTAGCGCCGACAGGGTTTCACCCTATGCCTATCTGACCCGGCAGGAGATCCGTCTCGCCGGCGATGCGCTGGTGCTGACGCTGTCCGTCGAAAACCGAGGCGCGGCGGCGCTTCCGTTCGGGCTCGGGCAACACCCTTTCTTCGTACGGACGCCACAGACGAGACTGACGATTGCGGCCGATCGCTATTGGAGCGAGCGGGCGGACCATTTGCCTGATGTGCCCGGTCCTGTGCCCGAGTATTTCGATTTCAGATCGGAAAAGCTCTTGCCGCAGAGATGGATGAACAATGCCTTCGAGGGGTGGAACGGGCGGGCGGCCATCGCCTGGCCGGAGCTTGGAATTCAGGCGGCGCTTGACGCCGACGGCGCGCTTGAGCGCTTCATGCTCTATATGCCGGTCGACCGGAACGACTTCTTCTGCCTCGAGCCGATGAGCCACCTGCCGAATGGCCACCACCTGCCTGATTTTGGCGGGCTCGCGCCGCTTGCGCCCGGTGAAATTCTTGCCGGCACGGTGACGATCCGGATGTCGGGGTTGCCGGCTCAATCGGAGGGGAGATAGATGGGCAGCCGCCTGCAGGGCAAGCACATCCTGATAACAGGTGCCGCGCAGGGTATCGGTCTTGCGATGGCGAAGGCCTTTCTGAGGGAGGATGCCGCCGTCTTTCTTGTCGACCGCGACGCCGCACTGCTGGCGAAGTCGGCCAAAGAGCTCAAAGGCATCGGTGGGCGGCTTGGTTATTTGCCGGCCGACATTACCGATGCCGGAACGATCACGACGTTGGTCGCGCAGGCGAATGAAGAGATCGGGCAGTTGAACGCGCTCGTCAACAATGCCGGTGTCAACGTCTTTTCCGAACCGCTCGCGACGACGGACGAGATGTGGAACCGCTGCTTCGATATCAATCTCAAGGGCGCGTGGAACTGCTGCAAGGCGGTGCTGCCTGGGCTGATCGAACAGGGCGGCGGGGTCATCCTCAACATCGCTTCGACACATGCCTTCACCATCATCCCGCACACATTTCCCTATCCGCTGGCAAAACATGCGCTGCTGGGGATGACGAAATCGCTCGGGCTCGAATATGCTGCCCGCAATATCCGGGTCAACGCGCTGGCACCGGGTTATGTCTCGACGCAGAAGGTGATCGATTACTGGAACGGCTTCCCCGATCCGGAAGCCGCCAAAGCCGAGACGATGAGGCTGCATCCCGGCGGGCGCATCGCCACACCTGAGGAGATCGCCATGGCGGCCGTGTTCATGATCTCCGACGAGTGCCCGTTCATGAATGCCACCTGCCTGACGATCGACGGCGGCCTCGGCGTCTTGCAGCATCCCGCCTGAAAGCGCTTCGATTCCCGCCGATTTTTACAGGCCTGTCGTCTTCTCGGGATAGAGCATTATATTGTCCATCGGGAAGGCTCTCAGATCTCCCGCAGGCATGGAGCGGCGCCCTGCCGCTTCCTGGAAACAGTTGGAGCATTATGTTGTCCGAAAACCGCGCACACTTTTCGGCATCATGCTCTGAAAGCACAATCGAAACAGGAGGACGGCATGCAGATCAATCGCACGGCTTCGGCTCATTGGACCGGTGGCCTCAAAGACGGCAAAGGCCTGATCTCGACGCAGAGCGGCGCCCTGAAGGACTATCCCTACGGCTTTGCCAGCCGCTTCGAAGGCATTCCCGGCACCAACCCGGAAGAACTGATCGGCGCTGCCCATGCCGGCTGCTTCACCATGGCGCTGTCCTTGATCCTCGGTGAAGCCGGCTTTACCGCCGAGCATATGGAAACCTCCGCCAAAGTGACGCTCGAAAGCGTCGAGGGCGGCTTTGCCATCACCGCTATCCATCTTTCGCTCACTGGCCGTATTCCCGGCGCCGACGAAGCGACCTTCACCGAACTCGCCAACAAGGCCAAGGCCGGCTGCCCGATTTCCAAGGCGCTTGCCGCCGTTCCGATTACGCTCGACGTCAAGCTCGGCTGATTCCCGCGCTGCCGCCGACGATGTGCCGCGTGCTTCCGAGACGCGGCACTTTCAATTTTACCGGGTGTTCATCATCTCCATATAAATCCTGGTTGTCTATCGGTGCGATCGGTTGACGGCGCCCGTTGTCCCGTTCGAGTATTGACAAATGACACCTGATATTTTACGACTGACGAAATTCAAAATTCGTCAGTCGTAATTCGGGCATCGAAACTATGGACGACATCGCGGAAAATACACTCGAGGTCACCCGGCAGGAGAATGTCACCCGCATTCTCGATGCCGCCGAGCGGCTGTTTCGCCACTATGGCTACAGCAAGACGACCGTGGCCGACATTGCCCGCGATCTCGGCATGTCGCCGGCCAATATCTATCGGTTCTTCGCCTCCAAGGTGGAAATCCACCAGGCGCTCTGCGGGCGTATGCTCGCCACCGCCTATCAGATCGCCTACGACATCCGCCATCAGCCGATCAGCGCCAGCGAGCGGTTGCGCCGCTATGTCGAGACCCAGCATCAGCTGACGCTCGATCTGATGCTCGACGAGATGAAGGTGCATGAGATGATCATCGTCGCGATTGAGCGCGACTGGCATGTCATCGAAAAACATATCGACCGCGTCCATGATTTGATTGCCGAAATCATTGCCGAAGGGATCGCTGCCGGCGAATTCGCCGAGCAGGACCCGGTCGTCGCGTCACGTTGCTTCGGCGCGGCGACGATCAATCTCTGCCATCCGCAAATGGTGGCGCAATGTCTTGCCAAAACCAACCGCGCGAGCGTCGACGAACTGATCGATTACGTGATCAGGGCGCTGAAGAAATAATGGACGGCAGCCGCCGCCGAGACCCCCCAAACGATCCAGGAGTGCGGAAGATGTTTTCGCTCAAGACCCTCAGCCATCGCATGCCGTCCGCCCTGAGCCTCGCGCTCGTCGGCGCCATAGGCATTGGCCTTTCCGCCTGCTCGGAAGAAAAAGCTGAGGTCAAGGAGGTTATCCGGCCGGTAAAGGTCGTCGAGATCGCCAAGGCCGGCGACACCCGCAAGCTCGACTATTCGGGTTCGGTCAAGGCACGCACGGAGATGAATCTCGGGTTTCGGGTCGCCGGCAAGATCACCGAGCGCCTCGTCGATATCGGCGACCGGGTGACGCCGGGCGACGTTCTCGCCCGCATCGACGCCACCGATTACCAGCTGGCGGTCAGAACGGCGGAAGCCAATCTCGCGGCGGCCGAAAGAAGCGTCGAAACCGCCGATCTCGCCAACAGACGCGCCGAGCAGCTTTTCGACAAGAGCGTCGCTCCGAAGTCGCAGGTCGAGCAGGCGGCGCTGAGCCACGACCAGGCGATTTCGCAGCGCGATGCAGCCCTGTCGGCGCTCGATCAGGCGAAGAACCAGGTGAGCTACACCGAGCTCAAGGCCGGCCAGAACGGCATCGTCACGTCAATCAATGCCGATACCGGTCAGGTCGTCGGTTCCGGTGCCGCCGTCGTCACCGTTGCCGTCGACGGCGAGAAGGAAGTGCAGATCGCGGTTCCGGAAAACGACATTGCCGAATTCAAGCCGGGCAAAACCGTCAAGACAAGCTTCTGGGCCGATAACAAGCTGCTGCTCGACGGCAAGGTGCGCGAGGTTTCCGGCAGCGCCGACCAGCAGTCGCGCACCTTCGCGGTGCGGGTCAGCCTGCCGAACGATCCGCGCGTGTTGCTCGGCATGACGGCGACGATCGAGGCCGATATCAGCAACGGCACCAGCTATGTCTCGATCCCGCTCAGTGCGCTGGCTGAAAAGGACGGCAAGCAGATGGTCTGGACCGTCGACCGCGACACCGCGACCGTGCATGGCCGCGACATCAAGGTCGCCGATTTCACCGGCGACGGCGTGCATGTGACCGAGGGCCTCGACACCGGCGATCTCGTCGTTGCCGCCGGCACGCAGTTCATGAGCGAAAATCTGAAGGTGAAGGTGCCCAACCAGCAGTCGGCGCTCGCCGATACGGACCAGACCGTCCGCTGATCGCGTCGTAAAAGGGAAGAAAACCATGGACGCCACCACCACCGAAAAGCGACCCTTCAACCTGTCGCGCTGGGCGATCGGCCATCCGAGCATCGCCCGCTTCCTCTTCGGGCTGATCATCATCACCGGCGTGCTCGGCCTGATGCGTATGGGCCAGCGCGAGGACCCCGAATTCACCTTCCGCGTCATGGTCGTTCAGGCGATCTGGCCCGGCGCTTCCATCCAGGAGATGGAAGACCAGGTCGTCAACAAGATCGAGCGCAAGCTGCAGGAAACGCCGCATATAGACTGGGTCAAGTCCTATACCCGGGCCGGCAGCGCGATCATCACCCTGCAGGTCAAGGGCGACACGAATTCGAAGGACGTGGCGGATGCCTTCTATCAGGTGCGCAAGAAGGTCGGCGACATCTCCAGCGAGCTGCCGCAGGGTCTGCTCGGCCCCTATTTCAACGACGAATTCGGCGACACTTTCATCACCCTGCATTCGATCAGCGGCGAGGGCTATTCCTACCCGGAACTGAAGAAATTCGCGATCCAGGCGCGCGATATGCTGCTGACGACACCGGGTGTCGAGAAGGCCGTGATCATCGGCGATCAACCTGAGAAGATCTATATCGACGTCTCCTCCAAGGCGCTCGCCGAGCGCGGCCTGACCATCCTTGACCTGCAGAACGCCATCAAGGGCCAGAACAACGTCGATCCGGCCGGCTCCGTCGATACCGGGCTGCGCTCGGTGCGCATCTCCGTGGAAGGCGACGTGAAGAAGGCGGCCGATATCCGCGAGCTGCGGCTTCGCGCCGGCGGCCAGGTGACGCGCCTCGGCGATATCGCCACCGTCAGTTCCGGTCTCGAAGACCCCTATCAGCGCAAGTACCGTTTCAACGGTCATGACAGCGTCCAGGTCGGCGTCGTCATGGCCAAGGGCTTCAACGTCACCGATGTCGGCAAGGGCGTCGAGGCGACCTATCAGCGCTTCGAGGAGGCTCTGCCTTACGGCGTTGCCGTCGATCAGATCGCCAACCAGCCCGACGTGGTGACGGATGCGATCAGTGAATTCATGCATGCGCTCGGCGAAGCCCTCGTCATCGTGCTTGTTGTTTCGTTCCTGTCGATCGGCTGGCGCTCGGGCCTCGTCATCGCCATTGCCATTCCGCTGGTGCTCGCCGCCACCTTCGCGCTGATGTACGAACTCGGCATCGACCTGCAGCGCATCTCGCTGGGCGCGCTGATCATCGCGCTCGGCTTGCTCGTCGACGATGCGATGATCGTCGTCGAGATGATGGAGCGAAAGCTGGAGGAGGGGCTGGTCAAGATCGAAGCGGCGAGCTTTGCCTATTCCTCGACCGCCTTCCCGATGCTGACGGGCACGCTGATCACCACGGCCGGCTTCATTCCGGTCGGCTTCGCCGCATCGACGGCCGGCGAATATGTGCGTTCGCTGTTCTATGTGGTGGGCATTGCGCTCGTCACCTCGTGGTTCGTCGCGGTCTATTTCACGCCATGGCTCGGCTACATGATCCTCAAGCAGCGCCATCATGCCGGCGAGCATCACGATGCCTTCGACACAGGCTTCTATCGGCGTCTGCGCGGCACGGTCGGCTGGGCGGTTCGCCACCGGGTCATCGTGCTGCTGTTGACGCTCGGCACCTTCGTCACCAGCCTCTGGGCCTTCCAGTTCATTCCGCAGAATTTCTTCCCGCAATCGTCGCGGCCGGAAATCCTCGTCGATCTCTGGCTGCCCGAGGGCACCAGCATCAAGGAGGTCGAGGTCCAGGCGAAGGCGCTCGAAGCCAAGATGATGGATGATCCCGACAAGAAGTTCATCGCCACCTATATCGGCGAAGGCGCACCGCGCTTCTTCCTGCCGCTCGACCAGCAACTGCGCAATCCGAACTTCGCCCAGCTTCTCGTCATGGCCAATGACGAACCGGCGCGCGAGCGGCTGATCGTCAAGCTGCGCACGATCCTTGCGGAAGATTTCCCGGAGATCCGTGGCAAGGTCGACCGGCTCTTCCTCGGGCCGCCGACCGGCTGGCCGGTGCAGATGCGCGTCATGGGGCCTGATCGTCAGGAGGTGCGAGCGATCGCCGATCAGGTGAAGGCGCGCTTTGCGGCCAACCCGATGCTCGGCGCCATCCATGACGACTGGCTGGAACAGGTGCCGGCGATGAAGCTGGTGATCGATCAGGACCGCGCCCGGGCGTTGGGTGTGACCTCGCAGCGCGTGCGCCAGATGCTGCAGACGGCCATGTCGGGAGCGGCCCTCGACGATTTCCGCGACGGCGAGGAGACGGTCTCGATCGTCGCCCGCGAGCCGGATGCCAGCCGCTCGCTGCTGTCGGCGGTCAACTCGGTCTATGTCCCGACGGATTTCGGCGGCTTCGTGCCGGTCTCGCAGGTCGCCAAGGTCGTGCCTGTCATGGAGCAGGGCATCGAATGGCGGCGCGACAGGCTGCCGACGATCACCGTGCGGGCGACGCTGCCCGACGGCGTGCAGCCGAACGACGTGGTGATGAAGATGTATGCCGACATGAAGGATATGCGCGACAGCCTGCCGGCCGGCTACAAGGTCGAAATCCAGGGCGGCGCCGAGGATGCGGCGGAAAGCCAGATGTCGATCGCCGCCAAGGCGCCGATCATGCTCGCCGTCATCATCGTGCTGCTGATGGTGCAGCTGCAGCATTTCGGCAAGGCGATGCTGGTGCTCGCCACCGGTCCGCTCGGCATCATCGGTGCCGCGGCCGCCCTGCTGATCAGCGGTGCCCCCTTCGGCTTCGTAGCGATCCTCGGCGTCATCGCGCTGCTCGGCATCATCATGCGCAACTCGATCATCCTGGTCGATCAGATCGACCAGGATATCAAGGCCGGCATGCACCGGCAGGAGGCGATCGTCGGTGCTGCCGTGCGGCGTTTCCGGCCGATCATGCTGACGGCGCTGACCGCCGTCCTGGCGTTGATCCCGATCTCGCGCGGCGTCTTCTGGGGTCCGCTCGCCTACGCGATGATGGGCGGCATCCTGGTTGCAACCGTGCTCACCATTCTGGTTCTGCCCGCCGGTTACGCGCTTTTCTTCGGCCGGGAGCCGAAGACGAAGGACGAGCCGGGCCGGGATGCCGACGCCATCCAGGAAGAGGCGGATGACAGACATCCGCCGGCGTTGGCAGCCGAGTGAGGACGGCGCGGCGAAAGCCGCGCCGTTTTCCCTCACGAGCGCTGCGCTTCTCGCTCGACGTTAAAGCGCGTCGCGTCAAATCTGATTCATGCGACGCGCTTTAACCCTTTGTTTTGATGCATATCGTTGTCCCGGAACCGCTGCACACTTCCGGGCGACATGCATTAGTTTCGCTCACCGACGTCAATCCGGTTGCCATCAAGATCGGCAAGAACGAAAGCCCGTTGGCCGTAATCCTTGTCTTTCAACGACTTGACGATACGCACGCCAGCCTTTTCGCAAAGCTCGTAGAGTGTGGTGACGTCATCAACAAACATATGAAAGACATTGACGGTGGTCGGAACGTGATCCCGATTTTGGCTGAGGTGTATCTCTGCGGCATCCTTCTTCAGAACCATGAAGCCCACAGGATTGCCGTTCTCGAAGACTTTCTCGAAGCCGAGAACTTCGGAGTAAAAAGTGTATGCCGCCTGGATGTCGCGAACCGCAAGGCCTGGGGCGACCCGGCCGAAGGTGATCGTATAAATAGAGGATGAACTCATCGCCTGCTCCTAACAATGAATAGCAGAGGCGGCGATGCGCATGCTTGATCAGGAGCGGTGTCCCTTCGAGTAAACTCGCACAGAATTCTGCGGAACGGAAGTCTGCCGATCAGGAGAAACGGGATCGTTCCGACGGGGTCCTCACCTCGATTTCTGTGGATGCCTCGAAAAATCAGGCTGCGAAAGCATGCGGAGAGATCGCTGGGGCAATCCATGTTATGTTTTGCTGCGGATCATTTCGGGGCGAACATGACCATCATCGATTACCGTCTGGATGCGAGCTGGCACCCCATCGAGGGCAGTTTCGGGCGCTTGACCTTTACGCTCCACAATCTTTCGGCCGAGCCGCTGTCCGGCTTCTCGCTTGTCTATACGTCGGAGACGCGGGTTGCCGACAAGCATGTCTGCGACGGCGGCAGCCTCAAGCGGCAGCTCGCGCATTTCCATGAGTTCCTGCCGTCCGAGGAGTTGACGGTGCCGCCGGGTGGGCGCTGGCGGTTCACAGTCGAGGGGCTGAGCAGAGAGCCGAAACATGTCACGGCTGGCGTCAAATCCGCTTATCTGACACTTGCCGACGGCCGTCACCTTCCCGTCGATTTCGGGGATCTGATGCTCGAAGGCCGGGATGGCGGTGTGTCGCCGCCGCTCTTGCCGCCTGGTAAAGCCGATGAACCCTATGCGTTGCTGCCCTGGCCGCTGGCGCTCGGGCTGAAGGCGGGTGACTTGCCGGCCACCCTCTATCCGGCCGAGAGGACGCGGCCTGATGCGATCGAGGCCCTCTCCCAGGTTCTTTCTCTTTACCAGCGCCTCTACCCAGCCGAAGACGCGCCGTTTTCGCTGAGTGCCGTCGGAGGCGGACGGCGCATTCGTTTCGTCGCCGAATCGTCGATCGCCGCCTTCGCCTACGAGCTGCGTTTCACCGCGCATGAGATCGTGCTGTCGAGTGCGGATGAAGCGGGGCGGCGCTACGGCCTGATCAGCTTGGCGCAGCTGCTGCACGGCGCCCGCGCCGATCGCGAGCGCTTCAAGTTCCCCAATTTCGGCTCGATCGCCGACCAGCCGCGTTATGACTGGCGCGGCTGCCATCTCGACGTGTCCAGGCAGTTCTATCCGGTCGCCGACATCCTGCGGCTGATCGATATCCTCGCCTGGAACAAGCTCAATATCTTTCATTGGCACCTGACCGACGACGAAGCCTGGCGGCTGGAGATCAAGGCCTATCCGGCGCTGACGGAGATCGGCGCGCGGCGCGGGCCGGATGAGGTGCTCGTGCCGCAACTCGGCGACGGAGCGGAGACACGCGCCGGCCATTACACCCAGGATGATATCCGGCAGGTCGTTGCGCATGCCGCCTCGCTTGGTGTCGAGGTCGTGCCGGAAGTCGACATTCCGGGCCACAGCACCGCAGCCTTGCTCTCGCTGCCCGAACTCGTCGACGGGCAGGAGGCGCCGGACAGCTATCGCGCGGCGCAGGGTTATCCCAACAATGCCCTCAACCCCGCGGTCGAATTCACCTATGAATTTCTCGGCAAGGTGTTCGACGAGATCGTGGCGCTGTTTCCAAGCGAATATATCCACATCGGCGGCGACGAGGTGGCGCAGGGCGCCTGGCTCTCTTCGCCGCTCTGCCAGGCGCTGATGACGCGGGAGAAGCTTGCCGGCACCGCCGAACTGCAGTCCTATTTCCTGAACCGCATCAAGACCATGCTGTCGGAGCGCGGCAGGAGGCTCGCCGGCTGGAACGAGGTCTCGCATGGCGGCGGCGTCGACCGCGACGGCACGCTGCTGATGGCCTGGGAAAAGCCCGCCGTCGGTATCGAGCTGGCGCAGCAGGGTTACGACGTGGTGATGACGCCGGGGCAGGCTTATTATCTCGACATGGCGCAGGCCGAAGCCTGGGACGAGCCCGGCGCGGCATGGGCGGGCCATTCAGCCCCCGAACATAGCTATGCTTACGAGGCCGAGGGCGAGCTGCCGCAGGCGTTGCAGCAGAAGATGCGCGGCATCCAGGCCTGCATCTGGACTGAAAACTTTCTCTCCCGCGCCTATTTCAACCGGCTGGTCTTTCCGCGTCTTCCTGCTGTCGCTGAAGCCGCATGGACGCCGCTGGAGCGCAAGGATTGGGACCGGTTCGCAGCGATCGTGCGGATGTGGCCTATGCTGTAGGAAGCAATGCTTCCGCCTTCAGCCCGAGCAGCGCTGCGCCGATCAGGCCGGGTTCGATGCGGCATTGGCTGCGCACCACCAGCGGGCGGTCGAATTTGCGCAGGATGCGGGCGCGTACGGCGTGGTCGAGTTCGGCAAGCAGTGGCTCGACGTTGGACAGGCCGCCGCCGACCGGGACGATGGTGGCGCCGGTGATGTTGATCGTCAGCGCCAGGGGCGAGGCGACGAGATCGACATAGACGTCGATCGTCACTCTCGCCTTCTCATCGCCTTGCTGCCATTGAGCGATGATCTCTTCGCTGGAAAGATCGAGATCGTGCAGCGTCTTGTGCAGCCGTTCCAGGCCGCGGGCGCCGCCGACGGTGTCGACGCAGCCTTTCTGGCCGCAGCCGCAGGCATAGGCGGGAATGGCGACCGGCGGATTGCCGGCCGAGGAAGCGATGATCGGCCCGTGGCCCCATTCGCCGGCGAAGCCGCCGGCCTCGTTGACGAGACGGCCGTCGGCGACCAGGCCGCCGCCGACGCCGGTGCCGAGAATGGCGCCGAAGACGATGCGGTGGCCGCGACCGGCGCCGAGGCCGGCTTCGGCGATTGCGAAACAGTCGGCGTCGTTGGCGATCAGCGCCGGCAGGCCGAGTTCGGCTTCGAGATCGGCGGCCAGCATGCGGTCGTGGATGCAGGGGATGTTGGCGCAGATCAGCCGCTGCGTATCGGGATCGACGACGCCGGCGATGGAGAGGGCGATACGGCTCGGCGCTTCACCGGTTTCATCGATGATGGCGCGCAAGGTCGCGACGAAAGCGGCGAAGTCATCTCTCGGCGTCGGGCGCCGGCCGAGGGGGACGATATCAGTCTCGGAGCGGGCGATGCCACCCTTGATGGCGGAGCCGCCGATGTCGAATGAGATGATCATTGCCACACTGCCGTTTCTCTGGTCTGTGGTGTCTGCTCGCACTGTTGGCGGGGAATTACAAGCCTTCATTCCGCCGCCCGCCAGGCGCTTGCGGCGTAGAGGGGGAATGATTGGGCCAAATCGCCGTCAACAGCCATTCCCGTTCCACAAGTCATTCAATTGGCATATTGCGCGGCCAAAATCCGAGCCTGCACTTCCACCATCCACTAGTATCATGACCATCGAAAACGCCGATTCCCATAGACGCCGAAGACCCCGTCCACCCCGTCCCAAAGGTCGCCGCCTCTCATCCATCCTGCGGCAGCTGGCCGGCGACCGGAGCCGAGAGCGGATTTCGATCGGCGACCTGTTCCAGACGATGGGCGACAGGGCGATCAGCGCGTTGATGCTGATCTTCGCGCTGCCGAACGCTTTTCCGACACCTCCCGGGACGTCGGCCGTCCTCGGCGCGCCGTTGGTCTTCCTGGCGGTACAGTTGACCTTCGGGCTGAAACCCTGGCTGCCGAAGATGATTGCCGACCGTTCGATGCGGCGGGAGGATTTCGAAACCATTGTCGGGCGCATCCACCGCTGGCTCGCCTGGGCGGAGCGGATGCTGAAACCGAGGCTGGCGATCTTCGCCGAGCCGCCGGCCGAATATCTCGCCGGGGCCGCCTGCCTGCTGCTGTCGATCGTGCTGCTGCTGCCGGTGCCGCTCGGCAACATGCTGCCGGCGATCACGATCTCGGTCTTTGCTTTCGGCATATTGGGCCGCGACGGGCTCTTCGCGCTGATCGGCTTCATCATGACGGCCGTGTCGCTGGTCGTTGCCGGCGGCGTGATCTATGGCCTGGCGAAGACGGCGATCTATCTCGTCATGCAATGGTTTGCCTGAATGGGGTTTGCCTGAGCAAGCATCGGTTATTTGGCGGCGCTCATTTCAACAGGCTCGACATTTGCCGGAATTTTGTTTTCATCTGGCGCGATAGATTTCAAATCATGTTCGGCGGCGGCACGCCGGCTCACTTTGCGTGGTAGGCATTCAATGGCAAAAAGATCCGAGACCGCGGCACGCCTCGACGATGCGGCACGTGCCGGCTGGCTCTATTACGTCGCCGGGCGCACGCAGGACGAAATCGCCGCCGCGATGGGTATCTCGCGGCAATCGGCGCAGCGGCTGGTGTCGCTGGCGGTCGCCGAGCGCCTGATCAAGGTGCGGCTCGACCATCCGATCGCTGCCTGCCTGGAACTCGCCAGTCAGCTGCGGCGGAAATTCGGGCTGAAACATGTGGAGGTGGTGCCGAGCGATTCCGGGTCGTCGGCAACCGTCGGCATTGCCGAAGCGGCCGCGGCCGAGATCGAGCGGTGGCTGAAACGGGCTGAGCCGATCGTGCTCGCCGTCGGGACCGGCCGTACGCTGAAGGCGGCCGTCGACCAGCTTCCGGCGATCGAATGTCCCAATCACCGCATCGTTTCATTGACCGGCAATATCGCCCCGGATGGATCGGCTGCCTATTACAACGTCATCTTCAGCATGGCCGATGCGGTGAAGGCGCGGCACTATCCGATGCCGCTGCCGGTGCTCGTCACCTCGGCGGAAGAGCGGGAGCTGCTGCATGGCCAGCAGCTGGTGCGCTCGACGCTCGACATGAGCGCCCAGGCCGATGTCACCTTCGTCGGCATCGGCGAACTCGGCATCGACGGGCCGCTCTGCGTCGACGGTTTCCTCGAGAAGGACGAGATGATGGAGCTGATGCGCGGCGGGGCGGTCGGCGAGATCTGCGGCTGGATCTTCGATGTCGACGGCAGATTGCTCGACAACCCGATCAACGAGCGCGTCGCCTCGGCGCCGATCCCGTCCCGCGACGCGTCGATGGTCATCGGACTGGCCAAGGGCAAGCGCAAGTTCAAGGCGATCCGGGCTGCCGTTGTCGGCCAGCAAATCAATGCGCTGATTACCGACGAAGAGACAGCCGAGTTTTTGCTCAAGAGCTGAGCAAAAAATACACCATTTGAATCAATAGCATACCTATTTCCTTCGGCACCGCAGCAACGATTGCCGATTGACATTCTTTGCTGCTTGGTGAGTAATTGCCCATGAGCGAAGCGAATGCTCACACCCATCTTCTGGGAGGAAGATATGACATTGAGAACTTTTCTGCTGGGCGCCTGCTCAGCGCTGGCGTTTGCCGGCATGGCTTCGGCCGAGACGCTGACGATCGCAACCGTGAACAACGGCGACATGATCCGGATGCAGAAGCTGACGGATGATTTCAAGGCGAAGAATCCCGGCATCGACCTTGAATGGGTTACCCTCGAAGAGAACGTGCTGCGCCAGAAGGTCACGACCGACATCGCGACCAAGGGCGGCCAGTACGACGTTCTGACGATCGGCACCTATGAGGTTCCGATCTGGGCAAAACAGGGCTGGCTGCTGCCGCTCGACAATCTCGGCGCCAACTACGACGTCGACGACCTGCTGCCGGCGATCCGCAGCGGCCTGACCGTGGACGGCAAGCTCTATGCTGCGCCGTTCTATGGCGAAAGCTCGATGGTCATGTATCGCAAGGACCTGTTCGACGCCGCCGGCCTGAAGATGCCCGACGCGCCGACCTGGGATTTCGTTGCCGACGCTGCCCGCAAGATCACCAACAAGGACAAGGAAATCTACGGCATCTGCCTGCGCGGCAAGGCCGGCTGGGGCGAGAACATGGCGTTCCTCACGGCCATGTCCAACTCCTTCGGCGCCCGCTGGTTCGATGAAAAGTGGAAGCCGCAGTTCGATCAGCCCGAGTGGAAGGACACGTTGGACTTCTACGTCAAGCTGATGAAGGATGCCGGCCCTCCGGGCGCGTCCTCCAACGGCTTCAACGAAAACCTGGCGCTGTTCCAGACCGGCAAGTGCGGCATGTGGATCGACGCAACCGTCGCCGCTTCCTTCGTCGCCGATCCGAAGCAGTCGCAGGTCGCCGACAAGGTCGGCTTTGCCCTCGCCCCGGACAAGGGCCTCGGCAAGCGCGGCAACTGGCTCTGGGCCTGGAGCCTCGCCGTCCCGGCAGGTACGCAGAAGGCGGAAGCTGCCGAGAAGTTCGTCGCCTGGGCGACGAGCAAGGACTACAGCAATCTCGTCGCCGAGAAGGAAGGCTGGCTGAACGCACCTCCGGGCACCCGCAAGTCGCTCTATGCGAATGCGGACTACCAGAAGGCGGCGTCGTTCGCCAAGATGACGCTCGACTCGATCAACTCGGCCGATCCGACCAAGCCGACCGTCAAGCCGGTCCCCTATGTCGGCGTCCAGTTCGTGGCGATCCCGGAGTTCCAGGGCATCGGCACGGCGGTCGGGCAGCAGTTCTCGGCAGCGCTTGCCGGCCAGATCTCGGTCGACCAGGCCTTGCAGAGCGCACAGCAGCTGGCGACGCGTGAAATGACCAAGGCCGGCTACATTAAATAATACCTCCCGAGCCAAGAGGCGGATCCTTGACAATCCGCCCCTCTGGGCCGCCGATGCCCGAATTGCATCGGCGGCCGCTTTTTCAGACAAAGCTTTCCTGCGGCCGCTCCCCGCTTCAGATCAGATCGGTGATTGCCATGGCAACCTTGCATACCCGCTCCGCCGCGCGCCTGATGATTGCGCCTTCCGTGCTGCTCCTCTTTGCATGGATGATCGTCCCGCTGGCGATGACGATCTATTTCTCGACCCTGAATTACAATCTGCTCAATCCCGGCATGGAAAGCTTCGTCGGTTTTCTGAATTACGAATATTTCCTGTCCGATCCGGCCTTCTTCGCCGCGCTGGTCAATACGCTGCTGCTCGTCGCCGGCGTGCTCTTGATCACCGTCATTGGCGGCATCGCCTTCGCGCTGCTGCTCGATCAGCCGATGTATGGGCAGGGCATCGTGCGCATCCTTGTCATTGCGCCGTTCTTCGTCATGCCGACCGTGGCGGCACTGGTGTGGAAGAACATGTTCATGAACCCGGTCAACGGCCTCTTTGCGCATCTTGCCAAGGCGTTCGGCCTGCAGCCGATCGACTGGCTGGCCAATGCGCCGCTGTTCTCCGTCATCCTCATCGTCGCGTGGCAGTGGCTGCCCTTCGCCACCCTCATCCTGCTGACCGCGTTGCAGTCGCTCGACGAGGAGCAGAAAGAGGCGGCCGAAATGGATGGCGCCGGGCCGATCTCGAAATTCATCTACATCATCCTGCCGCATATGGCGCGCGCCATCACCGTGGTGATCCTGATCCAGACGATCTTCCTGCTTTCGGTCTTTGCCGAAATCCTCGTCACCACCAATGGCGGGCCGGGCACCGACAGCACCAATCTCACCTATCTCGTCTATGCACAGGCGCTCCTGCAGTTCGATATCGGCGGCGCATCGGCCGGCGGCATCGTCGCGGTCGTGCTTGCCAATATCGTCGCGATCTTCCTCGTCCGCCTCGTCGGCAAGAATCTGGAGGCTTGAGATGGCCAGAAAAGTCACAACGCAGCGCAAGGTCATCGTCACCGCGATCGCCTGGACGCTCGGCATCCTGATCTTCTTCCCGATCCTCTGGACCTTCCTGACGAGCTTCAAGTCGGAAGCCGATGCCATCGCCTCGCCGCCGCAATTCCTGTTCTTCCACTGGACGAGCGAAAACTATGCGGAGGTGCAGAGCCGGTCGAACTATCTCAGCCACTTCATGAATTCGGTGATCATTTCCTTCGGCTCGACGCTGATCGGCCTGATCATCGCGATCCCGGCCGCCTGGGCGATGGCGTTTTCGCCGACCAAGCGGACCAAGGACGTGCTGATGTGGATGCTGTCGACCAAGATGATGCCGCCGGTGGGCGCGCTGATCCCGATCTATCTGCTGTTCCGCAATTCGGGTCTGCTCGACACCCGCACCGGCCTGGTGATCGTGCTGACGCTGATCAACCTGCCGATCATCGTCTGGATGCTCTACACCTATTTCAAGGAAATCCCCGGTGAGATCCTCGAAGCGGCCCGCATGGACGGCGCATCGCTGATGAAGGAGATCGTCTACGTGCTGACGCCGATGGCGGTGCCGGGCATCGCCTCGACGCTGCTTCTGAACATCATCCTCGCCTGGAACGAGGCGTTCTGGACGCTCAACCTCACCGCCTCCAAGGCGGCGCCGCTGACGGCCTTCATCGCCTCCTATTCCAGCCCGGAAGGCCTGTTCTACGCCAAGCTGTCGGCGGCCTCGACCATGGCGATCGCGCCGATCCTGATCCTCGGCTGGTTCAGCCAGAAACAACTCGTCCGCGGCCTGACCTTCGGCGCAGTGAAATAAGAAAAGGGAGAGAAACATGGGCAGCATTACCCTTCAGAAGGTTTCCAAGGTCTTCGGCGAAGCCAAGGTCATCCCTTCGATCGATCTCGACATCAAGGATGGCGAGTTCGTCGTCTTCGTCGGCCCGTCGGGCTGCGGCAAGTCCACGCTGCTCAGGCTGATCGCCGGGCTCGAGGACGTCTCCGGCGGCAAGATCGTCATCGATGGCCGGGACGCCACCGAAAAGGCGCCGTCGGAACGTGGCCTTGCCATGGTGTTCCAATCCTACGCGCTCTATCCGCATATGAGCGTGCGCAACAACATCGCCTTCCCGCTGAAGATGGCGGGCGTCGACAAGGCGGAGATCGACCGCAAGGTGACGGATGCCGCCCGGGTGCTGAACCTGACCGACTATCTGGAACGCAAGCCGCGTCAGCTTTCCGGCGGCCAGCGCCAGCGCGTCGCGATCGGCCGCGCCATCGTCCGCCAGCCTTCGGCCTTCCTGTTCGACGAACCGTTGTCGAACCTCGATGCCGCGCTGCGCGTCAATATGCGCCTCGAAATCAGCGAGCTGCACCAGCAGCTGAAGACGACGATGGTCTACGTCACCCACGACCAGGTCGAGGCCATGACCATGGCCGACAAGATCGTCGTCTTGAACAGGGGCAATATCGAGCAGGTGGGCTCGCCGCTGGAACTTTACAGCCGCCCGCGCAACCTTTTCGTCGCCGGCTTCATCGGCTCCCCGAAGATGAATTTCATCAAGGGCCAGAACGCTGCCCAGCTCGGCGCCCATACGATCGGCATCCGTCCCGAACATGTGCTGTTGTCGATGGAAAGCGGCGACTGGAAGGGCAGGGTGGTGGTCGCCGAGCATCTCGGCTCCGACACCTTCCTGCATATCGATGCCGAGGGCATCGGCATGGTGACGGCGCGCGGCAGCGGCGATTTTGCCGCCAAGGCCGGCGATACGGTCTACCTGACGCCGGACCGTTCGCGCATTCACAAATTCAACGAGGGCGGTCTTGCCATCTGAGGCGGCGGCCGGCTGGGGGCAGGCATGCGAGCCGGGCGATGGCGTCCGGCCGTCTCGGCAAGACCTTCAAGAGGACTGAAACATGACGTGCAAATTATCGCTGGCAACACTTTCCGACGCGGCGCGCACTGCCGCCATTCCCGGATATGACAGGGCGTCGCTGAAAGCCGGCATCGTGCACTTCGGCGTCGGCAATTTCCATCGCGCCCACCAGGCGATCTATCTCGACGATCTCTTCAACACAGGCGCGGATCACGACTGGGCGATCGTCGGCGCCGGTGTGCTGCCATCCGATGCCGCCATGCGCGAAAAGCTTGCGGCGCAGGATTTCCTGACGACGGTGGTCGAACAGGACAACAACAAGACGGCGGCGCGCGTCACCGCGCCGATGATCGACATCCTGCCGGTCGGCGATCCCGCCGCGATCATCGCCAGGCTTGCCGACCCCGAGATCCGCATCGTCTCGCTGACGATCACCGAGGGCGGTTATTTCATCGATGCATCGGGCACCTTCAATCCGGCCCATCCTGATATCGCCGCCGATGGGCACAGCCCCGACGCGCCGAAGACGGTCTTCGGCCTGATCGTCGCCGGCCTGAAGGCGCGCAAGAACAAAGGCCTCGTGCCTTTTACCGTCATGTCCTGCGACAACATTCCCCATAACGGCACCGTCACCGCCAATGCCGTGGTCGGCACGGCCGCCCTTTCCGACTCTGGCTTTGCCGAGTGGATCCGCGCCAATGTCGCCTTCCCGAATGCGATGGTCGACCGCATCACGCCGGCGACTGGCCAGCGGGAGATCGATTTCCTCAGGGACAATTTCGAGATCGAGGATAATTGGCCGGTCTACTGCGAGGAATTCAAGCAGTGGGTGCTGGAGGACAAGTTTACCGCCGGCCGCCCGGCGCTGGAAAAGGTCGGCGTCACCTTCGTGCCCGATGTCACGCCCTATGAGCATATGAAGATCCGCATCCTCAACGGCGGCCATGCGGCGATCGCCTATCCGGCGGCGCTGATGGACATTCATTTCGTGCATGATTCCATGGAAGATCCGCTGATCCGCGCCTTCCTCGCCAAACTCGAGAAAGACGAGATCATCCCGATCGTGCCGCCGGTGCCGAACACCTCGCTGACGGATTACTTCGCCCTGATCGAGCATCGCCTGCTCAATCCGAAGATTGCCGACACCATTCCGCGGCTGGCTCAGGACGGATCGAACCGCCAGCCGAAATTCATCCTGCCGTCGACGCTCGACAATCTCAGCCAGGGCAGGGACGTCGTCGGCCTGGCGCTGGTTTCGGCGCTCTGGTGCCGTTACTTCGCCGGCAAGACCGACAGCGGCAAGGATATCGTCTTCAACGACGCCAGCGCCGAGCGCCTGCATGCGGCGGCTGTGAAGGCCAAGGACGATCCGTCGGCCTTCCTCGTCTTCGACGACATCTTCGGCGAAGTGGCGAAATCCGAACTTTTCCGCAGGCGTTTTGCCCATGCTCTCAAAACCCTGTGGGAAAAGGGCACGCGGGAGACGCTGCAGCTCTATCTCGACGGCAAGCTCGCAGTGTAGGGAATCCGGATGCCGCCGTCCGTCCCGTCTTGCGGGTAAAGCGGGACGTCGCGCGTGCGAAATTGAACTCAGGTTGGATCCTCCATGGCTGATGCTGAACCACGGCTGATCATCTTCGATTGCGACGGCGTGCTCGTCGACAGCGAGCCGATCTCGATCAGCGTGCTGGTCGCGGCGATGAACGATCTCGGCGTCTCGATCACCGAGGACCAGGCCTATGAGCGGTTTCTCGGCCGCAGCCTGTCGACGCTCGTCGACAGGCTGGAAACCGAATTCAACGTCCATGCCGGGGAAGAATTCCTCGAACGCATCCGCACCGATCTCTATGCCCGTTTCCGCACCGAGCTGAAGCCGATCAAGGGTATTGCCGCGACGATCGATGGGCTCGGCCTTCGCTGCTGCGTCGCCTCCTCAAGCCAGATGGAGCGAATCCGGCTGTCGCTGTCCGTCACCGGACTGCTCGACAGATTGCCCGATATCTTCAGTGCGACGATGGTCAAGCGTGGCAAACCGGCGCCCGATCTTTTCCTGCATGCGGCGCGCGAAATGCAGGTGGAGCCTGCTCATTGCATTGTCGTTGAGGACAGCCCGGCCGGCATTGCCGCCGCCAAGGCGGCAGGCATGACGGTCTTCGCCTTCACCGGCGGATCGCATGCCAACTTCGCCGGTTATCGCGCCGAACTCGACCGGCTTTCGCCGGAAGTGGTGTTTGACGCCATGCCTGAATTGATACACCTTGTCCGCAACCATAAGCTGGACGGGATCAAGATTTGATGCGGGATCATGTGGTTGCGGTGGATGTCGGCACCGGCAGTGCGCGCGCCGGCGTCTTCGATGCCCGCGGCCGCCTGCTCGCCAAGGCCGAACATCCGATCGTGATGAACCGGCCGCGCGAAAACCATGCCGAACACGATTCCGAGGACATCTGGTCCGCCGCCTGCACGGCGGTGCGCAGCGCCATGGAGCAATCCGGCATCGCTGCGGCCTCGGTCGGCGCGATCGGCTTCGACGCCACCTGCTCGCTTGTCGTGCGCGACATCGAGGGCCGGCAGCTCAGCGTTTCCACCGGCGGCGAGCGGCGTTTCGACACGATCGTCTGGCTCGATCACCGGGCGCTGAAGGAAGCCGATTTCTGCACGGCGACGGAGCACGCCGTGCTCGAACATTCCGGGCACGTCATGTCGCCCGAGATGGAGATGCCGAAGCTGATGTGGCTGAAGAAGAAGCTGCCCTCCACATGGGAAAAGGCCGGCTACTTCTTCGATCTCGCCGATTTCATGACGTGGAAATCGACCGGATCGACCGCTCGGTCGCGCTGCACGCTGACGGCGAAATGGAATTATCTCGCCCATCTCGAAACGGGCTGGCAGCAGGATTTCCTGGAGCGGATCGGTCTCGAGGACCTTCAGGCGCGCGGCCAGCTGCCGGATGAGACGGTGCCGGTCGGCGGCAGCGTCGGCCGGCTGACGCTCGTTGCGGCAGAGGCGCTGGGGCTGACCACGGACTGCCATGTCTCGGCCGGGATGATCGACGCCTATGCCGGCGCGCTCGGCGCACTCGGCGGTTATGCCGCCGATCCGGTGAAACGCGAGCACCAGCTGGCGCTGATCGCCGGCACGTCGAGCTGCATCGTCACCTTCTCCAGGCAACGCAAGCCGAGCCATGGCATGTGGGGTCCCTATTACGAGGCGGTCTTCCCGCAATCCTGGCTGGTGGAGGCCGGCCAATCGGCGACCGGCGCGCTGCTCGACCACATCGTTCGCATGCATGCTGCCGGCGGCGAGCCAACGGCGGCGCTGCATCAGAGGATCGTCGCACGCATTGCCGAATTGCGGGCCGAGGAAGGCGATGCTTTCGGGGCGCGCATTTTCGTGCTGCCGGATTTCCACGGCAATCGTTCGCCGCTCGCCGATCCGCACGCCGTCGGCGTCGTCAGCGGGCTCAGCCTCGATACGTCCTTCGATGGCCTCTGCACGCTTTACTGGCGCACCGCCGTGGCGATTGCGCTCGGCATCCGCCATATCCTTGAGATGATGAAAGAATACGGCTACGTGCCCGATACGCTGCATATTGCCGGCGGGCATGTGAAGAACCCGGTGCTGATGGAACTCTACAGCGATGCCACCGGCTGCAAAGTCGTGGTGCCGAAGATGAACGAGGCGGTGCTGCTCGGCACGGCGATCGCCGCATCCGTCGCCTGCGGTTTGCACGGAGATCTGGCGGCGGCCGGCGAGGCGATGTATCCGGGCGGCGACGAACGGCTTCCCGACAAGACGAAGCAGGCGCTCTACGACCGCGACTACCGCCGTCTTCTCGCCATGCACGGGCACAGGGCCGAACTGGAAACAATGCAGTAACGGTTCAGTGGTTTGCCGCCTCGCCGAGGACGGTCGCGAATTCCATCATGCGGCGGCGGCGCAGACCGGCCTCTTCTCCGACTTCGAGGATGACCGATTCCGACAGGCAATCGAGCAGCGCGATCAGCGGCGGAAGATTATCGAGATCCGGCGCGCGGGCGGGCGGCAAGGGCAGCATGACATTCGACTGGTCTGCCATCCAGTCCGCCTGCTGCGGTGAAATGAGCACGACCTTATAGCCGTAGCGCCGCGCGGTTCGGGCAAGCAGCCGAGCCTTGGCGAAGCGGCGACAATCGATGATGACGAGCAGCGCATCGTCGACCGCCAGCCGGGCGAAGAGCTCGGCAAAACGGTTGTCGGCGCCATCGAGCGTGCGCACGCCGTCACGGGCTTGCGTCAGCCGCTGGCAGAAATGATGGGCAAGGCTCGCAAGCCGGGCATGCGTGGCGATCGACACTTCGCGGGCGGTGCTGATCAGGCTGACGGCTTCGGACCAGTGCGGCTGCGCCGTCAGATGATAGATATGGTGGAGCGCCTGGATCTGTTCGGCAACCAGCACGGCGAGCGGCTTTCCCTCGGCGGCGTCCTGATGCAGCTCGCTCATGGCGCTTTGCAATTGCGCCGGCGATGTCGTCACGGTCTCGCGAATCTCCACTTTGACACTGTCCAAGCCCTGATAGCCGAGCGCGCGCAGGAAGCGCCCGACGGTCATCGGCGAGAGATCCAGCCTGTCGGCGACTGATGCAGCCGTCTCGAACGGCAGGTCGTTCAGGTGTTCGGTGAAATATTTCGCGATACGGCGTTCGGCCGGTGTGCCGGTTTTTGCGTATTGCCTGAGTTTTTGGACAAAGTCTTCCACATCAGCCTCCCCCGTTTTACCTCAGAGGCGTTCCGTGGATGCGCTGTTGCGACCCCTTGTCTTTGCAACTATTTCGGAAGCTGCTTCTCAGGCCCATGCATATTGATACGCGACAATACTATATTAGCATTTAATTTTCGACAAGTTTTCTATTACCGCCTGCAATTTTATTCTCTCTTGTCGGTGGCATCAATCTTGCCTACATCTTCCGCGCAACCGGAGACGCCTGAGACATGATCCTTGACGCCGCTCGACTATCGCTGACCAATTTGTTCGCGCCGGAAACACGCTCGGTCTTCTGGAAAGTGCTCGGCCTGACGGTTCTCGTGCTGGTCGGACTCTGGTTCGCGCTGCGCGGGGCCTTCATGGCTTTCCTCTTTCCCTGGCTCACCAGCTTCGTTCCCGATGTGCCGGATTGGGCGGGATGGCTCGCCCTGGTTTTCGCAATCCTTGCCGGTATCGGCCTTGCGCTGGTGCTGGCGTTGTTGCTTTCGCCGGTCACGGCGCTGATCGCCGGCCTGTTCCTCGACGATGTCGCCGATGTCATCGAAAAACGCGACTACCCCAAGGATACGGCGGGCACCGCCATGCCGCTCGGCCCGGCGATGGCAAGCTCGATCAAGTTCCTCGGCGTGGTGATCCTCGGCAATATCGTGGCGCTGCTGCTGCTGTTCATCCCCGGCGTCAATCTGGTCGCCTTCTTTCTGGTGAACGGCTACCTGCTCGGACGGGAATTTTTCGAATTCGCCGCCATGCGCTTCCGTTCGCCTGGGGAGGCGCGGCTCTTCCGCGCCAAGCACGCCTCCACCGTCTTCCTTGGCGGGCTGGTGATCGCGCTGTTTCTGGCGATCCCCTTCGTCAATCTTCTGACACCGCTCTTTGCCGCCGGCATGATGGTGCATCTGCACAAGATGGTTTCCGCACGCGACGCCGGTTTTCGGGTGTGAGGTTCAGCCGGGCAGGGCGGCGGCGTCATACATCGCCGCGAATTCGGCGCTCGGCGGAATCGGCGTGATGATATCGATCAGCACGCCATTCGGATCGGCGGTGATGAAGTGCCGCTGGCCGAAATCCTCATCGCGGATCTCGCGGAGAATTGGCAGGCCGGCGCTCCGGCAGGTTTCGTAGACACGATCGACATCCTCGACCTCGAAATTGAGCAGCAGGCCGCGAACGCTGGCGCGAGCGAGGTCAGGAATGGTCTCATGGCTGCTGTCGAGGATGGCGAGCGCGACATGCTCCGTCTCGGTCGATTGCAGGTGGATGTACCAGTCGTTTTCGAACAGCGCCCGAAAGCCGAAGTGGCCGCTGTAGAAGGCGGCGGTGCCCGAAACATCGTCCGTCATGATCACCGGGTAGTAGCTGGTCGATTTCATGTCTCGCTCCTTTCTGTTTTACATGCAGCCTGTATGTTTTTGGCTATTAACATACATGCAGTTTGTATGTAAATAGGTGCCATGAGCCGGAGCAATCGCGAGAGAACGGAACAGACAAGGCAGGCGCTGATCGACGCCGGACGGTGCATCTTTGTCGAGAAAGGCTATGCCGAAACGGCGACACCGGAGATCGTGACCGCGGCAGGGGTGACGCGTGGGGCGCTTTACCATCATTTCGAAGACAAGAAGGCGCTCTTCCGCGCGGTGATCGCGTGCGAAATGCAGGAGGTGGCCAGGACAATCGAGGCGTCTTCAGCGCCGGAGGATGGACCGCGCGATGCGTTGATTGCCGGCGCCTCGGCCTATTTCGCCGCAATGGCGCAGCCCGGGCGAACACGGCTGCTGCTGATGGAGGCGCCCGCCGTTCTCGGCTTGCCGGCGACTGCGGCGCTGGAGGCCGAGAATGCGGAGGCGAGTTTGCGTGCAGGACTTGCGGCGCTGATGCCCGCGGCAGGGGCCTTGCTCGACCCGCTGACATCGCTGCTGTCGGCCGCCTTCGACCGTGCGGCGATCGCGATCGAAGCGGGCGGGGAGAGGCGGGATTACGAGCAGGCGATTGCAGCCTTACTCGACGGCCTCGCCGATCACCTGCGGCGGTAGCTCGACGAGCGGGGCCGGCACATCCCAACTCTTTTCCGGCGACTTGCAGAGATCGGCGATGACGCAGCGCTCGCATTCGGGACGGCGTGCCTTGCAGGTATAGCGGCCGTGCAGGATCAGCCAGTGATGGGCGTGATAGAGGTAATGTTGCGGGATCACCTTCATCAGCCGCGCTTCGACCTCGTCAGGCGTCTTGCCGGGGGCAAGCCGGATGCGATTGGCGATGCGGAAGATATGCGTGTCGACGGCCATCGTCGCCTGGCCGAAGGCCATTGAGAGTACGACATTGGCGGTCTTGCGGCCGACCCCCGGCAATTTCACCAGTTCGTCGCGCGTCTCCGGCACCTTGCCGGCGAAATCATCGACCAGCATCTGCGAGAGTGCGATGACGTTTTTCGCCTTGTTGCGATAGAGGCCGATCGTCCTGATATGGTCGCGCAGCCGCTCCTCGCCGAGATCGAGCATCTTTTCCGGGGTATCGGCAACCTTGAAGAGCGCGCGGGTCGCCTTGTTGACGCCGACATCGGTCGCCTGCGCCGACAGCGCGACCGCGACGACCAGGGTAAAGGGGTTGGTGTGCTCGAGCTCGCCCCTCGGTTCCGGCCGCTGCACCGAGAAGCGGCGGAAGATCTCCTCGCGCTCGGCCAGTGAATAGGCGGTCTTCACCGCCGCAGCCGCCGGCTTGCGGCGGGCGATCACATTCGAATTTTGCGACGGTCCGGTCACGGATTTGGGTTTCGGATTTGCCATGGAAACTCTATACTCAGCAGCCATGATGGAAAGCAACGCCGACAGCTCCCACGAGCAGCCTGTTTTCGCCGCCGAGCTCTTTCCCCACCGGTCGCTCGGCCGCCGGGGCTTCAAGGTGCTGCTGATCCTGTCCGGTTCCGTCTGCTTCTTCTACGGCATGTTCTTCATCGCCACCGGCGCCTGGCCGATCGGCTTCTTCTTCGGGCTGGATTTCCTGCTTCTCTACGGCGCCTTCTGGCTGAGCTACCGCTCCGGAAGGGCGCGTGAGGAGGTGACGGTGTCGCGCACCGACGTTTCGGTGCGCAAGTTCGCGCCATCGGGACGGATGGTGGAGCATCACTTCAATCCGTTCTGGGCGCGCTTCCTTATTCGCCGGCATCACGAGATCGGCATCCTTTCCATGCAGATTTTCGGAGAGGGCCGGCGCACCGATATCGGCTCCTTCCTCAATCCCGACGACCGTGAAAGCTTCGCCAAAGCCTTCAAGGGCGCACTCGCCACAGTCAAGCAGCGTATCTGAGCCCATCTGGTGGTGCGCAAGAAACGGGTGGTTTGCGAACACCCTATTGATTATCTCCTTATGACAAGGAGAAAGACGATGAATATGATTGCGAACCTGCAAACAGACATCACGCCTGACGGCCCTGATTATGACATTGTCCGCCGCGTGATCGAACTCATCACCGAGGATTATCGCGACCAGCCTTCGCTGGAGGTGATCGCGGCGCGGCTCAATCAGTCTCCGACCCAGCTGCAGAAGACCTTCACCCGCTGGGCCGGCCTGTCGCCCAAGGGTTTCCTGCAGGCAGTGACGCTCGATCACGCCAAGCGGCTGCTGCGCCAGGATGACATGCCGCTGCTGGAGACCTCGATCGAGGTCGGCCTCTCCGGGCCGAGCCGGCTGCACGATCTCTTCGTCACCCACGAGGCGATGTCGCCTGGCGAATGGAAGGCGAAGGGCGGGGGTCTCACCATCCGCTACGGCTTCCACATCTGTCCCTTCGGCATCGCCCTGATCATGGTGACCGACCGCGGCCTTGCCGGCCTTGCCTTCAGCGATTCCGGCGACGAGAAGGCCTGCCTCGAGGATATGACCTGCCGCTGGCCGAATGCCCAATATGTCGAGGACCTGCAGGCGACGGTTCCCTATGCCGCCCGCATCTTCGAGCCCGGCAAATGGTCCTCGGAACAGCCGCTGCGGGTCGTGCTGATCGGCACGGATTTCCAGGTCAGCGTCTGGCAAAGCCTGATGAAAATCCCGTTCGGCAAGGCCGTCACCTATTCCGATATCGCCAGGGATATCGGCCGGCCGACGGCGCAGCGCGCCGTGGGGGCGGCGGTCGGGGCCAACCCGATCTCCTTCGTGGTGCCATGCCACCGGGCAGTCGGCAAGAACGGCGCGCTGACCGGTTATCATTGGGGGCTCACCCGCAAGCGGGCGATGCTTGGCTGGGAATCGGCGCACGCTTGAGGGTAGAAGCGGAGGTCGGTCGTCGCTTGTCGCTCCGACCGTTCGCTCCTGGCGTCGCTCACCCCCTCATCGCCTCGCTATCGCTCCGGCACTTCTCCCCGCTGGGGAGAAGAGGGATGCGGCGATATTTCCGCCAGTTCCAGCAACGCCCGTGCCGCGCTCTCGTCCGTGATCAGCGTGTTGCAGCCGATGCGCTTGATCGTCGCGCGGATGGCGACGGCACGGTGGGCGCCGCCGGAAGAGAGCACGATATGTTTGGCCTCCTTCAGCGTGTCGAGATCGACGGACATGACCCGCCGATTGATCGAATGGTCGACCGAATTGCCGTCCTCGTCGAGGAAGTTGAACATCGTGTCGCAGACGCAGCCGGCATCGATCAATTGCTGCAGCTCGGCCTTCGAGATCCAGCCCTCCGACAGCGAAGTCGAATGCGGGCCGATATCGCCGCAGCTGACGATCGCCAGATCGAGGCTCTCAGCCAGACGGTAGATCGTGTCGAGCCCGCATTTCTCAATTAGATTGCGCTTGGTCTCGACGGAATCGACGAGGAGCGGCGCCAGGAACATATAACATTCGGCGCCGAGCTGGTTGGCTAGCCGCCATGTGTAATCGATGGGGTTCGTCTGATGCACGGCGACGATGCCGCCCAAGAGCGAGACGACCTTGCAATTGGCGCGGCGCGGCGGCCGGAAGCTCGACAGCGAGGCGGTCATGGTGCGGCCCCAGCCGACTCCGATCGTATAGTCGTCGGGGATGGCTTCGGACAGGAACTGGCCAAGCGCCAGGCCGACATTCTTTGCCAGCGCATTGACGTCGCCGTTGACCGGTGCGGGGACGACGATCGCCTCGTCAAGACCATAGGCGCGCTCCAGTCTCACCGAAAGCTCGACGCAGTCGCCGATCGAATCGTTGATCCAGATCTGGACTTCGCTGCGCTTCATCGCCTCGTCGAGCAGGCGGATGACAGTGGTGCGGCTGATGCCGAGCTGTTCGGCGACGTCCTTCTGGGTTAGGCCCTCATTGTAATAGAGCCATGCGGCCCTCAGCCGCAGCGAGGATGCCTCCGAATAGGCGGTGTGCGTGCCGCGTTTGAGCTTGACCACATCTCCTCCAGCCGAATTTCCGCCCTAAATCCCTCTTGGGATGAACGGCTGTCACGGCGCGTTTGTTGGGGGGATAATGACGGGTGTGACACTTATGTCAATTGAAATGCACAAATGTCCTTGACTTTTCCTTGGGCGAGCGGCGATAGTCCTGGCGATACGAAATCGTTCTGTCCGTCCGAGGAGGACATAGTGCGGGCATGCCGAAAGTCACGACCGGCCTTCCAGCCGCAGGCGGCATCGCCTGCGTTCGGTGTGCGGTTTGCCCGCGGGAACACGGCCACTGTCCTTCACGTTTATGAATCATCCGTGACGGATGCGCGCCTTTTCGCCTGCAGCATGCAGACAACCTGTCGGTAGATCACCTTTGCCGGGCGGAACTCGCGCCGGTCGCAGCCCAAGTTCAACAAGGATTATTGACCATGACATCCAAGCTTGACCAACTCCGCGAGATTACCACCGTCGTTGCCGACACCGGCGACATCGAGGCCGTCGCCCGCCTGAAGCCTGTGGATTGCACGACGAACCCGAGCATCGTGCTGAAGGCATTGGGCACGCCGATGTTTGCCGACGCTATCAAGGAAGCCGTCGCCTGGGGCAAGAAGCAGGGCGGCAATTCCGAAGCCGTGTCTTCGGCCGTCGCCGACCGTCTCGCCATCTCCGTCGGCGCTGCGCTGGTGAAACTCGTCCCCGGCCGCGTCTCGACCGAGGTCGACGCCGATCTGTCCTTCGATACCGAGGCTTCGCTTGCCAAGGCGCGCTCGATCATCGCCGCCTACAAGGACCGCGGCATCGATCAGGACCGCATCCTCATCAAGCTCGCTTCCACCTGGGAAGGCATCCGCGCCGCCGAAGTGCTGCAGAAGGAAGGCATCGACTGCAACCTAACGCTTCTCTTCAGCAAGGCCCAGGCGATCGCCTGCGCCGACGCCAAGGTGTTTCTGATTTCGCCCTTCGTCGGCCGCATCCTCGACTGGTACAAGAAATCAACCGGCAAGGATTACACGGCCGAGGAAGATCCGGGCGTTATCTCCGTCCGTGAAATCTACAACTATTACAAGGCGAACGATATCAAGACGATCGTCATGGGCGCCTCCTTCCGCAGCGCCGGCGAAATCGAAGCCCTTGCCGGCTGCGACCGCCTGACCATCAGCCCGAACCTGCTCGACGAACTCGCCAACGATGAAGGCAATCTGGAGCGCAAGCTCTCGCCGGAAGGCCGCAAGCCGGATCCGAAGGTTTCTGTCGACGAGAAGACCTTCCGCTGGATGATGAACGAAGACGCGATGGCGACGGAAAAACTCGCCGAAGGCATTCGCGCTTTCGCCAAGGATCTGGGAACATTGCGCACCATGGTGCAGAAGGAACTGCAGCTCGCCGCCGCCTGATAGCGCACGGCATGCAATCGAAGGCGCGGCTGCCGCTGGCAGGCGCGCCTTTTTCGTGCTGTTATCAACGACATATGCTGTCGGAGACTGGTATGGCGGATGAGGAACGGGCAAATTCGCTTGCGGCATTTGCCTATAAGCATGCGAGCTTCATCATATCAGTCCTTGCCGGGCTGGCGGTCTTCCTGGCTGTGACCTCGCGCGACGTCAGCGCCGGCAACATCCTGTTCGGCTGGAATGTCAGCGCCGGCGTTTTTGTCGCGCTCAGCTGGCGCAAGATGCTGCGGGCGACGGTCGAAAGCATCCGGAAACGCTCCGCGGATCTCGATTTCTCCGACACCGTCCTTTTGGCTCTTTCGATCGGTGCAGCACTTGCCAGCATCGCCGGCATCGGGCTCGAGCTTCATTCGATCAAGGAAGCAACACCTGACGTCGCGCTGGCGCGCGCAGGGGCTGCGGTACTGACGATCCTGATCTCGTGGATGTTTCTGCACACGCTCTTCACCATCCATTACGCCCATTATTTTTATGGCGGTGCCGACGAGGTGGGCGGCCTCAAGTTCCCTGATGGGATCGAAGAGCCAGGCTACTGGGATTTCCTCTATTTCTCCTTCACCATCGGCGTTGCCGCGCAGACGGCGGATGTCGCGGTCAGCTCGACCAGCATGCGCAAGCTGACGCTGCTGCATGCCGTGCTGTCGTTCCTGTTCAACACGACGATCCTGGCGCTGGCGATCAATGTCGGGGCGAGCCTGCTATAATGCACGCTATCGCCGTAGCCGTGAGGATCCGAGCCAGAGAGCCATCACAGTCGAAAGGCAAGGTCGAATAGCTGAACGCAGGAGGGTATGATGGAAAGCGCCTCAAGCCGGCCTGGACCGGCGGATCTCATTCTTCTCGCAGGCAGGCTTCTGCTGTCGCTGATCTTCCTGCATGAAGGTTCGGTACTCGCGGCAAATCTCACCGCGACCGTCGACACCTTCGCAACACTGGGGCTTTCGGCGCCGGTTGCATTTGCCACCATCGCCCTTCAGATCGGCGCCGGCCTTTCGCTCGCGACGGGTTTCCTCAGCCGGCTCGGCGCATTCGCATTGGCGCTCTTCTGCCTGGCGACCGCCTTGCTCTTTCACACGAATTTTGCAAGCCAGAACGAGCTCCTGCATTTCGAGAAGGACCTGGCGATTGCCGGGGGCATGTTCGTGCTGGCGGCGTCAGGTGCAGGATCGGTATCGATCGACAATCTGCTGCGAAAGCGAACAAACAGATTGCATCCCTGGCTGCGGGCGGTGCTGTAACCGAAGCTTCGCGCGCCATCCCCCGGCGCAATAAAATCGAACAAAACCGAACAAACGATAGCGTCGATGAGGGCTACACTGATGGCGACAGGTCAGGAGTGTGCCAGTGATGTCTTCCGTGCAAAGCAATCAGCAAAAGCCAATTCTCGTCTTTCTCGGAAAAGGCGCTGCCTGCAATATCGTCTCGACATTGAATGAGAACGGATATGCCGCGACGGCTGTATCCTCGGTGCCGGAACTCTTCGACGCCTTGCGTTCGGAGCGATATCTGCTGGCCGTAACGACGCGGCCGGATATCGATATGGTCAGAAATATCAAGGCGATACCGGTCGTCAATCTGGAGGTATTTTTCCATGCCGCCCAGCCGACGGCAAAGTCCGTTCACGCGTCGAAGGAATTCGACGGCGCCGCCTTTCTGAAAGGGGTCGCGGCCCTCACGGAGTCCAGAACGAGCAGGATTGCGGCGGCCCAATGCCGTCGAGATCTATGATGCGGCGAGCAACCGTCTCCTGGCTTCCTACGTCACCAAGCAATATCCCAATGCGATGAATATCGGCGCAAGCTTCACGGCGATGGATGCTTCCATGGTGGGCATCCGCAAAGGCGCCGACGCTCTCCTTGCCGAGTTGAAATAGGCCGAGGGTCGAAAGGGCTGGGGCGTGCTCAATGCGCCGCTGCCCTGACGTTCACCGCTGGTGGTCAGGCACGGGACGGCGCTCACCTCACAAGATCGCCTGGCCGGCCATCAGCGCAAGGACGAGGAAGATCAGGAAGATCACCAGCGCAATGCCGAAGAGAACGCGGGCGATGGTCGCAGTGGCTGCAGAGACGCCGGAAAAGCCGAAGAAGCCGGCGATGATTGAAATCACGAAAAATATCAGAGCCCATTTCAGCATGGCATCATCCTTTGCGTTTGCTGGAAGACGCGGCAGCCGCGAAATTGTTCCCGATCGCATGCGATGAGATCGCCACCGCCGCCGCCCAAGCGAATATGAACGCGCTGAAACTTGGCCTGCGCCGCTCCGGATCCGGCCTTTCCCGCCGCTCAGCCGTGATTGATCATCACGTGGCGCACGGCGGTGTAATCTTCGAGCGCATAGACCGACATGTCCTTGCCGTAGCCCGATTGTTTGACACCGCCATGCGGCATCTCGTTGGCCAGCATGAAATGCGTGTTGATCCAGGTGCAGCCATATTGCAGCCGGGCGGCCGTCTTCATGCCGCGGCCGATATCCTTGGTCCACACCGAGGAGGCCAGGCCGTAATCGCTGTCGTTTGCCCAGGCGACGGCATCGTCGGCATCGGAAAAGCGGGTGACCGAGACAACAGGGCCGAAGACTTCGCGGCGGACGATCTCGTCGTCCTGCAGGGCGCCTGAGATGACGGTCGGGGTGAAGAAGAAGCCCTTGTCGCCGGCGACCTTGCCGCCGGTGGTGATTTCCATGTGCTTGTGTTCGGAAGCGCGGGCGACGAAGCTTTCGACACGGTCGCGCTGGCGCCTGGAGATCAGCGGGCCGATTTCGTTTTCTGTGTCGTCGGCCTGGTTGAAGCGGATGCTTGCGACGGCCGAGGAGAGATCGGCGACGAAATTGTCGTAGACCTTGGCGTCGGCATAGATGCGGCAGGCGGCGGTGCAGTCCTGGCCGGCATTGTAATAGCCGAAAGTGCGGATGCCTGACACGACGGCATCGATATCGGCGTCGTCGAAGACGATGACCGGGGCCTTGCCGCCGAGTTCCAGGTGGGTGCGCTTGACCGTCTTGGCGGCGGCCTGCAGCACCTTCTTGCCGGTGGCGATATCGCCGGTGATCGAGACCATGCCGATCTTGGCATGGTTGATCAGCGCGTTGCCGACGCTTTCGCCGCGGCCGAGAATGACGTTGACGACGCCTTCGGGCAGGATCTCGGACAGCAGTTTCGCCATCTTCAGCGACGTCAGCGGTGTCTGCTCCGAGGGCTTGAAGACGACGGTATTGCCGCCGGCGATCGCCGGCGCCAGCTTCCAGGCCATCATCATCAGCGGATAGTTCCATGGCGCAATCGAGCCGACGATGCCGATCGGATCGCGGCGGATCATCGAGGTGTGGCCGGGCAGATATTCGCCGGCGGCCGGTGCGTGCAGATTGCGCACGGCACCCGCGAAGAAGCGATAGCAATCGACGATCGCCGGGATTTCGTCGTTCAGCACTGCATTGATCGGCTTGCCGCAGTTCAGCGCCTCGAGCGTGGCGAAGCCGGCGGCGTCCTTTTCGATGGCGTCGGCGATCTTCAGCAGATAACCGGAGCGCTCGCCCGGCGTTGTCTGTGACCAGCCGGCGAAGGCCTTTTCGGCGGCTTTGACGGCGGCGTCGATCTGAGACAACGAGGCTTCGGGAAGGTCGATCACCGTCTCGCCGGTCTTCGGGTTCAGGATGTGCTCTTCCGTCTCCGTGCCTGTTTCGAAGCGCGAACCGATCAGCATCTGGGTATCCATGATGTTCTCCCTGTTATTTGCCGCCGCCGGCGATCTGGTCGCCGTCGCGGGTGAGGTAATAGGCTGCCAGGATCGGCAGGAAGGTGACGAGGACCACCACCATGGCGACCACATTGGTGACCGGGCGCTGGCGCGGGCGGATGAGTTCTTCGAGCATCCAGATCGGCAAGGTCGATTGCTGCCCGCCGGTGAAGGTTGTGACGATGACTTCGTCGAAGGAAAGCGCGAAAGCCAGCATGCCGCCGGCCAGAAGGGCGGTGCCGATGTTCGGCAGGATGACATGACGGAAGGTCTGGAAGCCGTCGGCGCCGAGATCCATCGACGCCTCGATCAGCGAGCTGGAGGTGCGGCGGAAGCGGGCGACGGCATTGTTGTAGACGACGACCACGCAGAAGGTGGCGTGGCCGAGCACGATGGTCCAGACCGAAAAAGGGATGTCGAACAGGCTGAAGGCGGAGCGCAGCGCAATGCCGGTGATGATGCCGGGAAGCGCGATCGGCAGGATGACCAACAGCGAGATCGCCTCGCGGCCGAAGAACTTCGTCTGGCTGACGGCCGCCGCGCAGAGCGTGCCGAGGACGAGCGCGATCGCCGTGGCAATGACGGCGACCTGCACGGAAAGACCGAGCGCCGACCAGACATCCGGCCGGTTCCAGGCGACGGTGAACCATTGCAGCGTCAGGCCGGGCGGCGGCCATTGATAGCTCTTTTCCTCCGTCGTGAAGGCATAGACGAAGATCAGCAGGATCGGCAGGTGCAGGAAGAGCAGGCCGCCGCCGGCGGCGATCTTCAGCGGCAGCGGCGATCTCTTGAGGTCAGAGCGCATCGAAGGCCCCCAGTCTTTTGGCGAGCGACAGATAGAGCGCCATGATGACGATCGGCACGACGGAGAAGGCGGCGGCGAGCGGCACGTTGCCGGCCGTTCCCTGCTGGGCGTAGACGGCCTGGCCGATGAACAGCCTGGACGAGCCGATGATCTGCGGGATGATGTAATCGCCCAATGTCAGCGAGAAGGTGAAGATCGAACCGGCGACGATGCCGGGCAGCGCGAGTGGCAGCAGCACGGTGCGGAAGGTCTGGCGTGGCGTGGCGCCGAGATCCGCCGAGGCCTCGATCAAATTGCCGGGCACTCGCTCGAGGGCCGCCTGCGTCGGCAGGATCATGTAAGGCAACCAAACATAGACAAAGACGATGAAGGTTCCGAGATAGCTCACCGAGAGCGAATTGCCGCCGACGACAGGCAGGTTCAGGATGCCGTCGAGCAGCCAGGAGAGATGGAGCTTCTCGAAGATCCAGGTGAGGATGCCTTCCTTGGCGAGGATCAGTTTCCAGGCGTAGATCTTGACGAGATAGCTCGACCACAGCGGCAGCATGACTCCGAGATAGAAGAGCACCTTCCATTTGCCTTGCGCATAACGCGCCGCGTAATAGGCGATCGGGAAGGCAATCAGCGCAGAAGCGACGGTGACCAGTACCGCCATGACGACGGTGCGGATGATGATGTCGAAATTCGTCGGGCTCAGCAGCTGGGCGTAGGTCGCAAGGGTGAATTCGTAATTCACCAGCCCGGAGAAATCGTCGATCGAGAAGAAGCTCTGCAGCAAGAGGGCGATCAGCGAGCCGATATAGATGATGCCGAGCCAGAGCAGCGGCGGCGTCAGCATCAGGAAGAGCAGGAGCTTCGGGTGGCGCCAGAAGACATCCGACATCCGGCCGAAAAACCCGCTACGCCCCGGAAGGATCGATGTCTTGCCGCCTGAGAGGGTGAGCGCCGTCATGCCGCATCGTCCATGTAGTGGATATCGGCCGGCTGCCAGGCAAGCCGGATACCGGCGCCGACATCAGGCACAGGCCCACCGGCCGGCAGCATCACATGCAGCCGGCTGCCGCGCAGATCGACGCCGAGACGGGTGGCGGCGCCGAGGAAGCTCGCATGTTCGACTGTGGCCTCGATGCCGTCGCCTGCCAGGCGGATCGCCTCGGGCCGCAGGCTCGCCCAGCGTTTCTCGCCGCCGAGCGAGGCCATCAGTTCAGGCGCGATCACATTCGAGGAGCCGACGAAATCGGCGACGAAACGGGTCTTCGGGCGGCGGTAGATATCCTGCGGCGTGCCTTCCTGGACGATGTTGCCATTGTTGAAGACGGCGACGCGATCGGCCATGGACAGGGCCTCACCCTGATCGTGCGTGACGAAGACGAAGGTGATGCCGAGCGCGCGCTGCAGGCTCTTCAATTCCTCCTGCATCTGCTCGCGTAGCTTCAGGTCCAGCGCGCCGAGCGGCTCGTCGAGCAGCAATACCTTCGGCTTGTTGACGAGGGCGCGGGCGAGCGCCACGCGCTGCCGCTGGCCGCCGGACAGCTGACCGGGTCTGCGGGCGCCGTAACCCGGCAGCTTGACGAGGTCGAGCGCATCGCCCGCCGCCTTCATCCGCTCCGCCTTGCCGACGCCCTTGACCATCAGCCCGTAGGCGACATTGTCAAGAATGTTCAAATGCGGGAAGAGCGCATAATCCTGGAACACGGTGTTGACGTTGCGGCGATAAGGCGGAACGCCGTCTGCGGTCTCGCCGAAGATCTGGATATGACCTGATGTCGGCTGCTCGAAGCCGGCGATCAGCCTCAGGCACGTCGTCTTGCCGGAGCCGGAGGGGCCGAGCATGGCGAAGAATTCGCCCGGCGCGATCTCGAGATCGACGCCGTCGACGGCGCGAACCTGGCCGAAATGGCGCGATACCTGCTGGAAACGGACGGCTGACGTCATGGGGAACTCCGGGGTCACTATGTTCGCGATGTCGGCCCCTCATCCGCCCTGCCGGGCACCTTCTCCCCGCAGGCGGGGAGAAGGAGACTCCTGGCGCCGTTTTTCTTCACAGGGCTTGCGCAGGGCACGTCCCCTCTCCCCGCAAGCGGGGAGAGGGTTAGGGTGAGGGGCTAGGACGCAATTACCGCCCGCCGATCACGCCGATATAATCCGAGACCCAGCGGTGGTACGGCACGCATTCGCTCTGTGTCGTGCATTTGGCGACCGGGGTCTTCCAGAACTTGATCTTGTCGAAGTGATCGAAGCCGTTGGTGGCGCAGCCGGTATCACCCATCAGCGCGTTGCCCTTGCAGGCGGCGGGAACGGAGGGCACGGCGCCGAACCAGGCGGCGGCGTCGCCCTGGACCTTGGCCTGCAGCGAATGTTCCATCCACATATAGGCGCAGTTCGGATGTTCGCTGTCAGCGTGCAGCATGGTGGTGTCGGCCCAGCCGGTGACGCCTTCCTCCGGGAAAGTGGAGGCGATCTTCTGCTTGTCGGCCTGCAGCAAGTTCACCTGGAACGGCCAGGAGCCGGAGGCGACGACGCCTTCGTTCTTGAAGTCGTCGATCTGGATCATCGCATCGTGCCAGTAGCGCGAGACGAGCTTGCGCTGGCCGCGCAACAGGTCGAGGGCGGCCTTGTATTGGTCCTCGGTCAGTTCGTAGGGATCCTTGATGCCGAGATCCGGCTTGTGGGCCATCAGATAGAGGGCGGCGTCGGCGATATAGATCGCGCCGTCATAGGCCTGGACGCGGCCCTTGTTCGACTTACCATCAGGCAGGGTCTCCTCCTCGAAGACGACCTTCCAGCTGGTCGGCGCCTTGTCCTTGAAGGCGTCGGTATTATACATCAGCACATTCGGGCCCCAGAGATAGGGCACGCCGTAATGTGCGTCGCCGACCGTATACCACGGGCCTTTCTGCAGGCGTTCGTCGACGGTCTTGAAGCTCGGGATCAGATCGGTGTTGATCGGCTGGACACGCTTGCCGGCGATCAGGCGCAGCGAGGCGTCGCCGGATGCCGTGACGAGATCGAAGCCGCCCTCGTTCATCAGCGAGACCATTTCATCCGAGGTGGCGGCGGTCTTGACGGAAACCTTGCAGCCGGTCTCCTTTTCGAAATCGGTCACCCAGTCGTAGTTCTTGTCGGTTTCACCGCGTTCGATATAGCCGGCCCAAGCGACGATGCTGACCGCTCCTTCGCCCTTGCCGAGCGCCTTCAGCGGTTCGGCGGCAATCACCTGCGTCGCGAAGCTCAGGCAGGCGAGCGCTGCCGTGCAGGATTTCAAGAGATGCGTCATCATCCGTCTCCCGGTTTGGTGCCACTTTTCGTGGCCGTTCGTTCCCGCTTATGAAGGTGAGCCGAAAAAGCCGCTTTCGCAAATTCATTTATCAGAAAGGCGATATCGGAAATTCCGATATCAACGTATGCGGCCGGAGCGCATGCTTTCGGCGATCCCGACGAAATCGCGTGCTGCCTGCGGCAGGCTGGAGCCCTTGCGCCAGACCATGCCGACCTGGACGACCGGCAGCGAGCCGGAAACGTCCCGGCTCTCGATGCGGTCGCCTTCCAGCGACCACGGGCGGTAGACGAGATCGGGCAGCAGCGCCACACCGGCACCCGTCGCCACCAGGCTGCGCACCGCTTCCACCGAGCGGGTGCGGAAGGCGACATGCGGGCGGGCGCCGAGGGCCGAGAGCAGTTTGCCGGTATTCTCCTCGATTTCGTCGACCGTCAGCATGATCAGCGGTTCGCGGGCGATGTCGGCGACCGAGATGATGTCGGCCGACACCAGTGGATGGCCCATCGGCAGCCAGAGGCGATAGGGCGAGGTTTCGAGGATTTCGGCCTGCAGCGCCATACGGTCGCGCAGGTTTGAGATCACCATGACGGCGACGTCGAGTTCGCCGCCGACCAGGAGATGTTCGAGGTAACCGCCATTGTCCTCGATGGCGCTGACCTCGATGCCCGGGCAGGCGCGCCGGTATCGCGCCAGGAGGTCGGAGAGCACGTAGCCGGCAACGAGCGAGGTGACGCCGATGTTCAGCGTGCCGGAAAGGGCGCTTTGCTGGCCGGAGAAGCTGGTGCGCGCATCGGAGACGGAGGCCAGGATCTTCGTTGCGTGACGCAGGAACTGATGGCCGTTATGCGTGATGGTCAGGCCGCGCGGATGGCGCTCGAAGAGCGCAACGCCGAGGTCGGTTTCGAGCTCTTTCAGCGCCTCCGTCACCGAGGATTGGGAGATCGACAGGTTCTGTGCGGCGCGCGTTACCGAACCCTGTTCGGCGACGGCGACAAAATATTGAACCTGGCGAAGCGTGAAGGCCATCAGCGTTTAGAGCATGGCGGAACAGGCCGTGGCAAGCGGCCGGAAAATGCGGACCTTTTTTGGTCTTTTCTCAAAATGGCGCAGGCTTCGCATCCTCACTTAAACTTTCGGAAACGTCATTTCCTTAGCATTATCAGCACTTGTCCTGCGTTGGAGTTTCAGATGGCGGAGCAGTTGGCGTGAAGGCCTTACTGCGCATGTTCCGGCCTTCCCGGAAATTGGCAATCATCATCGGTGGAGTCGCTCTTCTGGCGGGCGTTTCCGGCGGCGCGGCCGTTTATGTCGGCAAGGACAAGCTGATCGGTGCCGCCGGCGGCGGCTCCGGGCTCGAATGCAGCGACGTCAATCTGGTGACGATCCGCAAACAGAACCACATCTGGGTGCGCAAATACATCAAGACCGAACCGACCGACGGAATGACGCGCGTCAGGACCGCGCTTCGTGTCGCCCAGGCCGTTTATGCCGCGCAGAAGCCGGATCTGGTCCAGGTGGTGGTGCTCGACGAGAACGGCCCGACATTGCGCTCCGACATCCGCGGTCGGGCGATCGGCGCCGATGTCGTCTATATCCCGCATCCCGACAAGACCGTTCCCGGCCTCGACGACAAGTCCTATACGGCGCGCTACTATGACGGCAGGGCCAGTGAAAACGGGCTGTTCTTCGGCGAGCGGATCGATCTGCCGATGGATGAGATCGCCATGATCAGCGCCGGTTTCAAGGATCCCGAGGATTGCGTCGACCCGGTCGCGGTCGGCTCGACCACAAACGCGGCAAAGGGCAAGGAAAAGAAGTCCGCAGGCGGCGCCCATGGCGCAGCGCCGGCGGCCGAACCCGAAAGCGAGGCGGCGCCTGCCGCCGAGGGCGGTGCCGATGTGGTAGCCGAGGCACCGGCGGAAGAGCCGCCGGCGGAAGCGCCAAAAACCCACTGAACGCAAAACGGAGCGCCGGTCGGCACTCCGCTTATTTTGTTTGACGTTTTATTCCGTCAGTCGGCCTTGTTGCGGCGGGCCGGGAAGAGGATGACGTCGCGGATCGAGGGGGCGTTGGTCAGCAGCATGATCAGGCGATCGACGCCGATGCCGAGGCCGCCGGCCGGCGGCATGCCCTGGTCGATCGCATCGAGGAATTCCTCGTCCAGCTGCTTTTCCTTTTCGCCGCGGGCATGCGCCTGTTCGAGCTGTTCGACCATGCGGCGGCGCTGCTCCTCGGGATCGTTGAGTTCCGAAAAGGCGTTGCCGAGTTCCCAGGCGTTGCAATAGGTCTCGAAGCGCTCGACGAGCCGCGGTTCGCCCGGCACTTCCTTGGCGAAGGGTGAGATGTCCTTCGGGAAATGCGTGACGTGAGACGGCTGGATTAGCGTCGATTCAACCATCTCCTCGAAGATGAAGGCAAGGCATTCACCCCAGGTCCAGTCCTTCTCGACCGCGAAGCCGGCAGCCTTGGCGGCGGTGCGCGCTTCCTCGTCGGTCTTGATCGCGAGGAAATCGATGCCGGTCGATTCCTTGACGGCGGCGGGCATCGGCACGCGCTTGAACGGTCCCTTGAAGGACAGGCGCTTGTCGCCGAAGTCGAATTCCGTCGTGCCGTGAATGGACAGCGCCAGGGTCTCGAACAGCCGCTCAACGAGATCCATCATGTCCTCGTAATCGGCATAGGCCCAGTAACATTCCATCATCGTGAATTCGGGATTGTGCCGGGTGGAGACGCCTTCGTTGCGGAAGTTCCGGTTGATCTCGAAGACCTTGTCGGTGAGGCCGGAGACCAGCGTGCGCTTCAGGAACAGTTCCGGCGCGATGCGCAGATACATGTCGAGCTTCAGCGTGTTGTGATGCGTCTTGAACGGCTCGGCGGTGGCGCCGCCATAGATCGATTGCAGCATCGGCGTCTCGACTTCCATGAAGCCGTCATTTTCCATGAAGCGGCGGATGCCGGAGACGATCTTCGACCGCTGCTGGAAACGCAGCTTCGAATCCTCATTGGTCAAGATGTCGAGATGGCGCTTGCGATAACGCAGCTCGATGTCGGAGAGGCCGTGCCACTTCTCGGGCATCGGCAGCAGCGACTTGGTCAGCATCTCGATCTTCTGGGCGTTGATCGTCAGCTCGCCGCGCTTGGTGCGGCGCACGATGCCGGTGATGCCGATGATGTCGCCGATGTCGATCATCGGCAGCAGGGCGCGGGCCTCTTCCGGTGTCGTGTCCTTGTGGCTGAAGATCTGGATCTTGCCGGAAGCGTCGCGGATATCCATGAACATGCCGGAGTTGCGCGAGGAATAGACGCGGCCGGCGACGGTGACGACATCCTGCGTCTCGACGTCGGGTTCCAGAGATTCGTACTTGGCGCCGAGCTCGGCATTGGTCAGCGTCCGGTGGAAATGCGCCGGATAGACGTCGCCGATCTGCTCGCGCAGCAGCTTCAGCTTCTGGGCACGCACCTCAGTCGCGTCGGAGGAAAGGGTGTTTTCGGTCTTGTCGTTCATGTCATTCGCCTCATCGATGCGGCACGAATTCTAAATCAATGGTTCCGCGGTTCGAAGCGCGGCGGCTGGCTCGGCTCAACCGTCCCCCTTGTGGGGAGGGTCGGAGCGAAGCGGAGGGGAGGGGTTTCTTGAAAAAAAGCCCCTCCCCAACCCCTCCCCACAAGGGGGAGGGGCTCCACAGTCATTTCGAGCCGACGAGAGCGGCGACGGCTTGGGCTGCGAGCTTCAGGCGCTGGCGCACCACCGAGCGGCCGAGGATCGCCATGGAATCGAAGAGCGGCAGGGAGCGCGACGAGCCGGAGACCGCGACGAAAAGCGGCGAGACCACGACCTTGAGCTTCTTGCCCATGCGGTCGGAGATGGCGCGCAGCTCCGCCTCGATCGTCTCGACATTCCATTCCAGGATCTTTTCGAGATCCGGCTGAACGGTGTTGAGAATCTCCAGAATCTCTTCCGGCGGCGACTTGATCTTGGCGAAGTCGGACGGCTGCAGGCCGAGGTCGGACTTCAGCAGGAAGCCGGCGAGGTCGGGCAGTTCGCCGAGCTTGGAAATACGCGTCTGCGATAGGCGCAGGCCAGCCCGCAGACGGTCGTTTTCCATTGCCCAGCTCAGCACTCGCGCCTGGAACTCCTCTTCGGAAAGCTTCTCGCGGATCCAGCGGCCGTTCAGCCAGTCGAGCTTCTGGATATCGAAGATCGCGCCGGCCTTGGAGAGGTTCTCGGGGTCGAACTTCTCGGAGAGTTCGTCTATCGTCAGAAGCTCTTCGCCTTCGGCGATCTGGATGAAGAACAGGCCGAGGAAGTTCATCAGCGCTTCGGGGATATAACCGAGCGCGGAATAATAGGAGATCGAGGTCGGGTTCTTGCGCTTCGACAGCTTCGACTTGTCGGCATTGCGCATCAGCGACAGATGCATGAAGACCGGCTGGTCCCAGCCGAAATAGCGATAAAGCAGGATGTGCTTCGGCACCGAAGCCAGCCATTCCTCGCCGCGCGCCACATGGGTGATCTTCATCAGATGGTCGTCGATGACGTTGGCCATGTGATAGGTCGGCATGCCATCGGCCTTGATCAGCACCTGCATGTCGACGGAATCCCACGGGATGGAGACATCGCCGTAGACGCCGTCGGTGAAGTCGCAGGAGCCCTCAGCCGGGATCTTCATGCGGATGACGGTCGTCTCGCCGGCGGCCATACGCGAGGTCACTTCCTCGGCCGTCAGGCTGAGGCAGAGACCGTCATATTTCGGCGGCTTGCCGGCGGCGCGCTGCGCCTCGCGCATCTGTTCGAGGCGCGCGGGTGTGCAGAAACAGCGGAAGGCATGGCCCTTGTCCAGCAACTCGTCAGCGTAAGGCTGGTACATCGGCTTGCGGTCGGACTGGCGATAGGGGCCGTAAGGACCGCCGATATCGGGGCCTTCCTTCCATTCCAGCCCGCACCATTTCAGCGCGTCCAATACCTTCGTTTCGAATTCCGGGGTCGAGCGCGTGGCGTCGGTATCCTCGATGCGCAGGATGAACTCGCCGTCGTGCTTCTTGGCGAAAAGGTAGTTGAAGAGAGCGATGTAAGCGGTGCCGACATGCGGCTCGCCGGTCGGCGAGGGAGCGATGCGGACGCGGACGCCGGAAGTTGTCATTGGTATGGCCCGTCAATGAACGCCGGACGGCTTTCCAGGGAAAGCGACGTTCGGCCGAAGGATGCAGATATCTTCATCGGCAAACCGGCCGAAAAGGGGCATGCGCCCGCACTATCCGCCGATCGTCCGTTCGGCTGGCCTTAGGCCATATTCAACCGGGCGCGTCAAGAAAAACCACGTCTGCAAAGGCCCGAGGGCGGTGAGGGACGGCGCACCGGTTGCGGCGCGCCGTCCAGCTTCAGTCTCAGTGAGCGCCGCCGCGTTTGCGGTTGCGGGCGTTGCGCGCGATCATGTTCAGCACTTCTACCGCTGCCGAGAAGGCCATGGCGGCGTAGACGTAGCCCTTCGGCACATGGAAGCCCATGCCTTCGGCGATCAGCGTCGTGCCGATCATCAGCAGGAAGGCGAGCGCCAGCATGACGATCGTCGGGTTCCTCTCGATGAAGTTGGCAAGCGGGTTGGCGGCAACCAGCATGACGGTGACGGCGGCGATGACGGCAATCACCATGATCGGCAGATGCGGCGTCATGCCTACGGCGGTGATGATGCTGTCGACCGAGAAGACGAGGTCGAGCAGCAAGATCTGGCCGATCGCCGATGCAAAGCCCGTCGTGACAGATGTCGCGATGAAATCCTCCTGATGGTCTACAGGATCGACCGTGTGGTGAATTTCCTTGGTGGCTTTCCAGACGAGGAACAAGCCGCCGGCGATGAGGATCAGGTCCTTCCAGGAAAAGCCGTGGCCGAAGGCCTCGAACAGCGGTTCGGTCAGTTGCACGATCCAGGCGACGGTGCCGAGAAGGGCCAGGCGCATGACCAGCGCAAGACCGATACCGATCTTGCGGGCTTTCTCCCGGTGCTCGGGCGGCAGTTTGTTGGTGAGAATGGAAATGAAGATCAGGTTGTCGATCCCGAGAACGACTTCCATCACCACCAGCGTGATGAGCGCCACCCAGGCGGCCGGATCCTGAATGAGCGTCATGATTTCCTGCATCAGCGTATATCCCTCTTGCGTCACATGATTGGATGACGCGCGCAATGTAGTGTCGGCGGCCTGCCACGCAAGCGCCGCAAGGGGGTATACGAAATTGGTGTGACTTTTATTCCTTGATCGGCAACCAGATTTCGGTGACGCCCATGCCGGTATGGGGATCGAAGCGTTCGTCATAGCGCTCGAACATATCGGGTGTGGCGCCGTGCTCGAGGCCGGAGGTCGGCCACCATGTGCCGAAAATCCGGTTCATGGTCACGGAAATGCCGGAGACATGGCCGCGATGGGTGAAGACGACGTAGCGCTGCCCCGGAAGCTTGAGCGTGGCAAAATCCGCCGGCAGATCACCGGCGTCGGCCACTTCCGCGGCGGCCATATAGCGGAACTTCTCCGCTTCGCCGTCGATATGCGTGCAGATGCCGTAGGCGACGTTGCCTTTCTGGCCTGATATATGGCCGAAATGGGCATTGAACTTCTGCCAGAGAGAGGGAATGGCGGCATTGCCGCCATAGGGATAGATCTCCTGCAAGCCGGCTAAGAGCATCGGCGGCAGGGTTTCGAAGCGGGGCGGTTCGAGGTCGTTGAGGTGGGCGGGGTCCATTCTGATCGGCTCCAGCAAGACAAGGTTACGGGCGTGCCCCTGTTTGCGCACAGCATCCGGCGTCATGCCGAACTGGTCGCGGAAGGCACGGGTGAAAGCCTCGTGCGAGCCGTAGCCCGCGCAAAGCGCAACCTCGAGAATGGTGGATGAACCCCCGACAAGCGCGGGCACGGCGCGGCTGAGGCGCCGCCCTCTGATATAGCCGCTGATCGAGTGGCCGGTGGCCAGCCCGAAGACGCGCGACAGATGGTAGCGCGACAATCCGGCTGCTTCCGATATCTCTTCCAGCGACAGATCGCTTTCGAAATGGCTCTCTATGAACCATATCGCCCGTGCGATGGCGCTCATCCGTACTCCCCTGGTTGCGGCTTCTTCCTTAGAAAAAAGTCGGCAGCCGGGTTTGATCGTTGTTGCGCAGTTTCGGCCGAAGGGAAGCGACCGTCAAGGATGCAGTCAGCCGGCGCCGTGCCGGCGGGCGCCGTAGGCGGCCATGAAGACGTGGATCGCGCCACGGATGACGCGGTCGATTTCCTCGCGGGACGGGGGCTCTTCCATGCTTCCGAACAGGCGGAGCTTGAAGAAGCTGCCGCTGGCGAGATCGAGAAACTGGCCGGCGGCCAGATCGATGTCGTCGATCTTGAGCGTGCCTTCGGCGACGTGCCGTTCGAGGAAGTCGCGCATGATGGTGCGCAGGTTTACCGGGCCCTTGAAGAAGCGTTGACAGAGCACCGGCATGCGGTCGCGCACGCCGAGAACGGTGCGCATCGCATTGATGACCTTTTCGTCGGTCATGTGGGTGACGAAGCTTATCCCGAATTCGTAGAGGCCGGCTTCAGGATCGTCATGTTCGGCAAGGGCGGTGCGCACGGCGGCCACGAAGGCGGCGCGCTCGTCCTCGATCATCGCCGAAAACAATTCTTCCTTATTGGTGAAATAGACGTAGAGCGTGCCCTTGGAGACGCCGGCCTCGCGCGTCACGTCGTTCATGCTGGCGGCGTCGAATCCCAACTTCATGAAGACGCGCTTGGCGCCGGCGAGAATCTGCTGGCGCTTGGCCGGATCTTCGCCCGCGGCAAATCGGCCTCCTCCGACGGGGGGACTGAAGACGGCGGCGTGGTCGGGTTTCAGCGTCATGTCTCTTTAACCGTGTTCACGGTTTCGTATTTTCTTTAAAAGAAATCGAACCGATTGGTTCTATACATCTTGATATGACGGTAAAACAGGTTTAAGTCAACTGAACCGAACCGTTCAGTTCGATTATTTACTCCAAGATCGGTAAAGTGGTCATGTCGAGCAACCAGAAAAGCAACGTCGCGCGGATCGTCAGCGAAAATGCCGGAGCCGAAGAGGTGAAGGCCGAAGTCGCAAGCGTTGCCGAGGCTCCGACGGCGGAAGCCCGCGAGGTTCCATCAGCGCCTGCGCAGTCGGCGCCGGCTTCGGTCGCCGCGCCCGCGGCTGCCAAGAAGCGCCGCAGCCCGGTGCTGCCGATCGTCGTGCTCGCCATTCTCGCGGGCGGTGGCTGGTATGGTTACGAATGGTGGACGAACGGCCGCTTCATGGTGTCGACCGACGACGCCTATATCGAGGGCGATATCGCAACGATTTCGCCGAAGGTCACGGGCTACGTCGCGAAGGTGAATGTGGTCGCCAACCAGGAAGTCAAAGCCGGCGACGTGCTCGCCACGCTTGATAATGGCGACTATCAGAACGCTCTCGACCAGGCGCAGGCCCAGATCGCCACCGAACAGCTTTCGCTGCAGCGCGTCGACGCGCAGATCGAAGGCGCCAATGCCAGCCTTGCGCAGGCGCAGGCGCAAAAGGTGGCACTCGAAGCGGCCGTTCGCGGTGCCGAGATCACCCAGAAGCGCCAGAGCGAGCTGCAGGCGAAGTCGGTCGGCACCGCCGCCGATCTCGACAATGCCAATATCGCGCTCGACCAGGCCAAGGCCAATCTTGCCGGCGGCGACGCCAACATCACCGCCGCGCAGGCCAACATCACCATTCTCCAGGCCCAGCGCAAGGAGGCCGAAGGCTCGGTCCGGTCGCTGGAAATCTCGCGCGACAAGGCCGCCCGCGACCTCTCCTTCACCGTGCTCAAGGCGCCTTATGACGGCATCGTCGGCAACCGCTCGGTCCAGGAAGGCGATCTCGTTTCGCCCGGCCAGCGGCTGATGGCGCTCGTTCCGGTGCATGAGCTCTATATCGACGCCAACTTCAAGGAAACGCAGATCCAGCATCTGGTTCCCGGTTCGAAGGTCAACGTCCATGTCGACGCCTATAGCGACCATCCTGTCGTCGGCACCGTCGAATCGATCTCGCCGGCGTCCGGCTCGGTCTTCTCGCTGCTGCCGCCGGAAAATGCCACGGGCAACTTCACCAAGGTGATCCAGCGCGTGCCGGTACGCATCGCGCTGCCGCAGGATGCGCTCGATAGCGGGCGCCTGCGGGCGGGCCTCAGCGTCGTCGTCGACGTCGATACCCGCACGGCGCCGAACAAGTAAGCCTTTAAAAAAAGGCGGAGGTGGTCCGATGGCCGGAAGCGCGACAGCAACAGCGGGGACGATCCCGGCAGCGCCCGCCCACGCCGACGAGCGCATGGATCCGAGGAAGCTCATCGCCTTCTTCGCGATGGTGCTCGGCATGTTCATGTCGATCCTCGACATCCAGATCGTCTCGGCCTCGCTTGCCGAAATTCAGGCCGGCCTTTCGGCCGGCAGCGACGAAGTCGGCTGGGTGCAGACGGCCTATCTGATCGCCGAAGTGATCATGATCCCGCTTTCGGGCACGCTGGCGCGCATCATTTCGACGCGGTATCTCTTCGCGATCTCGGCGGCCGGTTTCACCATGGCGAGCGCGCTCGCCGCGACGGCGACGAATATCGACCAGATGATCGTCTACCGCGCCATTCAGGGTTTTATCGGCGGCGGCATGATCCCGTCGGTGTTCGCGGCCGCCTTCACCATCTTCCCGGCGTCGAAGCGCAGCATCGTTTCGCCGATCATCGGCCTGATCGCGACGCTGGCGCCGACCATCGGTCCGACGGTCGGCGGCTATCTCAGCCACGCCTTCTCCTGGCACTGGCTGTTCCTCGTCAATATCGTTCCCGGCATCATCGTTACGATCGTCACCTGGAACTTCATCGATTTCGACAAACCGGAACTGTCGCTCTTCAAGAAGTTCGACTGGTGGGGACTGATCTCGATGGGCATCTTCCTCGGCACGATGGAATATGTGCTCGAAGAGGGCAATTCGAACGACTGGTTCAACGACAGTTCCATCGCGATTGCCGCCGTCGCCTCCGGCGTTGGAGCCATCGTCTTCTTCTATCGCGCCTTCACGGTGGAGTTCCCCGTCGTCGATCTCAAGGCCTTTGCGAACCGGAATTTCTCCTTCGGTTCGATCTTCTCCTTCGTCATGGGCATCGGCCTCTACGGCCTCACCTACATCTACCCCGTCTATCTCGGCCGTATCCGCGGCTATGATTCGCTGATGATCGGTGAGACAATGTTCGTCTCCGGGCTTGCGATGTTCTTCACCGCGCCGATCGCCGGCAAGCTGTCGACCAAGATGGACCTGCGCCTGATGATGGTGATCGGCTTCACCAGCTTCGCTGCCGGCACCTACATCATGATACACCTGACGGCGGATTGGGATTTCTACGAGCTCTTCATTCCGCAGATCCTGCGCGGTTTCGGGCTGATGATGTGCATGGTGCCGATCAACAATATCGCGCTCGGCACGATGCCGCCCTCGCGCATCCGCGGCGCGTCCGGCCTGTTCAACCTGACCAGAAACCTCGGCGGCGCCGTCGGCCTTGCCGTCATCAACACCGTGCTCACCAACCGCCAGGACGTGCATTACGAGCGGCTGCGGGAGAATATGGACTGGGGCAATCCGGCGGCCATCGATCAGATGAACAACATGGCCGCCAATTTCAACACATACGGCATGGATGGCGCTTCGGTCGCGATCAAGCAGATGGTCGGCCTTGCCACCAAGCAGGCGGTGATCCTCTCCTTCAGCGACGTCTTCCTGATCCTGACCGCGCTTTTCGTTGCGATGATCTTCGGTGTCGCCATGATCAAGAAACCCGCGCCGCAAGGCGGGGGAGGCGGTGGCGGCCACTGACCTCCGGCCTGCCGCCCCTTGAAAAGGCCCTCTCCGGAGGGCCTTTTTGCTTGCCGCTTTCCGGCCGGTATGTCATCAGCATCTAATCCTCGGTCGGCTGGTCCGAAGTGGACCGGCCGGAAAAACAGTGCGCCAATCGGCCCGGTCTATTTTTTGATTTACGTACATCAAATTTGGCGCTAAGGGTCTCGTCAGGAGGAATGATGAGGCCAACAGTTCACGATATCGCCGCCGCTGCCGGGGTCAGTCTTGCGACTGTCGACCGGGTTCTCAACCAGCGCCCGGGCGTGCGCCACGTCACGCGGGCGAAGGTCGAGACCGCAATCCGCGAGCTCGGTTATATCAGGGACGTGGCTGCCGCCAATCTTGCCAAGGGGCGCACCTATCCGCTGGTCTTCATTCTGCCGGCCAGCGACAATTCCTTCATGCATGGGCTGAATGCCGAGATCCGGCAGGCGGTCCTGCGCTCGCCGGCCGAGCGCACCGATATCCGCATCATCGAGGTGCCGGCCTTCGATCCGGCCGCCCTCGTCGCAGTGCTCGAAGGGCTTTCCCGGGAAAAGCCTTGCGGCATCGCGATGGTCGCGACCGATGCGCCTGAGGTGCGCGCCGTCGTCGACAAGCTGGTGCGCGAGCGCTTTCCCATCGTCACCCTGGTTTCCGATCTCACCGGGTCGCTGCGCCATCATTATGCCGGTGTCGACAATATTGCGGCCGGCCGCACGGCGGCCCGTCTGCTCGGCCGCTTTCTCGGGCCGCGAAAGGGTGAGATCGCCGTGCTCGCCGGCTCCATGCTGGTGCGCGACCATCGCGAGCGGCTGGAAGGCTTTGCCTCTGTCATGGCCGCGGAATTTCCCGATCTTGCTGTCCTGCCGGTTCTCGAAGGCCGCGACGACCCCGAAGCCGCCCACAGGCTCGTTGCCGATGCGCTCGGGAATGCCGGCATCGTCGGCGTCTACAGCCTCGGCGCCGGCAATCGCGGCCTCATCCGGGCGCTGAAGGAGAAGGCCGTCGACCGGACGCTGACCGTGATTGCCCACGAGCTGACCGTCCACACGCGCGCAGCGCTCATCGACAACACGATCGATGCGATCCTCAATCAGGACGCCGGCCATGAGGTGCGCAGCGCCATCCGCATATTGAAAGCCAAGGCGGACGGGCTTGCCGTCATCGACGCGCAGGAGCGCATCCGCCTCGACATATTCGTGAAAGACAATCTGCCGTAACGGCAAAGGAGAAGACCCCATGTATCTCGGTCTCGATCTCGGAACCTCCGGCGTCAAGGCGATGCTGATCGACGGCGATCAGACGATCGTCGGCTCGGCCAATGGTTCGCTCGACGTTTCCCGGCCCCACTCCGGCTGGTCGGAGCAGGAGCCGTCCCACTGGGTGCGTGCGACGCAAGAGGCCGTCGCGGGCCTGAAGGCGAAGCACCCGAAAGAGCTTACCGCGGTCAAGGGCATCGGCCTTTCCGGCCAGATGCACGGCGCGACGCTGATCGATGCTAGCGACAAGGTCCTGCGCCCCTGCATCCTCTGGAACGACACGCGTAGCCATGTCGAAGCCGCGGCCCTCGATGCGGATCCGCGCTTCCGCGCGCTCACCGGCAATATCGTCTTCCCCGGCTTTACGGCGCCGAAGCTCGCCTGGGTCGAGAAGCATGAGCCCGACATTTTCTCCAGGATCGCCAAGGTGCTCCTGCCGAAGGACTATCTGCGTCTTTGGCTGACTGGCGATTATATCTCCGAAATGTCGGATTCGGCCGGCACCTCCTGGCTCGACACCGGCAAACGCGCCTGGTCGGCCGATCTGCTCGCTGCCACCCATCTTTCCGAGGAGCAGATGCCGGCGCTTGTCGAAGGCACCGAGCAGGCCGGTACGCTGCGGCCCGAACTGGCGGCGCAATGGGGCATATCGGGCAATGTCGTCGTTGCGGGCGGCGCCGGCGACAATGCCGCATCGGCCTGCGGCATGGGGACCGTCAGCGATGGCGCCGCCTTCGTCTCGCTCGGCACGTCGGGCGTGCTCTTTGCCGCCAACGGCTCCTATCTGCCGAAGCCGGAAAGCGCCGTGCATGCTTTCTGCCACGCGCTGCCGAACACCTGGCACCAGATGGGCGTCATCCTGTCGGCCACCGATGCGCTCAACTGGCATTCCGGCGTCACCGGCAAGTCGGCCGCCGATCTCACCGGCGAGCTTGGCGAGACGCTGAAGGCGCCGACCGGCGTCACCTTCCTTCCCTATCTCTCCGGCGAGCGCACGCCGCACAATGATGCCGTCATTCGCGGCGCTTTCATCGGCCTCGAACATGAAAGCAGCCGCGTCGTTCTCACCCAGGCGGTGCTCGAAGGTGTCGCTTTCGCCATCCGCGACAATCTCGAAGCGCTGCGCTCGGCCGGCACCGGCATCTCCCGCGTCACCGCGATCGGCGGCGGTTCACGCTCGCATTACTGGCTGGCGTCGATCGCGACCGCGCTCGGTGTTCCGGTCGACCTGCCGGCCGACGGCGATTTCGGCGCGGCCTTCGGTGCCGCCCGCCTTGGCCTGATCGCCGCGACGGATGCCGATCCGATTGCCGTCTGCACGCCGCCGGTGACCTCAGGTACGATCGAGCCGGTGTCGGCGCTGAGCGGCGCTTACGAGGATGCCTACACGCGTTACCGCGCACTCTATCCGGCGATCAAGTCGCTGGCGCATTGAGAACTGGAGCCAGCGGCCCCCTCATCCGCCTGCCGGCACCTTCTCCCCGCTGGGGAGAAGAGACTCGCAGCGGCGCCTCATTCCCCTTCTCCCCTGGGGGAGAAGGTGGCCCGAAGGGTCGGATGAGGGGCCGGATGGCACAAACGACAAGACTGAATTACGGACCCAAGGAGACCCAACATGAGCACCGGATTTTTCGGCGATATCCAAAAAGTAAAATACGAAGGCCCCGACAGCACCAATCCGCTGGCCTTCCGCTACTACCAGCCTGATGAAATCGTCATGGGCAAGCGCATGGAGGACCATCTGCGCTTTGCGGTGGCCTATTGGCACACCTTCACCTGGCCGGGCGGCGATCCCTTCGGCGGCCAGACTTTCCTGCGCCCCTGGTTCGAAGACACGATGAAGGCCGCCAAGCTCAAGGCCGACGTCGCCTTCGAATTCTTCTCGCTGCTCGGCGCGCCCTATTACTGCTTCCACGACGCCGACGTGCGTCCGGAAGGCAAAGACTTTGCCGAGAACACCAAAAACCTCAACGAGATCGTCGACTATTTCGCCGAAAAGCAGGCCGCTACCGGCACCAAGCTGCTCTGGGGCACGGCGAACCTTTTTTCGCACCGCCGCTATATGTCGGGTGCAGCCACCAATCCGGATCCGGATGTCTTTGCTTTCGCGGCTGCGACGGTCAAGACCTGCATCGACGCCACGCAGAAGCTCGGCGGCGAGAATTACGTGCTTTGGGGCGGGCGCGAAGGCTATGAAACCCTGCTCAACACCGATATCGGCCGCGAGCTTGACCAACTCGGGCGCTTCCTCAACCTCGTCGTCGAATACAAGCACAAGATCGGCTACAAGGGCACGATCCTGATCGAGCCGAAGCCGCAGGAGCCGACCAAGCACCAGTATGATTACGACGTCGCGACCGTTTACGGTTTCCTCAAGAAGCACGGCCTCGAAAACGAGGTGAAGCTCAATATCGAGCAGGGCCATGCGATCCTTGCCGGTCACTCCTTCGAGCACGAGCTGGCGCTTGCCAATGCGCTTGGAATCTTCGGCTCGATCGACATGAACCGCAATGACTACCAGTCCGGCTGGGATACCGACCAGTTCCCGAACAACGTTCCCGAAATGGCGCTCGCCTATTATCACGTTCTGGCAGGCGGCGGCTTCAAGACCGGCGGCACCAACTTCGACTCGAAGCTGCGCCGCCAGTCGCTCGATCCGGCTGATCTGCTGATCGGTCATATCGGCGGCATGGATTGCTGCGCCCGCGGCCTGAAGGCCGCTGCCAGGATGATCGAGGACAAGGCTCTGTCGCAGCCGCTCGCCGATCGTTATGCCGGCTGGGAATCCGCCGAGGCACAGAAGCTGTTCCGCGGCGAATATTCGCTGGATGAGATCACCAGCTGGGTCGAGACCAAGGACGTCAACCCGCAGCCGAGATCCGGCAAGCAGGAGCTGCTCGAAAACGTCGTCAACCGTTACGTCTGATCAAGTGCGCCGGCGGCCAGCGGTCGCCGGCGCAATTTTTGTAGCCGGCTCTATCTCTGTTCAGCGTTTCAACCAGTTGCGCGACGGTGCGGAGACGGAGTTTCGGACCACCAGATCCGGCCTCAGCAGGATTTCCGTTTCGGTCGGCCGGCCATCGGATAGGAGCTCGAGCAGCAGCGCCATCGCCTGTTTGCCGATCGCCGTTCGCGGCTGGCGGATCGTCGTCAGCGGCGGGGATATGAAGACGGCCTGCGGCACGTCGTCGAAACCGGTCACCGAAAAATCCCTTGGGATGTCATAACCTCGCGCGCCGAGGCCGACCATGACGCCGATCGCCGTCTGATCGTTGACGCACATGAAGGCTGTGGGAAGCGTGTCGCGCATGAAGAGTTGCTCCACAGCATGCCGGCCGCTTTCGATCGTGCCGTCGCCTTCGAGCACGATCCTCATGTCGGGTGGGACGCCGGCGGCGTCGAGACCGGCATCGTAACCCATGCGGCGCCTGGAATAGGCAAGCCGGGTGCGCGAATCGCCGATGAAGGCGATCTTGCGATGGCCTTCGGCCAGCAGCAGGTCAACCGCCTTTCGCGCCCCCTCGGTATCGTCGACGCCGACATAGGGAATGCCGCCATTGAAGACGGGCTCGAAAACGCCGACACTCGGCGGCAGCCGCGCCGTCATCGTCTGATGCCCGAAGGGCAGGATGCCGGTGAACAGGATCAGCCCGGCAGCCTGGTTGGAATTCAGGAATTTCAGGTATTCGAGCCCGCGCTGGGCGTCGTTCTGCGTATGGCCGATCAGGATGCCGTAGCCATGCGCGCGCGCCTCGTTTTCCAGCCCGACGAGAATGTTGGAGAAGTTGGGGTCGCCGATGTCGGGCGCCACCACCAGGATCATATTGGAACGGCCGAGCCTCAGGCTGCGGGCCATCGCATTGGTGGTGTAGCCGGTGACGGCGATCGCCTGGTTGACCTTGAGTCGGGTGGAGTTGGCGACCTTCTCCGGCATGTGGATCGCCCGGGACACCGTCGCGATGGAGACCTCGGCGATCCGGGCGACGTCTTCGATTGTTGCGGGCGTGGAATTCGACACTGAGCTCTGCCTTGGGCTGTCTTCGCCGCGACACTACACAGACTTGTCGACAGGTCAAAGGCAGGCTTCAACGGATCTGCGTAAATCCACCATGTAAACCTTTACATGCCTGATGTAAAGGTTTACATAAACTCCAAAGCGGACGGGAGCCGCAGCGCATAGCATCCGAAAACAGCAAGCGGTTTTCAGAATGGGAATGTGCGCTAGTTCAAGGTGATGGAGCGGCTCCGGCAGGTTCTGCCGGATGCAAGGCGCTCTTGGGGGAGGGCATAATGACTGTGGAGATCGCCGACACCGCACCCGTGGTGCTGTCCGCCAGGCGTATATGCAAATCCTTCAGCGGCGTGCAGGTGCTTTTCAGCGTCAATTTCGATCTCCGCGCCGGCGAAATCCATGCATTGATGGGTGAAAACGGCGCCGGCAAATCCACGCTCGTCAAGGTATTGTCCGGTTTCGAACAGCCGAGTTCCGGCGAGATCCTGCTTGACGGCAAGCCTGTCGTCCTGCCGCCCAATGGCGCTGCCGAGGCGCTCGGCATCGTCATCATTCACCAGGAATTCAATCTCGCCGAACATCTGACCGTGACGGAGAGCCTCTTCCTCGGGCGCGAAGTCACCCGCTTCGGCGTGCTCGACCGCAAATATATGCGCTCGGAGACCCGCAAGATTCTCGATGTGCTCGGTTCGCATGTCGATGAGAATGCGCTTATCAGCACGCTTTCCATCGCCGACAAGCAGATGGTCGAGATCGCCAAGGCAATCAGCCGCGATGCGCGGGTCGTGTTCATGGACGAGCCGACCGCCGTCTTGTCGCGGGAAGAGACCAATATGCTCTTCAGGCAGGTTCGCAAGCTGCGCGATCAGGGCACCAGCTTCGTCTTTGTTTCGCATAAGCTCGACGAAGTGATGGAATTGACCGATCGCGTCACGGTGCTGCGCGACGGCCAATGGATCAAGACGTCGCCGACATCCATTCTGGACGGAGAATCGATCGCGCAGCTGATGGTCGGCCGCGAGCTTTCCAGTCTCTATCCTGCTAAGGTCGAGCCCGATGTCGACGAGGAGATCGTCCTGAGCGTTGCCTCGGTGTCGACGGGCTATGTCAGGGATGCGAGCTTCGAGGTGCGCAAGGGCGAAATCATCGGTTTCTCCGGCATGATCGGTTCCGGCCGCACCGAGTTGATGGAAGCGATCGCCGGGTTGCGGAGCCGTCTCGAGGGTGAGGTGGTCATCAAGGGGGCGGCTGTTCCCTCCGGCGACGTGCATGCCGCCAATCGCTGCGGCCTGGCCTATATGACCAAGGACCGCAAGTCGAAGGGCCTGCTGCTGCGCTCCGGCATGGTCACCAATCTGACGCTGCAATCGCTCGGACGGCATTCTCGCCGAGGATATCTCAGCCCCGGCAGCGAAGCGGCCGCGATGGCAAAGGCCAAGCGCCGTTTCGACATCAGGGTTCGCGACGGCAACATCGTCGCCGGCCGGATGTCGGGCGGAAACCAGCAGAAGCTGCTGCTTGCCAAGGTGATGGAGACCGAGCCCGACATCATCATCATCGATGAGCCGACGCGCGGCATCGATGTCGGCACCAAGCAGCAGATCTATCATTTCATCTCGGCGCTCGCCCGGGACGGCCGCTCGATCATCATCGTCTCATCGGAGATGCCTGAAGTCATCGGCCTCTGCACGCGGGTGGTGGTGATGCGCGAAGGGTATATCGTCGGCGTGCTCGAAGGGGATGAGATTTCCGAGCAGGAGATCATGCGTTACGCCGCCGGACTGAAGAGGAAGGCGGCGGCCTGAGGGCCGAAGCGGACAGATAAGATGCCCAGAAAAGATGGGATGGGAGGTTGGTTTTGGAAATGAGTGTCAACGAGGAGACCAGGGAAATCCGGCGCCGATCCTGGCGGGATGTCGACCTGCGTGCGGTCGCGCCTTTCGTCGCCCTGGCGCTGCTTCTGATCGTCGGAGCCCTGGTCAATCCCAATTTCATCGGCATCACCAACCTTGCCAATGTCGCGACGCGCAGCGCCTTCATCGCCATCATCGCCGTCGGCGCGACCTTCGTGATCTCGGCCGGTGACCTCGACCTGTCGGTGGGCTCGATGGTGGCCTTCGTCGCCAGCCTGATGATCCTGCTGATGAATTCGGGCGCCATCGAAAACCCGGCGCTGATGCTGACGGTCGCGGTGGTCTTCACCATGGTCGCCGGCTCGCTTTGCGGCCTGGCGAATGGCCTGATCACCACGGTGGGCAAGATCGAGCCGTTCATCGCGACGCTCGGCACGATGGGCATCTATCGCGGCCTGACAACATGGCTGTCGCAGGGCGGCGCGATCACGCTGCGCTCCGCCGATATCCAGACGCTCTATCGTCCGACTTATTTCGGCACGATCGCCGGCGTGCCGGTGCCGATCGTGGTGATCCTGGCGGTGACGGCGGTTGCGGCCTTCATCCTCTACCGCACCCGATACGGGCGCCATGTCGTCGCAGTCGGGTCGAACAGCGATGTCGCCCGCTATTCCGGCATCGCGGTCAACCGCGTCAGGACGATCGCCTTCGTCATCCAGGGCCTGTGCGTCGCCATTGCCGTGCTGCTCTATGTTCCCCGTCTCGGCTCGACATCGGCGACGACGGGCATCCTGTGGGAGTTGCAGGCGATCACGGCGGTCGTCGTCGGCGGCACGGCGCTGAAGGGCGGCGCCGGCAGGGTCTGGGGCACGATCTGCGGCGCCTTCATTCTCGAACTCGTCGGCAACATCATGCTGCTTTCGAATTTCATCAGCGAGTATCTGATCGGCGCCATCCAGGGTGCGATCATCATCATCGCCATGTTCGTCCAGCGCTCGCTGGTGCGCAAACCATAAGGCAGACGGTTCTCGGATTGGCCGGGCTTCACAGGGCACCCGGCTCGGATTGGACAAGTCCCTGATATTTTTGGGAGGAAATAAGCATGCGCAAGCTCATGTTGGGTCTGGCCGTTGCGGGGGTGGCTTTTGCCGGCGCAGCCTACGCCCAGGACAAGAACTACACGATCGGTGTGTCCATTCCGGCCGCCGATCACGGCTGGACCTCTGGCGTCGTGTTCCATGCCGAGCGTATTGCCAAGAAGTTGATGGCCGAACATCCGGGCCTGAACGTCATCGTCAAGACCTCGCCGGATGCCGCCACGCAGGCAAACGCCGTGCAGGATCTCGACACGCAGGGCATCGATGCGCTCGTCATCCTGCCGTCGGATCCCGATCCGCTGGTCAACGCCATCAAGGAAGTCAAGGGCAAGGGCAAGTTCGTCGCGCTTGTCGACCGTGCACCGTCGAACAACGACAACTCCGTGCGCGACCTTTATGTTGCCGGCAACAATCCGGCGCTCGGCGAAGTCGCCGGCAAATATATTGCCGAAAAGACGCCTGACGCCGAAGTCGTCGTCATCCGCGGCCTGCCGATCCCGATCGACCAGCAGCGCCAGGACGGTTTCGACAAGGGTATCGCCGGCTCCAAGGTCAAGATTCTCGACCGCCAGTACGGCAACTGGAACCGCGACGACGCCTTTAAGGTCATGCAGGACTATCTGACCAAGTATCCGAAGATCGACGTCGTCTGGTGCCAGGATGACGACATGGCCGTCGGTGTTCTGCAGGCCATCGAGCAGGCCAAGCGCACCGACATCCAGTATGTCATCGCCGGCGCCGGCTCCAAGGACATGGTCAAGAAGGTCATGGATGGCGACAAGCTGATCCCGGTCGACGTTCTCTATCCGCCGGCAATGGTCGGCACGGCGATGGAGCTGACGGCCGCCGCGCTCTACGATCAGGTCCCCGTTCATGGCAACTACATCCTCGATGCGACGCTCGTCACCAAGGAGAATGCCAAGAACTTCTACTTCCCCGATTCGCCGTTCTGATCGCGATCGGAGATGTGCGCCCATTCGAAAGAATGGGCGCCTTTCTGTCTTTCCATAGGCATGCAGCCTGAAAATGCTGCACGTACCTCTTGCCCGCCAAAGCCCATCATGATTAGCTCGCAGCCATATCGCATCCGGGCTTGCGCCAGATCCGAGAGCGAGGGCGAAGAGGCACCTTGCGCCCGCCAAATTGCGTGCTACAACACTTCAGAAACGTTTACGGTCGATATTTCAGGGAGGAATCTGACATGAAGACGATCAAGGGCCCCGGCCTTTTCCTTGGCCAGTTCGCGGGCGATGCCGCGCCTTTCAATTCCTGGGATGCGATCACCAAATGGGCGGCCGACATCGGTTACAAGGGCGTCCAGGTGCCGACCTGGGCGAGCCAGCTGATCGATTTGAAGAAGGCTGCGACCTCCAAGGATTATTGCGACGAATTCGCCGGCAAGGCCCGCGAAAACGGCATCGAGATCACGGAACTCTCCACCCATCTGCAGGGCCAGCTCGTCGCCGTTCACCCGGCCTATGACGAAGCCTTCGACGGGTTCGCAGCCTCCGAAGTGCGCGGCAATCCGAAGGCGCGCCAGGAATGGGCGGTCGAGCAGGTCAAGATGGCGCTGACGGCATCGAAAAACCTCGGCCTCAAGGCGCATGCGACCTTCTCCGGCGCGCTCGCCTGGCCCTTCATCTATCCCTGGCCGCAGCGTCCCGCCGGCCTGGTCGAAACAGCCTTCGACGAACTCGCCCGCCGCTGGACGCCGATCCTCAACCATGCCGATGAGAACGGCATCGACGTCTGCTACGAGATCCATCCGGGTGAAGACCTGCATGACGGCATCACTTTCGAGATGTTCCTGGAGCGCGTGAAGAACCACCCGCGCGCCAACATGCTCTACGATCCCTCGCACTATGTCCTGCAGTGCCTCGATTATCTCGACAATATCGACATCTACAAGGACCGCATCAAGATGTTCCACGTCAAGGATGCGGAGTTCAATCCGACCGGGCGTCAGGGCGTCTATGGCGGCTATCAGGGCTGGGTGGAACGCGCCGGCCGCTTCCGCTCGCTCGGCGACGGCCAGGTCGATTTCGGTGCGGTGTTCTCGAAGATGACCGCCAATAATTTCGACGGCTGGGCCGTGGTCGAATGGGAATGCGCACTGAAGCATCCTGAGGACGGCGCCCGCGAAGGGGCCGAGTTCGTCGCCGCCCACATCATCCGCGTCACGGAAAAGGCCTTCGACGATTTTGCCGGCAGCGGCACGGACCAGGCGGCGAACCGGCGGATGCTGGGGCTTTCCTAAACAGGGCATCTGGTGGGTGCCCCTCACCCTAACCCTCTCCCCGTAAACGGGAGAGGGGGCTTGCCCGACCAAACGTTGAGAGCGGAAAAGACGCTGCGGCATATCCCCTTCACCCCGCTTGCGGGGAGAAGATGGCGGCAGCCGGATGAGGGGCGCGCATCCGCACCAGGCTAAATTTCAGGAGGAATCAATGGCAATCGAAGCATCATCCGAACAGACCCGCGAGCCGCGCATCCGGCTCGGCATGGTGGGCGGCGGCGCCGGCGCGTTCATCGGCGCGGTGCACCGGATCGCGGCGCGTATCGACGATCAGTACGATCTCATCGCCGGCGCGCTGTCGTCGACGCCCGAGAAGGCGGTTCAGTCCGGCCGCGACCTCGGCCTCGATCCATCGCGGACCTATTCCAGCTACCGCGAAATGGCGATCCGCGAGGCGAAGCTGAAGAACGGCATCGAGGCGGTGGCGATCGTCACGCCGAACCATGTGCATTACGACGCGGCCAAGGAATTCCTGAAGCGCGGCATCCATGTCATCTGCGACAAGCCGCTGACATCCAACCTTGCCGATGCGAAAAAGCTGAAGAAAATTGCCGACGACAGCGGCGCGCTCTTCGTGCTGACGCATAATTACACCGGTTATCCGATGGTCCGCCAGGCGCGCGAGATGATCGCCAACGGCGAACTCGGCGATATAAGAGTCGTCCAGGCCGAATATCCGCAGGATTGGCTGACCGAGGCGGTCGAGCAGACCGGCCAGAAGCAGGCCGCCTGGCGCACCGATCCGGCGCAATCCGGCGTCGGCGGCTCCACGGGCGATATCGGCACCCATGCCTATAATCTCGCCGCCTTCATATCGGGCCTGGAACTCGACAGCCTGGCTGCCGATCTCGACAGTTTCGTTCCCGGCCGGCGGCTGGATGACAATGCCCATGTCATGCTGCGTTTCAAGGCGAAGGGCTCGGAGAAGCCGGCTAAGGGCATGCTCTGGTGCAGCCAAGTGGCGCCCGGCCATGAAAACGGCCTGATGGTGCGCGTCTACGGCAGCAAGGGCGGGCTGGAATGGACCCAGAAGGATCCGAATTATCTATGGTACACGCCGTTCGGCGAGCCGAAGCGACTGATCACCCGGGGCGGCGCCGGTTCGGGCGCGGCTGCCGGCCGTGTCACCCGCGTGCCGTCAGGGCATCCGGAGGGATATCTCGAGGCCTTTGCGACGATCTACACGGAAGCCGCGCATGCGATCAATGCCCGAAAGAAGGGCAAGGCCGTCGACAAGGCGGTGGTCTACCCCACCGTCGATGACGGCGTGAAGGGTGTGGCCTTCGTCGAGGCTTGCGTCGCGTCCTCGAAGAAGAACGGCGCCTGGGTCAAGGTCTGAAACTACCGATCCGCGTCGCCCAATGAAAAACGCCGAGGCGGCTCAAAGTCGCCTCGGCGTTTTCACGTATGCTGATCAAGCAGCAGCAGTGCGGCCGCGCTTCAGCAGATTATCGACGCTGAGCGGTCCTGCACCCGCCGCCACCAGATACAGAAACACGAAGCAGAACAGGATCGCCGCGACGCCGCCATTCTGCGCGGGGTAGATGCCCTTCGAGGCATGCCCGATGAAGTAGGCGAAAGCCATCAGGCCGGAGAGCACGAAGGCTGCGATCCGGGTCTGGAACCCGACCAGAACCAGGAAACCGAGGGTGAGTTCGATAAGCCCGGCGATCCAGGAGAGCGAGCCCATGGGCGGCACGCTGGCGGCGGCCGGGAAATGCAGGATCTTCTGTGTTCCGTAACTGAACAGCACAAGTGACGAGACGATGCGCAGCAGGCTCAACAGATGCGGCTGCAGCAGGTGGATCGAAGACAGCATCGGATTCCTTTCATGTTTGCGATATCCTGGCTGTGTCCGCGATCACAGGCGCGACGGCAAGTCACGAGTGCTGACATTCGTGTTATGAGGGCAGTCAGAGCGAAAAGCGCGACGGGCCGGGGTGAGGCAGCGCTGCAGTCCTTGCCGATCTGCGTTCCGACTGTAACGTTACAGTTTTTCTCCGTCCGGGCCTGTACTTTGCTTTCCGGCTTGGCTAAATCCGAGCGCAAACGCTCCATTCACACGCTGAGACGGGATTTACAGATGATCGATGCGAAGACGCTTGCAGGCCGCCTTCCCGGCGATTTCACCTTCGGCGTCGCCACCGCCGCCTTCCAGATCGAAGGCGCGGCCAAGGCCGACGGGCGCAAGCCGTCCATCTGGGATGCCTTCTGCAATATGCCCGGCCGCGTCTACAATCGCGACAATGGCGACGTCGCCTGCGATCACTATAACCGGCTGGAGCAGGATCTCGATCTCATCAAGGAGATGGGTGTCGAAGCCTACCGCTTCTCCATCGCCTGGCCGCGCATCATCCCCGACGGCACCGGTCCGGTGAACGAGGCCGGCCTCGATTTCTACGACCGGCTGGTCGACGGCTGCAAGGTGCGCGGGATCAAGACCTTTGCGACGCTCTATCATTGGGATCTGCCGCTGCTGCTTGCCGGCGACGGCGGCTGGACGGCGCGCTCGACGGCTTACGCCTTTCAGCGTTATGCCAAGACGGTGATGAACCGTCTCGGCGATCGTCTCGACGCTGTCGCAACCTTCAACGAGCCGTGGTGCATCGTCTGGCTCAGCCATCTCTACGGCATCCATGCCCCGGGCGAGCGCAATGTGCAGGCGGCCCTTCATGCCATGCATTATATGAATCTTGCCCACGGTCTCGGCGTCGAGGCGATCCGCTCGGAAGCCCCCAACGTGCCTGTCGGGCTCGTGCTCAACGCCGCCTCGGTCATTCCCGGCTCCGACAGCCCGGCCGATCTCGCCGCCGCCGAACGCGCACATCAGTTCCACAACGGCGCCTTCTTCGATCCCGTCTTCAAAGGCGAATATCCGAAGGAATTCGTCGAGGCGCTCGGCGACCGCATGCCCGCCATCGAAGACGGCGACATGAAGCTCATCAGCCAGAAACTCGACTGGTGGGGCCTGAATTACTACACGCCCGAGCGAGTGACCGACGATGCCGAACGCAAGGGCGATTTCCCCTGGACGGTGAAAGCGCCGCCCGCCAGCGACATCAAAACCGATATCGGCTGGGAAATCTATGCGCCGGGATTGAAGCTCCTGGTCGAGGACCTTTACCGCCGCTACGAACTGCCGGAATGCTACATCACCGAGAACGGCGCCTGCGACAACACCGGTGCCGTCAACGGCGAGGTCGACGACACGATGCGTCTCGACTATCTCGGCGACCATCTCGATGTCGTGGCCGGCCTCTTCAAGGACGGCTATCCCATGCGCGGCTATTTCGCCTGGAGCCTGATGGACAATTTCGAATGGGCGGAAGGCTATCGCATGCGCTTCGGTCTCATCCATGTCGACTATCAAACCCAGCTGCGCACGGTGAAGAAGAGCGGCAAGTGGTATCGCGAACTTGCAGCACAATTCCCGAAGGGCAATCACAAGGCGGGTTAGGTGGGGCGGCTGACGTTGCTTCCCTGAATTTTTCGCAAAGAAATAGGTCCTCGCAAATCTTCAACAGGTGGTTGCTTAAACGTTTTTGAACCCTTGACTGGCAAAGTCGGACGGTCAGGGAGTCGTAATGCAGACAGCCGGAAAGTTGCAGAGCAAGGGATTGGGTATAGGCCGCCACATCGCCGTGACGGGCGTGCTGTTTTCCTTTGCCGTCATCGTCGCGATCGCCACCATCATGGTGCTGACAGCGCTCGAACGCGTGGCCGAAAATTCCAATCTCCTCGATGACGAGCGCTCGCGCGAAACGACGATCGGGGCGTTGAAGACTTTCGAGGACCAACTCGGCGCGACGCTCGACGATTACGCCGCCTGGGACGACGCCGCCGCCAACGTCTATGCGCCCGACGGCATGGCCTGGACGGTGAGCAATTACGGCGAGATGTCGGTCAACAGCGCGCTTTTCGACATGGCGATCGTCATCGATGACGGGAAGATGCCGATCATGGCCTATCGCGACGGCAAGCCGATGGAGGAGCCGTTTGCGGATTTCTTCACACCGTCGCTCTGGACCTTGTTCGAGACGGTGAAGGCAGCCGGGCCGACCGGAACTCCGCAGGCGGTCGGCTTCGTCACCACCAAACGGGGTATTGCCGCTGTCGGCGTGGCGCTGGTGCGAAAGAAATCCGGTGCGCTGGATGCGCCTGCCGGGAAGCACCGCTATCTCGTTTTTGCCCGCCATCTCGATAACGACAGGGTGGCCGCGCTCGGCCAGACCTATGTCATCGGCGGGCTGAGGCTGGCGCCGGCGAATTTCGAGGCCAATTATTCCGTGCCGATCGTCGATCCGGCCGGGGCAACGCTCAAAAAGCTGGTCTGGACCTCGCGGTCACCCGGTGATGTCGGCTATGCACAGGTGCGGCCGATGGTCATTCAGGCGCTCGGCCTGGTCGGACTGTTCTTCGTGGTGCTGCTGGTCATCGGCTGGCTTGCCGGCCGCCGGTTGAAGGCCGAAGAAAACAACGCTCGCGAAGAGGCGCTGCGCGACCGGCTGAGCGGCCTTTCCAATCGCGACGGTCTCGGTCTTGCCGTCGACCGCTTCGTCGTCGAGGCGCGCCAGACCAAGCGCAACGTGCTGCTCCTCTATCTCGACCTCGACGGTTTCAAGGAGGTCAATGACAGCTATGGCCACGGCACCGGCGACCAGTTGATCCGCGCGGTCGCGGCCGGGCTGGACGTGCTAATTCCGCAGGGCGCGGTTCTCGCCCGCATCGGCGGCGATGAATTTGCGATCGCCTTTCTCTCGGATGGCGAGAATGCCGCGGCCCTGCAACTTTCCGAGCAGATCCTCGATTTTCTCGTCGAGCCGCTGGAGATCGGCCGTCGTGTCGTCGTCGTCGGAGCCAGCATCGGCATCGCCATGTCGCCTGCCGGGACGATCGAGCGCGAGGAACTGGTGCGCCGCTCCGATCTTGCCATGTACAAGGCGAAGGAAGCCGGCCGCGCGCGCATGACGCTCTACGATCCGTCGATGGATGCCGATCGGGAGCAGCGCAATGCGCTGGAACTCGATCTGAGGATGGCCATCGAAAGCGGCGACCTGACGCTCGCCTACCAGCCGCTGATCGATGCGGCCTCCTATGCGCCGACCGGCGTCGAGGCACTGGTCCGCTGGAACCGTCCGGGTCACGGGCCCGTCTCACCCGAGGTTTTCATCCCGATCGCCGAGACCAGCGGCCTGATCGAATCGCTCGGCCTGTTCGTGCTGCGCAAGGCTTGCGAGACAGCCAAGCAATGGCCGGAACTCAATGTCTCGGTCAACGTCTCGCCGGGTCAGTTCCGCAATCCCGCCTTCGCCGATTATGTGCGCTATGTGCTGAAGCAGACGGAAATCGAGGCCGGCCGTATCACGCTCGAGATCACCGAAGGTTACATGATCCAGAACCCGCAGCGCACCCGCCAGTCGATCGAACGGCTGAAGGCGCTGGGGGTCAAGGTGGCGCTCGACGATTTCGGCTCCGGCTTCTCCTCGATCGGATATCTCAGGCAGTTCGGCTTCGACCGGATCAAGATCGACCGCTCGCTGGTCATGGGGGTCAACGAGGATAGGCGCCAGCGCGAGATGCTACAGGCGACGGTGGCGCTCGCCCGCTCGCTCGACATTCCGGTGACGGCCGAGGGCATCGAGACCGAGGAGCAGGCAATCGCCATGCGCCTCTTCGGCTGCGATTGCCTGCAGGGTTATTTGTTCGGAAAACCGATGACGGCCGATCGGATAACCGAGATGCTTCATGAGCGGCATGCCGCCGAGCCGTCAGGCCGCCGTCTCGGCGCAGCCTGACGGGCGGACAGGTTCCCGTAAAATGCGGCTGATCCGGAAAGGATCCTCGCTCAGCTGCCGATATGGCGCTGGCCGCGCTTCCGGGCGAGGGCGATCTGGTGCTGCCGCTGACGGTAGCGCAGCCGATCCTCTTCCGTGCGCGTATGATAGCAATGGCTGCAGGAAACGCCTTCCTCGTAGAGCGGCGAGGTGATTTCCTCTGCAGTGATCGGGTTGCGGCAGGCATGGCACAGCCTGTGTTCGCCTTCCTTCAGTCCGTGCTCGACGGAGACGCGTTCGTCGAAAACGAAGCAGGCGCCGTCCCAGAGGCTTTCCTCCTGCGGCACTTCCTCCAGATATTTCAGGATGCCGCCCTTCAGATGGTAGACCTCGTCGAAGCCCTCGGCCTTCATGAAGGCGGTGGCCTTCTCGCAGCGTATGCCGCCGGTGCAGTACATGGCGATTTTCGGCTTGTTGTGCAGGCCGGAATTCTGGCGCACCCAATCGGGAAATTCGCGGAAGGTCTTCGTCTTCGGGTCGAGCGCGCCGCGAAAGGTGCCGATTGCCGTCTCGTAATCGTTGCGGGTGTCGATGACGATCGTATCGGGATCGGAAATCAGCGCGTTCCAGTCCTGAGGCGCGACATAGGTGCCGACCACCTTGTTGGGGTCGATATCCTCGACGCCCATGGTGACGATTTCCTTTTTCAGCTTCACCTTCATGCGCAGGAAGGGCATTTTCGAGGCGCGGCTTTCCTTATGCTCCAGCCCAGAAAATTCCGGCTGGGCGCGCAGGAAGGAGAGCACGGCGCCAATGCCGGCATCCGGGCCGGCGATCGTGCCGTTGATGCCCTCATGCGCCAGAAGCAGCGTTCCCTTGACGCCGTTCTCCTCGCAAAGCGCCTGCAGCGGCGCCTGGAGGCTGGCAAAGCGCGGCACGGAAACGAAATGGTAGAGTGCGGCCACGAGGAACGGGCTGGTATGTGTCAGGCTGTCGGTCATGGGGCGGAAATACAGAAAATCGGCGGCTCGCGCAATTGCCTTCGCCGGTGGCGGCCTTGGCTTGAGCGATTACGCTTTCGGCTGCCATTCGGAAAACGGCCGCACGCCAAAGCTTCGGTCGGGAGTGTCGTCGAGGATGCTGATGAACTCGATCGAGTGTCCGTCGGGATCCTTAAAATAGATAGACAACGCCGGCATCCAGCCGAGAACCACCGGCTCCGTTGCCGGTTCACCCGTAAAGCCGAGAGGCTCGACCCCTTTTGCCTTGAGGAGGGCGGGCGCCTGCAGCATGCCGTCGGCGGTCATGCGGAAGGCGATGTGCAGCCGCATCTTCAGGGGCCCGGTTCCGGTTTCCCAAAGGCCGAGCATGCCGGTCTTCCTGTCATCCACCCAGAGGAAAGCGACTTTGCGCTCCTCGAACAAGGCCGCCGGTTCGAGCCCGACGACATCGCGGTAGAAGTCCGTGGAGGTCTGGAGATCGGCAACGGTCAGATGGGTCTCGTAGAGCCCGAGCAGCTTTGGCGTCGCGGTATTTTCGGCGGTCATTTCTTCCTCGCGGGTCAGGTCTCTGCTTTTCGACCGCCGGAGGCTAGGACCTCAAGGTTGGTTGAGGTCAATAGGTTTTCTTGCGATATTTCAGAGGTGCTGGCGCAATTGAAATTATAACGCCGCCTCTCAACTGCCGGCCGTCAGCCAGAGAAGCTCGATGCGCTGCGCTTCCTCGTCGGGATCATCGGCAAAGACGGTTTCGGCTTTGACAAGCGCTTGGCGCCGGTCTTCCTGCTGGCGGAAGATGATGGCGTCGAGCAGATGGGCAAGGTCGTCATTGCGGGTGAAGAGCTGCGGCTCGGCCTCGACCAGCTCGCAGAGCACGGCAAGATCGTGAATGTGGCCGAGATCCTCGACGAGTTCCTTGGCCGCATCGCGTTTGGCCTTCATCGCGCCCGGCCAGACATCGCGCAAGAGGCTATGATAGAGCCGGTAGTCGTAGGTGCGTTTGCGCAGATTGTGGAAGTCGTCGGCCGATGCTTCGCCGTGGCAGGCCGCAAGCGCCGCCTTGGCCTTTCGTGCGGTGCGTCGCCAGCTCTTCGCCAGCTTGCGGGCATTCTTGCGGTGGCCGCCGTTAAATGAGACGGCATCCAGGGCGGCGATCGCCTCCTTCAGAACATCCGAGGTTTCCGCCAGCCGCTGTTCCAGGCCGATTTCGGCTTCCGCCATCCAGTCACGGCGGCCTTCGAGAATGGCGACGATACGTCCGAGCGCCTCGCTCTCCTCCGGGCCGCGGGCCGATTGCTGCAGATATTGCGCGGTGCCGATCAGGGCATTGGCGTCGCGGATCGCCGAAAGCGAACGTGCGACATCGCGCAGCCTGGCATTTTCGCGATCCTGGAAATCCGGCGCCTCGCGAGCCACGAGCCGGTAGAGTGAGCGCAATCGTTTCAAATTCTTGCGGAAGGAATGGATCGCCTCATGCGCGCCGTCCGGCTGCTCCTCGATCAGCGCAATGGCGTCGTCCAGCTGCTCTCTCGCGGCGCTGCGGAACTCGCTGGTGAAATCGGCCTTAGGCCGAATGCGATAGGCCATGCCTGTCGTGCCCGTATTCGGTGGCAAGGGCTTGGTTGGAGTAGCGGAAATCGCCGGTCACTTCGCGGCCCAGCCAGGCGGGCAGGGCCGGATCGTCGGTTTCCGCCGTCATCTCGACTTCGGCAATCACCAGCCCGCGATGCTCGCCGGCGAAGACGTCGACCTCCCAGACGAAACCTTCATGCGGAACACGGTAGCGCGTCTTCTCGATGACGATGCCGATCGCGTTCTGCAACAGTTCCTCGGCATCGGCGACAGGGATGTCGTATTCGAATTCGTCGCGGGTGATGGCGCTGCGGCCGATCTTGATCGTCAGTCTCGCTTTCCTGCCGTCGAGGATGCGCACCCGGACGGAACGATCGTCCATCGAGGCGATGTAGCCCTGTCTCAGGACAGACTTCGTCTCGACGGCAGAACGCCATCCATCGCTGCGTACGAGAAACTTCCGCTCGATCTCTTTCGCCATATCGGTGAACCTTTTGTGACGATCGAGGCACGGTAGCCCAATTTCCACGGATTTCCTACCCATCTTGTCATGTGAATTGGTTTTGCCTCGACAAGGTTCCGCCGGGGCGTTATTCGGGACCAATTCAATCGTTTCAAACAATCGTTTCAAGGAGGTCGCGCGACCATGGGCGAGAAAACAGAGAAGCTCCTTTCCATCCTGAAACTCCAGCCGGTCGTTCCGGTTCTGATCGTCGATGATGCCAAGTCGGCCGTGCTGCTCGCCCGTGCGCTTGTGGCGGGCGGCCTGAAGGCGATCGAGATCACCATGCGCACGCCGGCGGCGCTCGATGCCGTGCGCGCCGTCGCCGCCGAGGTCGAGGGCGCCGAAGTCGGCGCCGGCACGATCCTGAATGCCGCCCATTGGGAAGCCGCCGTCGAAGCCGGTTCGAAGTTTATCGTCAGCCCGGGCACCACGCAGGAACTGCTCGATGCCGCCGCCGATTCCGATGTGCCGCTGCTTCCCGGCGCTGCGACCGCCAGCGAAGTCATGGCTTTGCGCGAGGAAGGCTACCAGGTGCTGAAGTTTTTCCCGGCGGAGCAGGCCGGTGGCGCGGCTCTTCTCAAGGCGCTCTCCTCGCCGCTTGCCGGCACGCTGTTCTGCCCGACCGGCGGCATTTCGCTGAAAAACGCCAATGATTATCTGTCGCTGCCGAACGTCATCTGCGTCGGCGGCTCCTGGGTGGCGCCGAAGGAACTGGTCGCAGCCGGCGACTGGGCAGGGATCACCCGGCTGGCGGCGGAGGCTGCGGCGCTGAAGGCCTGAGTTTCGGCAGGGAGAGGGGTGAGCCTCACGGCACAATTCCCTCGCCCCTATTTGTATTCCAACCGTCGCAAACCTATGTACTCCTCCAGCTTCAAACAGGGAGATGACAAGGAATGTTCGACGCAAAGAAGCTTCTCGACCAGTTCTTGGGTTCGCAGGTGCCGGGTCTCGGCGGTTCGGTTCGCGACAGGGCGGGCGAGGCCATGCAGACGGCAAAGAACAATCCGATGAAGACCGGTGCGATTGCCGCCGCGCTTCTCGGTACCAAGACCGGCCGGAGTATTGCCGGCAACGCCCTGGCGATCGGCGGTCTCGCCGCCATCGCAGGTCTTGGCTACCAGGCCTACAAGAATTACCAGGCGGGGCAAGCGCCCGCCGCTCCCTCGGATGCACCCTCGGCAAACAATCCGGTTCTCCTGCCGCCGCCTGTCGAATCCGGCTTCGGGCCGGCGTCGCCGGCCGGCAGCAATGAGTTCGTGCTGGTGCTGATCCGCGCGATGATCGCCGCCGCCAAGGCCGACGGCCATATCGACGATGCCGAACGCGCGCTGATCATGGACAAGGTCAAGGCCGCCGATGTCAGCGGCGAGGCTGCGGCTTTCATCGAGCGCGAACTCGCGTCGCCGACGGATATCGATGCGCTCGTCGCCGCGGCGGTCACGGAAGAACAGCGCGTCGAACTCTACACCGCCTCGCGGCTCACCATCGAGCCGGATTCGCGCGCCGAGCGCGGTTATCTCGATCTGCTCGCCGGCAGGCTCGGCCTTGCCGACCAGCTGGTCGATCATATCGAGGCGACGGTGTCGTCCGCCAAGACGACCTTGTCACAGTAACATCTCGGCCGGTTGCCTTTGTCGGGCGGCTGGCCTATCCACTCCTCAGAACAGGGGAGTGAACATGCGCGATCTTGCAAATTTCAAGGGTTGCCCGGCGCCGAAGCCGGTGACGCTGAAGGGCCGCTTCGTCACCGTCGAACCTTATCGGCGCGCCGAACATCTCGAGGCGTTGTGGGACGGGCTCGGCGGCATGGGCATCAACCCGCTGCTGCTCTATTTCGCGCAGGACGATTTTTCCGGGATCGAGGATTTCGCCAGCTGGCTTGAGGCCGCCTACACCAAGTCCGGCTGGCTCACCCATATCTTCCGCGACAACGCCACCGGCAAGATTGTCGGCATGGCGAACTATATGCGTGCCGACCCGGCAAACGGCGTCGTCGAGATCGGCGGGGTGGCGCATGGCGCCGAGATGAAGCGGTCGCCGCTGTCGACCGAAGCGCATTATCTGATGGCCAAGCATGTCTTCGAGGCGCTCGGCTATCGCCGCTACGAGTGGAAATGCGACAATAAGAACGAGGCGAGCAAGACGACGGCTGCGCGTTACGGCTTCAGCTTCGAGGGCGTCTTTCGCCAGCACATGATTTCCAAACACCGCAACCGCGACACCGCCTGGTTCTCGATGATCGACAGTGAATGGCCTCTGCTCAACGATGCATTCGAGGCCTGGCTTTCGCCGGAGAATTTCGACGCGGCCGGCAACCAGATCCGCCGTCTGCAGGATATTCGCGCCGATCTCGAGAAGGAAAGGCTCGCGTGAGCCCCGAGAGCCGCTCGCAGGCAACAGCCGCCGCCATCATCCTGCTCGGCGCCGGACTCGTCCTCTATTTCCTGCCGACCATCGTTCTGTGGATCGGCAATTTCTCGCCGACGCTGGCGATCTTCGTCGGCGTCTGCTTGATCATGGCATTTTTCGCGGTCTTCTGGCTGCGGGCGCGTTATCAGCGCGGTAGAGAAAAATAGTCTACCCCTGCAGCGACGCCCCGAGCAGCAGGGCGCCCATCAGGATAACGAGCACGGCGCCGAGGATTTCGATGGCGTTGCCGATCCAGACCGAGGCGGCCGAGCCGCGCCCGGAGAGACGGACGGCGGCACTCTTGGCGGTGACGGCCAGTGTGGCGAGCAGGGAAACGGTGATCGCCGTGCCGAGGGACATGGCGGCGACCGACAGCACGCCGCCGAGATAGAGCCCGTTCAGCAGCGAGAAGGTCATAACAAGCAAAGCGCCGGAGCAGGGGCGAAGGCCGACCGCAACGATCGCCGACCAGGCCTCGCGGACGCTGAACCTGTCGCCGGCGAGCAGGGCGGGATCGGGCACATGGGCATTGCCGCAGGTCTCGCAGGCCATGCCGGGAACGAAGGTATGGCCGGCTTCGACGGACTGCGCCTTGCCGTTGAAGGCATAGGCCTGGCGTTCGGCGGCATTGTCCTTCCAGTCGAGCATCATGCTGACCGGACCGGCTGACGTCGCCATCAGCCGGCGGCGCGGCATGTTGCCCACCATCGTGCGCAGTTTGCGGAACAATAGCCAGCCGCCGAAGAGGATGACCATGACGAAGCTTGCGATCTCCATCGCATGGGTCGCCGCCGTCAGCGTGATGCCGGTGCCGCGCAGCACCAGCCAGGCGCCGCCGACCAGCGCCACGGCCACAACGCCCTGGATGAAAGCCGAAATGAAGGAGATCACCACGCCGCGCTTCAGCTCGACCTCGTTGGCGATCATGTAGGAGGAGATGACCGCCTTGCCGTGACCGGGGCCGGCGGCATGGAAGACGCCATAGGCGAAGGAGAGGCCGATCAGCGAGGCCAGCTGCCATGGATCCTGGCGCATCGCCTTCAAGGCATCGGTCAGCGCCCGGTAGAAGGCCTGCTGCTCATAGTTCACATAGAGCAAAAGCGGCGCGAGCGGCCCGCCGGTCGGCTGGAAGCTCGGTTCCGCCGTGCCGATGCCGAGCGGCGATTGCGCATGGGCGAGGCTTGCCGCCGCCAGAAGCGCCAAGACCGAAGCGGCAAGGATGAACGGCAGACGTTTCGTCAGCATGTGACCTCCAGCCGGGTGGCGAAGAGTTTGGACATGTTGGTGCCGGTGGGATCATTGAAGAAGGCGTCGGTCAGCGACTGCTTGTTCTGCGAGATCACCTGGTCGGCATCCGGCCGCACCACCTGATGCTTGCAGGCCTTGAAGCCGTCGCCGACGATTGCCAGTTCGTTGTCGGTGGGAAAGTCGATCGAGGTATAAAGCGTCGGGTCGTAGACGCCGAAGCTGAGCCTGCCTTTCAGCGGCATCTTTTCCACCGGCTTGACCGCGAAGAACATCAGCAACTGGCCATCCTTGTAATCGACATGGATGATGTCGGGCTTCTGAACCGTGACGTTCTTCCCGTCGATCGTCAGGTTCATGTAGTAATCATATTCGGCGAGCGACTGCTTCACCGTTTTTCCGACTTCCGCGAGCTCGTTCGGCTCCAGCTTCAGATCGGTGTTCTTGTCGAAATCCATGACGACCGAGGAGGAGAAAACCTCGTCGAAACGCCAGACATTGCGCAGTTCCTCGACGCTGCCATCCTTGCCGGCCACGACCTCGAGGCGGGCCTCCACGAAAATATGCGGATGGGCAAGAGCGGCGGCCGGCGCCAATGAAACAAGCGCGGCCATCAGTATCGTCGAATATCTCATCTATTCCGCTGCCTGTTCGGTGATCCTGACTTCTTGCCAGAAATTGGGACGGAATTGGGACCGGATTCCGTGGTGGATTCAGATAGCCGCGGGTTCGACCGGGGCGCGATGTCGCAGCCGCAGGGGCGGCGCTACGGATGTTTCTTGAACCAGCTGTTGAGGTAATCGACGAAGATCCTCACCTTGGCCGGCAGATAGCGGCGGTGCGGATAGACGGCATAGATGCCGCGGTCGGTCGGGAGGTAATCGTTGAACAGCGTCACCAGCTCGCCGCTCTCGATCGGCTTGCGGGCGATGAAGTCGGGGATGAGGGCGATGCCGATGCCGGCAAGGGCCGCGCGTAACGTCGCATGCGGGCTGTTGACTTCCATCGGGCCGGAGACGGCGACGGTGAACGAGGTGTTGTCGGGATTGTGGAAGCGGATGCTCGCCTGGGTGCGCGAATTGGTATCGACGATGAAGGGAACGTTGGTCATGTCGCTCGGATGCGCAAGATCGGGATGGCGCTCGAGAAAATCGGGGGTGGCGCAGAGATGGACGCGGAAATCGGAAATCTTGCGGGCGATCATGCCGGAATCTTCGAGCTTGCTGATGCGGATTGCCACGTCGAAGCCTTCCTCGATCAGATCGACAAACCGATCGTCGGCGGCGATCTCCAGCGAAAGATCCGGGTTCTCCCTGGAGAAATCGATCAGCGACTGGCCGACATCGGCATCGACGAAAGTGCGGGGCACGGAGATGCGCAGCCGCCCTTTCAGCTGCGCATTGTTTTCGCGCACGAGATCGGCAAGGTTGTCGATCTCCTTGAGGATATCGGAGGCGCTGCGGTAATAGGTATGGCCGGCCTCGGTCATGGAGAACTGCCGGGTGGTGCGGTTGAGCAACAGGGCGCCGAGCTCATCTTCCAATTCGCGCACATATTTGGAGAGCAGCGCCTTGGAGCGGCCGGTGCGCCTGGCGGCGGCGGAAAAGCCTTCGGCCTCGACGACATCGATGAAGGCACGTATGCGGGTCAAGGTATCCATGAATATTCCTCGGGCTGTATCGGAATGTTGAACAAATCGGCTCGTCCTGTTCAATTATTTTTTTAACCCTGAGATCAAAAAAACGCTTGATTATGAAGGCGAATATTCTTATTTCCACCTCAGCCCAAAGTCGCACGTGCCCATGGGTGTCCGCCGAACCCTCGAATTGGTGAGGAAATCGGTAAGGTACCTGGAATTAACCCCTCCAGTCGCTATTCCGGCCAACCGGAAAATGCGAGGACGCCTGAAGCAACGACGGTGCGGGCCTTTTTGTTCTCTCCCTGCTTTCCATCAGCGGGGGTTACTGAAGAGGCACACCATCATTGCCGGAAGTGCGGTTGGGATTCTCCCTCCAATCCATGGCAGACAAAGCCGAACTTACACCGCGTTCGCGGCGTTGGTTCACTATCCGCGCATCGAGCGCTTGCTATGGTTCCGGGGTCTCCACCGGCTGGTTCCAATGCGAGTTCTCGTATGCCCTTTGTCCTCCGGTTCATGCCGGAGCTCTGGAATTGGAAGAGGGAACGATATGACCACCCAGCGCATCCGCGACTTTCTCGCCACCCGACGTCCCGACGGTCCCTGCCTCGTGGTTGACCTCGACGTCGTGCGCGACAATTTCCACGCCTTCCGTCACGCCATGCCGGACAGCGCCATCTACTACGCCGTCAAGGCCAATCCGGCTCCCGAGGTGCTGAAGCTGCTCGCAGGCCTCGGCTCCAATTTCGATTGCGCATCTGTCGCCGAAATCGAAATGGCGCTCGAAGCGGGCGCGACCGCTGCCCGCATCTCCTTCGGCAACACGATCAAGAAGGAACGCGATGTCGCCCGCGCTCATGCGCTCGGCGTCAGCCTCTTTGCGGTCGACAGCCATGAGGAAGTCGAGAAGATTTCGCGTGCCGCTCCCGGCGCCCGTGTCTTCTGCCGCGTGCTCACCGATGGCGAAGGTGCTGAATGGCCGCTGTCGCGCAAGTTCGGCTGCGTTCCGCAGATGGCCGTCGACGTTCTCGTCTACGCTCATCAGCTCGGCCTGCAGTCCTACGGCGTCTCGTTCCATGTCGGCTCGCAGATGACCAAGGTCGATGCCTGGGATTCGGCTCTTGCCGATGCCAAGCGCGTCTTCGTCTCGCTTGCCAAGCAGGGCATCCACCTGCAGATGGTCAACATGGGCGGCGGCTTCCCGACCAAGTATCTGCGCGACGTTCCGTCGGCGGAAGCTTACGGCAAGTCGATCTACCAGGCGCTGCGCACGCATTTCGGCAACCAGATCCCGCAGACGATCATCGAGCCGGGCCGCGGCATGGTCGGCAATGCCGGTGTCATCAAGGCTGAGGTCGTGCTGATTTCGAAGAAGTCGGACAATGACGATGCGCGCTGGGTCTTCCTCGACATCGGAAAGTTCGGCGGTCTCGCCGAAACGATGGACGAAGCCATCCGTTATCCGATCCGCACGGAGCACGACGGCGACGAGATGGAGCCCTGCGTCATCGCCGGCCCGACCTGCGATTCGGCCGACGTGCTCTACGAGAAGAACCTGTATCCGCTGCCGATCTCCCTTTCGATTGGTGACGAGGTTCTGATCGAAGGCACCGGCGCCTATACGACGACCTATTCGGCGGTCGCTTTCAACGGTTTCGAGCCGCTGAAGGCGTACGTCATCTAAGGTCGTTTCTGCCGGCCCTGTAACCAGCCGGGGCGGCAACTTCACAATTTTCCTTCATCGCCGCTGATAACGGTATTGGGTACGGGAGGCCAAGATGGCCGCTGTTCTTGATTCTGTCCGCGCATTCTTTGCGCCCACCACCTTCGCCATCGACGCCGAGAATCCTTCGGATGTCGTTGCCCGTGAAAACCTGCTCGACCGCGTCATGGGCGCCGGCCGCCGCAAGAAGTCGTCGGAGAAGATCCGCCGCAACCGTGTTCCGGCCGAGGGCCTGGCGCTCGTCGCGCGCGATCGCGATGGCCATGTCATCGGTTCGGTGCGGCTCTGGAACATCGAGGCCGGCGTCAACGACGAGGGCACGCCGATCAATGCGCTGCTGCTCGGCCCGCTCGCCGTTGCGCCGCATCACGGCGGCAAGGGCATCGGCTCGGCGCTGATGCGCGCGGCGATCCTCGAAGCCAAGAAGCGTGGGCATGGCGCCGTCCTGCTCGTCGGCGATGCTGCCTATTACGAGCGTTTCGGTTTCTTTGCCGAAAAGGCTCGCCATCTTGTCATGCCGGGGCCGTTCGAGCGCTCGCGCTTTCTGGCGCTGGAACTCACGGAAGGCTGGCTTGACGGCGCGGCCGGCATGATCGTCCCCTCGGGACGCATGCTGGCCGGCGCGCCGGTTCGCCGCGCCGCCTGAGGCTTTGCCGATCGGCTGGCCGGGGTTGAACGTCCTTACCCCGGCCGGCAATATCCGCGCCGCTTGACCATGCAGGCAGGCGGGCCTGGCGTGGTTGCGGCGCGGATTGTTTTTTTGAGTGCCGTGGTGCGTGGTGACGCGATGCCGGGCAACCACGGCAACACAATCGCGTGAAAAGCGCCGCGGCGCCGCGAACATGCCGCCGCGATATCCTATCTTGCGCCGCATGATCCGCGCTCTCTCCCTTCTGCTTCTCTTCTGTCTGCCGCTTGCCGCGACGGCGCCGGCCGCTGCCCAGAGCACGGCGCGCAGCTTCACCGGGCTTGATTCGCGTCTCGATCAGGCGGCCGGTGATCCGGCGATGCGGCCGCTCAAGGTGGTGATCGTCGCGCGCGGCGGGCGGGTACTCGCCGAACGCGGTTTCCATGGTCATTCACCGTCGGAATCGACCAATATCAAATCCGCTTCGAAGTCGATCATTTCGGCGCTGGTCGGCATCGCCATCGGCAAAGGCCTGCTCAAGGGGCCGGATCAGAAGATCGCACCGATCCTGAAGGCTGATCTCCCGGCAAAGCCGGACCCGCGCATCAACGATATTACCATCGGTCATCTTCTCTCCATGCAGGCTGGGCTCGATCGCATGTCGGGGCCGAATTACAGCCGCTGGGTCTCCTCGCGCAATTGGGTGCGTTTTGCCCTTTCGCAGCCTTTCGCCGATCAGCCCGGCGGGGAGATGCTCTATTCCACCGCATCCACGCATCTGCTGTCGGCCATTCTCACGAGGGTCAGCCGGCAGTCGACGCTGGCCTTGGCGCATGAATGGCTCGGCCCGGTCGAGGGTTTCCGCATCGGCGCATGGGAGCGCGATCCGCAGGGCATCTATCTCGGCGGCAATCAGATGGCGATGAGCGCCCGGTCCCTGTTGGCCTTCGGTGAACTCTACCGCAACGGCGGACGCACGCGGGAAGGAGCGCAGGTGGTGCCTGCCGACTGGATCTCTCAGTCGTGGCAGCACCGCACCAACTCGCGTTTCTCAGGGGACGACTACGGCTATGGCTGGTTCACCCGGCAGATCGGCGGCGAGCCGGTGCATTTCGCCTGGGGCTATGGCGGGCAGATGCTCTATATCGTGCCGTCGCTCGATCTGACGGTCGTCATGACTTCGGAGGAAAGCGGTCCCTCGGCGCGAAACGGCTACCGGGATCTGCTGCACGGGCTGCTGGCTGATATCATCGGCGCGGTGCGGGCCGCCTGAAAAACCCGGTGATCGTTAAACTTCTAGCGAAGCCCCCAATCAAACCGCAAAACGCTTCCTGTATGTTCCGCGAGAATTTCGGGAAAGCGTCATGCTGCTGGATCTCAGGACGATCTATTTCATTGTCGCCGTCAGCTGCTTCGTGCTGGGCATTCTCCAGCTTGCAGCCTATGCGACCGGCCGCTTCGAGAGATGGCCGCTCTGGTGGGGCTTGAGCAACCTGCTCGTCGGCGTCGGGTCCTTCCTCGTCGCGCTGCGCAATATCGTTCCCTCCGCGGTCTCGATCGATGGCGGCAATATCGTGACCATCGCCGGCTACATGCTGATGTTCTTCGCGGTGCGGGTCTTTGCGGGCCGGGCCCTCGACCAGCGCTATTTCTGGCTCGCCATCCTTCTCGTCAGCGTCCCTGTCGCACTTATCGTCAGCGACCCCTCGGCAGTGTCGGCGAGGCTTTTCTATGTCTCGGTCGTCTGCTGCTTCTGCGATCTGGCCGTCGCGAGGGAAGCAATCGGTATCGCCCGGCGCGAAAAGCTGTATTCGGCCGCCCTGCTCGTCGGTCTCTATCTCTGCACTGCCATGATCTTTGCGGTGCGCAGCGTTCTTGCGGCGACCGGCGAGATCGGCGGCCCGGATCCTTTCGGCGGCAGCGTGGTCCATAGCTGGATGGCGGTATCGGCGGTCGCGTTCATCATGCTGCGCAGCATGGCCATGGTGCTGATGGCCGCCGAGCGCAGCCGAAATCAGCTGACCGAACTCGCTCACCACGATCCGCTGACCGGCGCGCTCAATCGCGGCGGTCTCGCCCAGCATCTGCCTGCTCTCGGCTCCCAGCCGGTCTCGCTGCTGATCATCGATATCGACCATTTCAAGCAGCTGAACGACCGGCATGGCCATGCGAGCGGCGACGATATCCTGCGGCTTTTCGCCAGTGTTTCCAGAGGTATCATGCGCTCCGATGATCTGCTTGCCCGGCAAGGCGGAGACGAGTTCCTGGCGGTGCTGAAGAATGTGTCCGGGCAGGATGCGGTGGCGATTGCCGAGCGCATCCGTCTCACCTTCGCTGCCGCCGTGCTGCAGCGGCAGGATCTGGCCGTCTTTCCGACGCTGAGCATCGGCGTTGCCGCGCGAGGGGAAACCGGCGGAGATTTTGAACAGCTGATGCAGAAGGCGGATGAGGCGCTCTATCGTTCGAAGCGCGAAGGCCGCAACCGGGTCGAAGCCTTCGGAGAAAATCAGCAGGCCGCTTAACGAACGGCGAGAACCCGCCGCGGAACGGTTCTAAATATTCTGATCCATCGTCTCGGCCGGGATTTCGTCGATGCGGTGGACGCGCACGAGCGTTGCCGGCACGCCGGCGACCGTGCAATGCTCGGGAACCGGCTTCAGCACGACGCTGCCGGCGGCAATCTTGCTGAAGGCGCCGATTTCGATATTGCCGAGAACCTTGGCGCCGGCGCCGATCATCACGCCATGGCGGATCTTCGGATGGCGGTCGCCGGTTTCCTTGCCGGTGCCGCCGAGCGTGACATTCTGCAGGATCGATACTTCATCCTCGATCACCGCCGTTTCGCCGATGACGATGCCCGAGCCGTGGTCGAGCATGATGGCAGCGCCGATCCGTGCGGCCGGATGGATATCCGGGCCGAAGACCAGCGAGGCGAGATTGGCGAGCCAGGTGGCGATCTCCGGCCGGCCGGCGTTCCAGAGCGCGTGGGCGATGCGGTGCGTCTGCAGCGCATGAAACCCCTTGAGGTTCAGGAGCGCGTGCAGGAATGTCGTGCAGGCCGGGTCGCGTTCGCGCACGGCGACGAGATCGGCCTCGATCCTGCGCATGATATCGTCGCTGAGGGTGGACAGGATCAGATCGAACAGATCGCCGGTTTCCACCTGCGTCGCAGCAAGCCGCGCGGCGAGCACGCGGGCGATGATCTCATTGCTGCCTGAAGTGGCCGTTATCTGCGCGGCGAGCAGCCGCTGCAGGATCGGTTCGCGCGCGGCAAGCTCGAGCGCCTCGGCGCGGATCACCGGCCAGACGAATGCCTTGTCCAAGGATTGCGGCTGGTGCGCGGCCAGACCAAGGCCGGTCGATTTCGGCATTCCCGTTTCCTCTGCCAGCGACTGCGCAGGCCAGGCCTGCGCGGATTCATGTTTTGCCCGGGCAAGGCATTTGGCAAGCCCTGATTTTAGCCGTCAGGCGGTCGCAGGCCAGGCGTCAGCTCCGGAAGCCGACGCCAGCGATAGCGCACATCGGGTTCTTTTTCCTCGTTGTCGGCGCCGTCGGTTTCTTCCTCGATGGAAAAACCGTGCCGCTCGTAGAAAGCGCGGGCGCCCGCATTGCGCTGGAACGTCCACAGCCTGATTTCATCCATCTCCTCCTGGGCGCAGCCGAGAAGCAGGGAGCCGATGCCGATGCCCTGGAAATCGGGAAGAACATAAAGCTGCTTTATCCAGTCGTCGCCATAGGCGATGACGCCGACCAGCCGGTTTCCCGTGGCTGCGCCGAGGATCGTGCAATTCGGCAGCAGATGCATGCGCCAGTACTGCTCTTCTTCATCAGGCGTGTGCAGATCCGGCAGCCAGGGCAGCCGCTGCCACAGCGCCACGCGCCTGATCCTTGCGGCCGCCTGCATGTGGTCGGCGCCGAGCGCCACGATTTCCGCTGCCGTCACGATATCTTCCTAGAGCATGATGCCGAAATGTGTGAGCGGTTGTCGGACGACATCATGCTCTAACTCCTTAAATTTAGAACAGGATTCAGATTTTAGGCCAAACGGGCCTAAAATCATCCTGTTCTAGCCGGCACTATGGCTCAAGCCGAAATATCGATGACGCCGCAATCGCCGGCTTCGGAGGCGAAGGCGAGCAGCTTGCCGTTTTTGCTCCAGCTCATCGCCGTGACCGCGCCCTTGCCGGGGCGGCGCAGCAGCGCCTCCTTGCTGTCGGCGATGCGCACGGCCAGAATCATGCCGTCGATGAAGCCGATGGCGAGGATATCTTCGAGCGGATGGAATTTCACCGCGGTCGCCATGATGTTGGCGCGGGTGCCGAGCTCGAGCGGCGCCTTGCCCATCGGCCCGTCCTTGCCCTGGAAGGGCCAGACGATGGCGGCCGGCGCGCCCGACGAGGCGAGCCATTTGCCCTTGACCGACCAGGAGAGCGATTTCACCTTGGCGGGGTAGCCGGTCATGCGCATGTGGCGGGCTTCAGCGCCGGGCTTGCTGTCGAGTTTCCAGCCGTGCAGCGCGTTTTCCTGCATCGAGGTGACGAGGAAATTGCCATCGGGCGAGAAGGTGACGCCGGTATGCGCCCCCTTCCATTCGAGGTCGATAGGCTTGGCGTTCATGCCGATCCAGTGCAGCGACACACCGTTATAGCGCGCGGCTGCGATGCGCAGGCCCTTCGGTGCGAAGGCAAGGCCCTCGACCGTGCGCTCCTCGGCAAATTCCTTGGTCGTGCCGTCGGCAAGGCGCACGAGCGAACTCTTGCCGTAGGAATAGGCGATGGCGCCTTGCGGGCCGGCCGCGACCTGCGAAATCCACTTGCGCGGCGCGCTGGCGAGCTCGCTGACGCTGCCGTCGGCGGAAATGCGCAGCACCTTGCCATCCTCGCCGCCAGAGATCAGGCTCTCGCTATAAGGGTCGCGGATGGCGGTGAGCATGCCTTGATGGGCTTCTGAAACCCGGTCGCCGCCGTCCAGCCGGTGAAACGTGCCGTTGGCGCTGGCGAAGAAGGGGACATCACCTAAAAATTCGACGGCCAGAACGTGGCCGTCGAGATCAAGCGGTGCAACTGTCGGCATCAGGCGGCTGCCTCGCAGGCCTTGAAGGAGGCTTCGAGCTTTTCGCGATCGAGATCGCGGCCGATGAAGACGAGACGGCTCTCGTGCTTTTCGCCTTCCTTCCATGGCCGCTGGTGATCGCCCTCGATGATCATATGCACGCCCTGAACGACATAACGCTCGGGATCGTCCTTGAAGGCGATGATGCCCTTGAGGCGGAGAATGTTCGGCCCCTGCGTCTGGGTGACCTTCTGGATCCAGGGGAAGAAACGCTCCGGGTTCATCTGGCCGCCGCGCAGCGACACCGACTGCACCGTCACATCGTGGATCGCCGACATGGCGCCATGGTTATGATGCTCGTGCCCATGGTGATCATGATGGTGGTGATCATGATCATGATGGTGGTGGTCGTGATCGCAGTCCGGGCCGCAGACATGGTCGTCATGACCCTGCTCCAGGAAATGCGGATCGTTTTCGAGCGCGCGCTCCAGGTTGAAGGCGCCCTGATCGAGCACGCGGGCGAGGTCGACGCCGGAACGGCTGGTCTTGTAGACGCGGGCGGCCGGGTTGATGGCGCGGACGATGTCGTCGATCACATCGAGTTCTTCCGGGGTGACGAGGTCGCTCTTGTTGATGATGACGACGTCGGCGAAGGCGATCTGGTCTTCGGCCTCGCGGCTGTCCTTCAGCCGCAGCGGCAGGTGCTTGGCGTCGACCAACGCGATGACCGCGTCGAGCTCGGTCTTGGCGCGGACGTCATCGTCCATGAAGAAGGTCTGGGCAACCGGCACCGGATCGGCAAGGCCGGTCGTTTCGACGATGATGCCGTCGAAGCGGCCGGGGCGGCGCATCAGGCCTTCGACGACGCGGATCAGGTCGCCGCGGACCGTGCAACAGACGCAGCCATTGTTCATCTCGTAGATCTCTTCGTCGGATTCGACGATCAGGTCGTTATCGATGCCGATTTCGCCGAACTCATTGACGATAACCGCATATTTCTTGCCGTGATTTTCGGAAAGGATGCGGTTGAGCAACGTCGTCTTGCCGGCGCCGAGATAACCGGTGAGCACGGTGACGGGAATGGGCTTCTGGGTGGAGATCGCGTCGGTCATGAGAACCTCTAGATTAGGCGTGCGGCCGAGCGGTTTCAGATCGGCTGCTTCAAACGGTTGGTCTCATATAATGGCATGGGCACGGCAGTTCAAAGGATTTTATAATGTTATAAGATCACATCGTCCGCCCGCTGCGGATCACCCTTTTATCGCAGTTGCGCGACGTCGAAGGCATCGACATCCTTCAGCAATTCCACCAAGCCTTTCACCGCATGCGCAATCAGCGCCTCGCCCTTTTCAGCCGTCGCCGCCGCGGCATTGCCCGCCGCGCCTTGCGGATTGAGATCGGCCATCTTCCAGCCGAAGGCATGCGGCCCGTAGGCGCGCAGATGTTTGAAACGTCCGGCAAATTCGCTCTGTCGCGAGGGAAAATCCGCCGCCTTCGCCATATCGACCTTGCCGGGATGAAGCGCCAGCATCACCGAGGTCTCGATATCGCCGCCATGGATGCCGATCGCCTTTTCCTCCGGCGCGATCACGCCGTCCGGCAGGCCGAAGCGGGTCCAGCTCGTCGCCACCGCCAGCATGGCGAAGCGGATCCGCGCTTCGGTGGCGACGATCGTCATCAGGGGTGAATTGCCGCCATGGGCGTTCAGCATCACCAATTTGCGGGTGCCCTGCTTCGCCAAGCCTTCGGCGATGCCGAGCCAGCGGTTGATCGCTTCGTCGAAGGCGAGCGTCTTCGTTCCTTCAACATCCATGTGCTCTATGGAATAGCCGACGGATTCGGCGGGCAGGAAGGTGACCGGCAGGCGGGCGGGCAGGGCCATCTTCAATCGTCCGGCGATGCCTTCGGCAATCAGGGTGTCGGTCTCGAAGGGCAGGTGCGGGCCGTGCTGTTCATGGGCGCCGAGCGGCAGCACGGCGATCGGGCGGGGCCCGCCGGGGGCAGAGGCCGGGTCGCTGTCGTCGAAGCGGGGCGAAGGCGTCATCATCCGGTCGTTGCCTCTTGTTTATGACGAGATCCTGGGCAATGTCATATCGCAGCGGCGCCGGCGCTTAAAGATCAAAGGGATGGCTATGGGAAAGAAGCACAAGGACGGCAAGAAGAACAAGTCCAAGAAGAAGGACCAGACCGAGTATACGCTCGTCGACCTCTCGCCGGCGCTCACCCAGGCGGCTCGTTCCATGCGCACCGTACTCTCGCGCAACCTGCTCGAAAGCGGCCTCTATGCCGGCCAGGACGGCGTCATTCTTTCGCTTGCCGAGAGCGACGGCATGACGGCCGGCGGTCTTGCCCAGAAGCTCGGCGTCAAGGCGCCGACGATGACGCGCACGATCGGCCGGATGGAGGCGCAGGGTTTTCTCGAGCGCAAGCCCGATGCCGAGGATGCGCGTCTCACCAAGGTCTATCTTACCGAGCTCGGGCGCGGCAGCGTGCAGGGGATCGAAATGGCGGCTTCCGCCTGCGACAGGCTGGCGACGCAGGAGTTCTCCGAAAAGGAAATCCGCAATCTCGTCCGGCTGCTGAAGGCGATCGACGGCAATCTGCAGGCCGAAGCCCTTCATATCGAAGAGCCGGATGAAGAGTGAAATTTCCCTGAAAGACGAATTGCCTCCGCCGATTAAATCTTTTAATTAAACATTTTAAGGGGCCGCGCCCGATACCGGCGGGGTCTTGCTGTCTTGCGTGCTGCCTGGAGGAGGACACGTGGTCCAGAAGATCAAGCTTTCGACGATCGCCGAAACACTCGGCATTTCAACGGCGACCGTATCGCTTGCCTTACGCGACAGTCCGCTCGTCGCCGGCAATACGCGGGAAAAGATCAAGGAACAGGCGCGCGCGCTCGGTTATATCTACAATCGCCGCGCCGCCAGCCTTCGCACCTCGCGCTCCGGCATCATCGGCGTCGTCGTGCACGACATCATGAACCCCTTCTACGGCGAGATCCTGAAGGCGATCGAAAGCGAGCTCGATCGCAGCCGCCACACCTTCATCCTTTCCAACCACTACGACAATGTCGAAAAGCAGCGCACTTTCATCGAGACGCTGCTGCAGCTCGGCGGCGACGGCGTCATCATGTCGCCGGCAATCGGCACGCCGCCTGAGGACGTGCAGTTGGCGGAAGAAAACGGCATGCCGGCGATCCTGGTCGCCCGTTCGATGGAAGGCCAGGACCTGCCAACCTATCGCGGCGACGACAGCTACGGCATCTCGCTTGCCACCAACCATCTGATCGGTCTCGGCCATCGCTCGATCGCCATGATCGGCGGCACCGACCAGACCTCCACCGGCCGCGACCGCTACCAGGGTTATGTCAATGCGCTGCGCAAGGCCGGCATCGAGGTCGATCCGAACCTGCGCATTCCCGGCCCGCGCTCGAAACAGGGCGGCTTCGAGGCCGCGGTGCATTTCCTCTCGCTGCCGCAGAAGCCGACGGCGGCCGTCTGCTGGAACGATCTCGTGGCGATCGGGTTGATGAACGGGATTGCCCGTGCCGGCCTGGTGCCCGGCCGCGACATTTCCGTCACCGGTTATGACGATCTCGAGGAGGCGTCGATCGCCACGCCGGCGCTGACGACCGTCTGGAACGGCCAGACCGAGGTCGGCCGGCTGGCGGCGCGGGCGCTGCTCGATCGGCTTGCCGGCAGCCACGAGCCCGACGGCATGCATCTGATCAAACCGGAAATGCGCATCCGCCAGTCCACCAGTCCCCATCGGCCCCGCGCCTGAACCAAGACCGCATCCAAGAGGAAAAGCATGTCCCGCATCGCCATTCTCGTTCCCGGGAAGATACACGAGCGCGTTCTCGAAAGGCTGAAGGATCGTTTTGAGATCATCGCGGTCGCGCGCGAGGAAAGGCTTGCGCTCGACGCCGAGACTGCCGGCCGCATCCGCGGCGTCGCCGTCTCCGGCGCCTTCCCGGGTGCGTGGATGGATCAGCTGCCTGGCGTCGAGGTGATTGCCAGTTTCGGCGTCGGCTATGACGGGATGGATGTGAAGCGGGCCGCCGAAAAGGGCATCGTCGTCACCAATACGCCCGATGTGCTGAACGACGAAGTCGCCGATACGGCGATCGGCCTGCTGCTGAACACCGTCCGCGAATTGCCGCGGGCCGAAGCCTGGCTGCGGGCGGGCAACTGGAAGCCGGGCACGGCCTATCCGCTGTCGCGCTTCTCGCTCAAGGGCCGCCATGTCGGGCTTTATGGCCTTGGCCGTATCGGGCTTGAGATCGCCAAGCGGCTGGAGCCGTTCAAGGTGAAGATCAGCTATCACACCCGGTCGCGCCATGCCGATGCGCCCTATGATTATCACCCGACGCTGAAGGGGCTGGCGGAAGCGGTGGATACGCTGATCGCCATCGTTCCGAAGACGCCGCAGACGCATAAGACGATCGATGCCGATATTCTGGCAGCCCTCGGTCCGAACGGCATTCTCGTCAATGTCGGCCGCGGCTGGACGGTGGACGAGGAGGCACTGGGCGCGGCGCTTGCCTCCGGCGCGCTCGGAGCGGCGGGCCTCGATGTCTTCTATGACGAGCCGACCGTGCCGGCCGGCCTGCTGGAACCGGCCAATGCGGTGCTCCTGCCGCATGTCGCCTCGGCTTCGGTGCCGACCCGCAACGCGATGGCCGATCTCGTCGCCGACAATCTTATCGCCTGGTTCGAGAAAGGTGCTGCACTGACGCCGGTGCCGGAGACGCCGCAGAGGCGTTGAAACGGCATGATTTCATCTTCGTCGGCGTCGCAGCGTCAGGCGATCGCCTGCGCGGGGGTGACCGGCAGCTTGCCGGCGGCGTAGGCGCGGACGGCGTCGCCGAAAGCTTCAAATAGCTGGTTCGAAGGCTTGTCGGTTTCGGCCCAGTATTCCGGATGCCATTGCACGCCGATGGCGAAGGCCTTGGCGTCGATGACGGAGACCGCCTCCACCGTGCCGTCTTCGGCGATCGCTTCCACCTGCAGGCGCGGCGCGGTCCTGGCGATCGCTTGGCGATGCAGGGAATTCACGCGAACCTCGCCGGGGCCGAGAATACTTGCGATGCAGGAGCCCTCCTTGACGTGGACGCTCTGGCGGATGGCATACATGCCGTCGCGGTCGACGCCCTCAGGCCGCCGGTGGTCCGAGATGCCGGGCTGCTCCTGGATCTCGCTTGCCAGCGAACCGCCGAGCGCGACGTTCAGTTCCTGGATGCCGCGGCAGATGGCGAGGAGCGGGATCGCCCGATCGATGGCGCGGCGGATGAGCGGCAGGCTGGTGGCGTCGCGGGCAGGGTCGAAGGGACCGTCCCTGTCGCTCGCCTCGGCACCGTAGAGCGAGGGATGCACGTTGCTGGCCGAGCCGGAAACCAGGAGGCCGTCGACGCGGTCGAGGATCGCGTCGCTATCGTAGCCCTCCTCGAAGGCGGGGATGATGAAGGCCGTGACGCCGGCCGCGTTCAAGGCGGCACGCAGATATTGATGCTGCACGGCATGCCAGGTCGCGCCGTCGAAGCTGCGGATATCGGCAGGAATGGCAACGATCGGTTTCGTCATGGCAACCCCGGTAAAAATCTCTGTGCTTGCTGTTTCTGGCGCCAGAACGGCCCTTAAGTCAACGATTGGCTGTATCCGGTGGCCAAAATACGGCCGAAGCAGCCCCGCGGTTTCGGGCTCGCCGCTAAGCCGCTGATTTTGAATAGGTGCGCCCGCATTCCCTTGTTGCCGTCTTGATGCCAAAGGCTAATAGACTAAAGCTTGAATCGCGGCCCCCGCCATGCTTAGGTTTGCGCCGGCTGCGGGTGGGGTGAAGATTGGCCGCGCAGTGCCATCCATACGGGAGGTTTTTGATGGATCGTCGTTCGTTTTTCAAGAAGGCGGGAACCGCCAGCGCCGGCGCGGTCGCCGCAACGGCATTGGCAGCGCCTGCGATCGCGCAGGAGAATCCGAAGATCGCGTGGCGCATGACGTCGTCGTTTCCGAAGAGCTTGGATACGATCTATGGCGGCGCCGAGGATATCGCCAAGCATGTCGCCGCGGCGACGGACGGCAATTTCACGATCCAGCCTTTTGCTGCCGGTGAAATCGTCCCCGGCTTGCAGGCCGTCGATGCGGTGGCCGCCGGCACGGTCGAGGCAGCCCATACGACCTCCTATTATTTCGTCGGCAAGGACCCGACCTATGCCATCGGAACGGCCATTCCGTTTGGCCTGAACAGCCGCCTGACCAATGCCTGGTATTACGAGGGCAACGGCAATAAGCTGATGAATGAATTTTATGCCACGCAGGGCATGTATGCGCTGCCTGCCGGCAATACCGGCGCGCAGATGGGCGGCTGGTTTCGCAAGGAAATCAATACGCTCGACGACCTCAAGGGCGTCAAGATGCGCATTGCCGGCCTGGCCGGCCGCGTCATGGAGAAGGTCGGCGTCATCCCGCAGCAGATCGCCGGCGGCGACATCTATCCGGCTCTGGAAAAAGGCACGATCGATGCGGCGGAATTCGTCGGCCCCTATGACGATCTGAAGCTCGGCTTCCACAAGGTGGCGAAGTACTACTATTATCCGGGCTGGTGGGAAGGCGGCCCGACGGTGCATGGTTTCTTCAACCTCGAGAAATGGAGCAACCTGCCGAAGCATTATCAGGCAGCGCTGACCGATGCCTGCGCCTTCGCCAACACCAACATGCTGGCGAAGTACGATACGAAAAACCCGACGGCGCTGAAGCAGCTCGTTGCGGAAGGTGCGACGCTGCGCCCGTTCAGCCAGGAGATCATGGAAGCCTGCTTCCAGGCGGCGACCGGCATTTACAGCGAAATCTCGGGCACCAACCAGTATTTCAAGAAGATCTACGACGACCAGACCGCCTTCAAGCGGGACGCCTATCTCTGGATGCAGCTTTCGGAATACACTTTCGATACGTTCATGATGATCCAGCAGCGGGCCGGAAAGCTCTGAGGGCTTCCATCGGCGCATGACACCAACGCATGACAAAACCCCGGATCGCTGATCCGGGGTTTTGTTTTGGCCCTGTTATTTGACGGGGTTATTTGGCGGGAGGCGGCGGTGCTCCCGGCAGGCCGAGCGGCGGCAGGGTCAGGCCGGGGATCTGCGGCGAGCCGTTGCCGCCGCCGCCCAGCGGCGGCAGGCCGAGCTGGCCGCCGAAGCCCGGGACTTCGATCTTGATCGAGTTCGGGTCGACCTTCGGGCCGTGATCCAGCCAATAGGTCACCGATTGCGGCCAGAAGATCACGATCGCCACCAGGATCAGCTGCATGCCGACCCAGGGGAGGGCACCCATGTAGATATCGGATGTCTTGACGTCCTTGCCGGCGATCGAGCGCAGATAGAACAGCGCGAAGCCGAAGGGCGGATGCATGAAGCTCGTCTGCATGTTGACGCAGATCAGGACGCCGAACCAGATCAGGTCGATGCCGAGATGGGAGGCGACGGGGGCAAGCATCGGGATGACGATGAAAGCGATCTCGAAGAAATCGAGGAAGAAGGCGAGCACGAAGATGAAGATATTGACGAAGATCAGGAAGCCGACCGGGCCGCCGGGAAGGCCAGACAGCATGTGCTCGATCCAGCGCGAGCCGTCCATGCCCTGGAAGACCAGGCTGAAACAGGTGGAGCCGATCAGGATCATCACCACCATGGAGGTGATGTGGGTGGTCGACGTCATCGCCTCGCGGATCAGCGGCCAGGTGAGGCGGCGATTGAGGGCCGCGAGCGCCATGGCGCCGACGACGCCCAGTGCCCCGGCTTCGGTCGGGGTTGCAAGGCCCATGAAGATCGTGCCGAGCACCAGGAAGATCAGCACGATCGAGGGCACCATGCCCATCAGCACCTTGGCGAGCAGCGCCCAGTTGAAGTCGCCGCGCACTTCCTTCGGCAGCGGCGGCATCGATTTCGGCCGGATGACCGACATCACCAGGATGAAGAGCACGAAGATCGTCACCTGCAGGATCGAGGGGCCGATCGCGCCGAGATACATGTCACCGACCGACCTGCCGAGCTGGTCGGCGAGAACGACGAGCACGAGCGAGGGCGGGATCACCTGGGTGATGGTGCCCGAGGCGGCGATGACGCCGGTGGCAAGGCGCGGGCTGTAGCCGTAGCGCAGCATGATCGGCAGGGAGATCACGCCCATGGTGATGACGGAGGCAGCCACGGTGCCGGTGATCGCGCCGAGAACCGCGCCGACGAGGATGACGGCATAGGCAAGGCCGCCCGGTATGCCACCGAAGAGTTTGCCGGTGCCTTCGAGCAGGTCTTCGGCCAGCCCGCAGCGCTCCAGCACCGCGCCCATGAAGGTGAAGAAGGGGATGGCGAGCAGCAGGTCGTTGGAAAGGATGCCGAAGAAGCGCAGTGGCAGCGCCTGCAGGAAGACTTCGCCGAAATGGCCGGTGGCGATGCCGATGATGCCGAAAAACAGGCCGACGGCGGCCAGCGAAAAGGCGACCGGAAAGCCGTAGAGCATGAAGATGACCATGCCCAGAAACATCGCCGGCGGGATGATACCGAAATCAAACAAATCCGTTTCTCCCCGGGAGCGCTATTGCAGCGGCTTTTCGTATGTGGTGTCGATCTTGATGTGGCCGGTCAGGGCGGCGATCCGCTTGATCAGCTCGGAAACACCCTGAAGGGAGAGCAATGCGAAACCGGCGACGAGGACCAGCTTGACGGGCCAGCGGATCAGCCCGCCGGCATTGCCCGATATTTCGCCCTGCTGATAGGACAGCGTGAAGAAGGGCCAGCAGATCCAGGTGAGGAAGATGCAAACCGGGATGAGAAAGACGATGAGGCCGACGATGTCGATCCAGATCTTCGCTTTGTCGGAAACCGCACCATAGATCAGGTCGACGCGGACATGCTCGTTGTTGCGTAGCGCATGCGAGGCGCCGAGCATGACGACGAAGGCGAAGAGATACCACTGGATCTCGAGCCAGCCGTTCGAACTGTAATTGAAGGCGTAGCGGACGATGGCGTTTCCGGCGCTGATCAGACAGCAGAACAGCACCATATATTCGGAAAGTTTGCCCATGATCCGACTGACCGAATCGATCAGCCGGCTTGCCGCCAGAAATCCCGACATTCGTTTCCCTTGTTCTTGCTCTGCCGTTTTTCCGGCAGCTTTCCCTCTTGCAATCGATGTAGACCACGGCCTTCGAAATTGGAAGGATAAATGCCTCGGCTTGGAGTATAGTCTTAGATGGCGTGACCCGGCCGCGTGGCCGTGTAATAAATCAACAACCCAGGCGTGGATAAAAAATTTCAATAATCTCGCCAAGAGGATGCATTAACGCGCGTAAGCTGTGCGGTTCATCCTCTGGTTTTAGAAAATTTGACCAAATGTTTGATTCCATTGAAATCAATTTTTAAAGGGTTGGGCTTAGAATTCCCGCGCACAGGGAAAGTGTGGATGAAGCCAGATAACCCGAACAGGGTCCCTTTAGATGTGTATCTGTCGTTTGTGAGTTCCCTTTCCGGGAACCGCATGACGCTTCTTGCCGGCGTCATCGTGCATGTCGCGACGTGCCTTGCCGTTGCCGCCAAGACCCAGTCCTTCGTCTACATCCTGCTGGCCGCTGCCTTCCTCCTGGTCTTCTGCATTCGCATGTTCATCTTCCGGCAGTTCGATCGGGTCGACAAGGAGAGCCTGTCGCACGCCGGAATTGAGCGTTGGGAGCGGATCCTGGTTGCCGGTGCGGCCTGCACCACGGCGCTGCTCGGCCTTGCCAGCGGCTACGCCATCTTCGTCGTGCACGATTCCTTTGCCGAACTTGCCTGCATCGCCGTCACCATGGCGACCATGGTTTCCGTCGTCGGCCGCAATTACGGTTCGCGGCTGGCGGTCGACCTGCAGACCTTCTCCTGCTGTCTGCCGATGATCGTCTGCAGCCTGATGGCGCTGGATTTCTATCGCGGCCTGCTGTCGATCTTCCTCATTCCCTTCTGGCTGACGACGCGGGCGATGGCGAACGGCGTGCGCGAGTTCCTCTATGAGAATGTCATCGCGCGCCGGGAAATCACCATCATCGCCGACCGCTTCGATACGGCGCTGAACAACATGCCGCATGGCCTGGTCATGGTCGATGCCGAAAACCGTATCCAGGTCGTCAATCGCAAGGCCTGCGAGCTTCTGAAGATCGGTGCGCCGGAGCGGCTGAAAGACCGCGATCTCGGCGCCGTGCTGCGCTACGGCGCGCGCTACAGCTTCATGGACGCCTCGCAGCCGGAGCTCATCCTGCGCCAGCTCACCCAGGTCGCCGAAGGCAACCTGTCGCGCACGCTCGTTCATTTTCCCGAGGGTCTGTCGCTGGAATTCTCCGCCAGCCGAAGGGCCGATGGCGGCGCCGTGCTGATCTTCGAGGACGTGTCGAGCCGGGTGAAGGCGGAGCAGAAGATCATGCACATGGTCCGCTTCGATGCGCTGACCGGCCTGCCGAACCGGGAATATTTCGGGCAGCTGGTGCAGGAGTATCTCGCCAAACATCCGAGAAAGAACGGACCGCTCGGCTTCATGGTGCTCGATATCGACGAATTCAAACATGTCAACGACATGCGCGGCCATGTCACCGGCGATCATCTGCTCTGCGCTATCGCCGCCCGCATCAAGCAGGCCTCCGGCAACGCCATTCTCGGCCGGCTGATGGGCGACCAGTTCATCCTGTTCTTCCCGCATGCGAGGGAGCCGGCCTCGCTCGACATCGAGATCCGCCGCGTGCACGCCGCGATCCAGGGTCACTACGAGGTCGATGAACTGACCTTCCTCGTTTCGCTCAGCGCCGGCTACGCCATCCTCGAAAGCACCGCCTTCGCCATGGACGAATGGAGCGTCAAGGCGGATCTTGCCCTGTTCGAAAGCAAGTCGCGCTTCAAGGGCGGCATCTCCGGCTTCGAGCGGGAGATGGACGGCCGCTACATCGAGCAGCAGAAGCTGAAGGCGGATCTGCGCGAGGCGGTTTCGGCCAAGGCGCTGCATCTGGTCTTCCAGCCGATGTTCCGGGCCGACGGTTCGCGGATCGAATGCGCCGAGGCCTTAGCGCGCTGGGTGCATCCGGAGAAGGGCTCGATCCCGCCCGATGTCTTCATCCGGCTCGCCGAGGATATGGGCATCATTTCCGATATCACCCGCTTCGTCCTGTTCAAGGCCTGCAGCGAATGCATGAACTGGCCGGACCATATCGCCGTCTCGGTCAACCTCTCGGCGCGGGATCTCAGGGATGCCGACATTCTTCAGGTGGTCGCCGATGCGCTTGCCAATTCCGGGCTCGACGCGGCGCGGCTGCATCTCGAAGTCACGGAAAGCTGCCTGATCGACGAGCCGGCGGCCGTGCGCGCCATCCTGGCCGAACTCAGGGCCCGCGGCATCACCATCGCTATCGACGATTTCGGGACCGGCTTCTCCAGCCTCAGCTATCTCGACACGCTGCCGCTTGATATCGTCAAGATCGATCGCTCCTTCGTCCGCAATATCGTCGAGGACACCCGCCGCCTCAAACTCCTGCGCGGCACGGTCCACCTCGCCCGCGAACTGGGGCTGAAGATCGTCATCGAGGGTGTCGAGACCGAGGAGCAGCTCGCTCTGCTCAATAAACACCGCAGCACCGATCTCGTGCAAGGCTATGTTTTCTCGCAGCCGGTGCCTTCCCTGAATATCCCGCTGTTGCAGCAAGGCATCGGCCGCCGTCCCGTTCAGCGCCGGCGCAACAAGGTCGCCTGAGCGCTCCGCATCGGCCGCCTCTCCTCTGACAATTCTCCCCGGCGTTAACCTTAATACTTTATAAACGGCCCGAATTATCGGATTTCCTTGCCTAAATTGCGCCGGCATATGATTAATGATCCGTTAACGAGCGGATCGAGAAAATGTCAGAGACACTGTTCAAGCGTAGCGATTTCAGCGCGAAAATTTTGGAAGTTTTGGATCATGTCGAGTATCGCCGCGTCGAAAGCAGCGAAGACATGGAGCAGGTGGAACGCCTGCGCTACAAGGCCTACAAGGCCCACGACGTGCTCGCGCTCGCCCCGAAGGGACTGCTTGACGACAGCGATTTCGACAGTCACGCCTATATCTTCGGCCTGTATTATTATGGGGAACTGGTCAGCACCATCCGGGTTCATTATGTGACACCGGAGCATCGCCTCAGCCAATCCGGCGGCGCCTTTCCCGAGGCGATGGACGAGCTTCTGGATGCGGGGCTGACGCTGATCGATCCGGCGCGTTTCGCGGCCGACCCCGAACTCACCGCCGATCTGCCCTGGGTTCCCTATCTGACGCTGCGGCCGACCATCGTGGCGGCGGCCTATTTCCGCGCGGACCGCGTTCTCCAGTTCGTTCGGCCGCCGCATGCGGCCTTCTACAAGCGGGTCTTTTATGCCGACACGGTCGTGCCCGGCCGGCTGGCGAAGAATTACGGGATCGACATGACGCTGATGGCGACGAATGTGATCGAGGTCGGGCGCAAGCTGCTGACGCGTTATCCCTTTTTCATCTCCAGCGCCAGCGAGCAGCGGATGATGTTTTCGCGCAATCCCAACGATACATTGCCGCCGCTCACCATCATTCCGACGGCGCGCTTCGTGCCGCAAGGCGAACTCGGCACCGACCTGCCGCTGTGATCGCGCTGCCGCGCGCTTGAGGCCTGTTCCAGCCCCCGGACATGGCGGTTATCAAGCGCGTCTGCGGCATTCTCATGCATTGCGCTTTCGCCTGTCATTGTGTAATCCCTGCAGGCAGGGACTTCCCGCGCCTGAGCGCGGGAATCAAGCAGCGCAGAGGCATTTCAGGGAGACGATATTTATGGCCGAACATCATACCGGACCGGTCGAGACCGGGGCACCGATGGATTACAAGGAACATGAAAAGACCTACGACATGTTCATCGCCGCCACGAAATACGGCTCGATGCTTCTCGTCGTCCTCCTGCTTGCGATGACCGCCGGTTTCTTCGGCGGGGCCGGCCTTCTCGGCGGCCTGTTCGTCTTCATCATTCTTCTTGCTGCCGGCGTCTTCCTCGTCCGCTGATCGCGGCCGAGGGGAAGGGCTTCGCCGGAGCTTTGTGACTGAAGCGCGTCGCGATCGTTCAGATCCGCTGCTCGCGCTTCAGGACTTATTTTCTCGCAGATCGTTATCGCAGGACCGCCGGACAGTTTTGCGCGACATGCTTTAGGTGCTTGGCCTGCGCAGGGAAGCCTGCGGCGGTCTGGCTGACCCGGAGGAGGGGGCAGTTGGGCAATATCGTTTTCGTTGCTAGGGAAATTGCGGGCGAGGAGACGCGCGTCGCGGCCTCCGCCGAGACTGTGAAAAAAATGAAAAGTTTCGGCTTCGACGTCGTCGTCGAAGCCGGTGCCGGTGCGGCGTCGCGCGTTCCGGACAGCGAGTTCGAGGCAGCCGGCGCCAGGATCGGCACTTCTGCCGATGCAGCCTCGGCCGACGTGGTGCTGAAGGTGCGCCGCCCGACCGGACAGGAAATTTCAGGCTATAAGAGCGGCGCCGTGGTCATCGCCATCATGGATCCCTATGGCAATGACGAAGCGATCGCGGCTCTTGCCAGCGCCGGCCTGTCGGCTTTTGCGATGGAACTGATGCCGCGCATTACCCGCGCCCAGTCCATGGACGTGCTTTCGTCCCAGGCCAATCTCGCCGGCTATCAGGCCGTCATCGAGGCGGCGGCGGTCTATGATCGCGCCATGCCGATGATGATGACGGCGGCCGGCACCGTGCCGGCCGCCAAGGTTTTCGTCATGGGCGCCGGCGTCGCCGGTCTTCAGGCGATCGCCACGGCGCGGCGTCTGGGCGCTGCGGTCTCGGCCACCGACGTGCGCCCGGCCGCCAAGGAGCAGGTCGCCTCGCTCGGGGCCAAGTTCATCGCCGTCGAGGACGAGGAGTTCAAGGCGGCGGAAACGGCCGGCGGCTATGCCAAGGAAATGTCCGCCGACTATCAGAGCAAGCAGGCCGCACTCGTGGCCGAACATATCGCCAAGCAGGACATCGTCATCACCACCGCGCTGATCCCCGGCCGCGCGGCGCCGCGGCTCGTTTCGCGCGCCATGCTCGCCGCGATGAAACCGGGCGCGGTCGCCGTCGACCTTGCGGTCGAGCGCGGCGGCAATATCGAGGGCGTCGTCGCCGGCGAGATCGCCGATGTCGACGGCGTCAAGGTGATCGGTTTCGCCAATATGCCGGGCCGGGTCGCGGCCAGCGCCTCGGCGCTCTACGCCAAGAACCTCGTCACCTTCCTGGAGACCATGGTCAACAAGGAAAGCCGGAGCGTCGTCGTCAACCTCGACGACGAGCTCGTCAAGGCGACGATGCTGACCTATGCCGGCGACGTGGTTCATCCCGCCTTCGGCGGTGCGAAGAAGGGAGATCTGTGATGGCCAGTGAAGCAATGGACAGAGCGCTGGAACAGCTCGACCAGGCGGTGACCGCCGTTGTCACCGCGGCGGCCCACGCACCTGAGGCGGCCAGTGCTGCGACCGGCGGGGCGATCGATCCCTTCGTCTTCCAGCTGGCGATCTTCGTGTTGTCGATCTTCGTCGGTTATTACGTCGTTTGGTCGGTGACGCCGGCGCTGCACACGCCGCTGATGGCCGTCACCAATGCGATCTCCTCCGTCATCGTCGTCGGCGCCCTTCTGGCAGTCGGCATCTCGACAAGCGGGCTTGCGACCGGCTTCGGTTTCGTCGCGCTCGTGCTCGTCTCGGTGAACATTTTCGGCGGCTTCCTCGTGACGCAGCGGATGCTCTCGATGTACCGCAAGAAGGACCGGTGAGGAACCGATGACCAATATCGCAGCCTTCCTCTACCTCGTCTCCGGCGTTCTTTTCATCCTGGCACTGCGGGGTCTCTCGCATCCGGCCACCAGCCGCAAGGGCAATCTCTACGGCATGATCGGCATGGGGATTGCGATCCTGACGACGCTGGTGCTGGCGACGCCTGACTTCGGCGGCTTCGTGCTGATCATCCTCGGCCTTGCCATCGGCGGCAGCGTCGGCGCCTATGTCGCCCGCACCATCGCCATGACCTCGATGCCGCAGCTCGTCGCCGGCTTTCATTCGCTGGTCGGCCTTGCCGCCGTCTTGGTCGCGGCCTCGGCGCTCTATACCCCCGCCTCCTTCGGCATCGGCGAGATCGGCCACATCCACACCGAGGCGCGCGTTGAGATGGCGCTCGGCGTGGCGATCGGTGCGCTGACCTTCACCGGCTCGATCATCGCCTTCCTGAAGCTCGATGGGCGCATGTCCGGCAAGCCGATCCTGCTGCCTTACCGGCATATGATCAATGCGGCCCTGCTGGTGCTGATCGTGCTGTTCATCATCGGGCTTGCCGCCACCGAAAGTCATTTCGACTTCTGGGCCGTGGTGGCGCTGTCGCTGGCGCTCGGCGTTCTGCTGATCGTGCCGATCGGCGGCGCCGATATGCCGGTCGTCGTCTCGATGCTGAATTCCTATTCCGGATGGGCTGCGGCCGGCATCGGCTTCACGCTCGGCAATCTGGCGTTGATCATCACCGGCGCCCTCGTCGGTTCTTCCGGCGCCATTCTTTCCTACATCATGTGCAAGGGCATGAACCGCTCCTTCGTCTCCGTCATCCTCGGCGGTTTCGGCGGCGAGGCGGCATCCGGCGGGCCCGACACTTCAGACAAGACGGTCAAGCTCGGCTCGGCCGAGGATGCGGCCTATCTGATGGCCAACGCTTCGAAGGTCATCATCGTGCCGGGATACGGCATGGCGGTTGCCCAGGCCCAGCATGCGCTGCGCGAACTCGCCGACAATCTGAAGAAGAACGGCGTTGAAGTGAAATATGCGATCCACCCGGTCGCCGGCCGCATGCCCGGCCACATGAACGTGCTGCTCGCCGAAGCCAATGTTCCCTATGACGAGGTCTTCGAGCTCGAGGATATCAATTCGGAATTCGCCCAGGCCGACGTCGCCTATGTCATCGGCGCCAACGACGTCACCAATCCGGCGGCGCGTGACGACAAGACCTCACCGATCTACGGCATGCCGATCCTCGACGTCGACCGGGCAAAGACCTGCCTCTTCGTCAAACGATCGCTCGGCTCGGGCTATGCCGGCATCGACAATACGCTGTTCTACAAGGACGGCACGATGATGTTGCTCGGCGACGCGAAGAAAATGACCGAGGATATCAACAAGGCGATCGCGCACGGATGACGCCGATACAGCCGCCCTTCGGGCGGCTGTTCGACTGACGCCGGATGGTCTGTGCCGTCATACCTCGCCCGGCACGAGCGTCATCTTCTCGACTCCGATCGCGAGGTTCAGCCCTTCCTGGGCCTGGACATTCAGCGGCTGCAGCATGAACGCCTTGTTCGTGCCGCCGGCGATCACCTTGGCGCCGGCGCCTGCGCCGATGCTCGCATCCGCCCCGACGCCGTAATATTCGCCGGCCAGTGCGAATTGCGGCATATCCGTGCCGGTTTTTGCCAGCACCTGCCAGATCATCACGCTCTTGCCGGTCTGACCGATGTCGAGGCCGAATTTCTCGATCTTGCCGGCATATACAGCCTTGGCGCCGCCTGATGCCGGCGTGTAGGTGCAGATCAGGTTCTTCTGCGAGGTGATGATCAGACCCTGGCCGCCATCCGATCCGCAGACCAGGCGGCCAAGCGTGACATAATTTTCCGCGCCGGCCGGATTTGCCCAGGCAGCGGCCGCCAGAGCCGCGGCTGCGATCATCGTTTGCTTGAACATGGTCTTTCTCCTTGGGAACGACCTGTTCGAAACGGGTAGGGGTGGCGATTGTTCCTGATTTAGTCGCGTTCCAGCGTGGCGCGCTGCGCCGTCAGCACCCACAACAGGCCCTCGGGCCGGAAATCGACCTGCACCGTGCCGCGGAAAGCGGAGGCGGCATGGGCCTTGATGACGGTTGTGCCGAAGCCGGATCGGGTCGGCTCTGCCACCGGCGGGCCGCCGCGCTCCTCCCAGGTGAAGCGGAGCAGGGCATCCGGCTTGTCTTCTTCCCTGACATCATGCCATTCGAAGCGGACACGGCCTTGCGGGACGGAGAGCGCACCGTATTTCACCGAATTGGTGGCGAGTTCATGCAGGGCAAGCCCGAGATTCTGCACCGCATCCGGCTTCAGCACGAAATCTTTGCCTGTGATTTCGATCTGTTCGCGAGATTGCGGGAAGGCCTGCAGGTGGATGTCGACGACCCGCCGCAGCGACACGCCTCCCCATTGCTCGCTGGTCAGAAGCTCGATCGAACGCCCCAGCCCTTCGAGACGATCGGCGACGGCGGCCTGGAAGGTCTCGACGCTGTCGGCCTGTTTGGCGAGCTGGCGCATCATGGCCTGGGCCAGCGTCAGAAGGTTTTTGGTGCGGTGGACGAGCTCGTGCATGACGAAGCGCAGCCGGTCCTCGGTCTGGCTGCGATCGAAGGAGGCATTCGAAAGGGCGATCGCCACCTGGTTCGCCTCGATGACGCTGGTCTCGACCGGCGAGACGATATGGCCTTCGCCCATGCGGTTGGCCATTTCGGCGATATCGCGGATGGTGGTGCGCACCTGTCTTGCGACGGCATAGGCGCCGAGCACGGCGACGAGCACCAGGGCCACGCCGCCGATGATGAGGAAACGCCAGGTGCTGAGGATCGATGCCTGGGCGATCGGTCCCCAGATCACCGTCTTCCACGACCAACCGGGAATCCTGGAATAACCGAGCAGCATGTGCGGCAGGATCGTCTCGTCCTGGAAGACGCCGCGTGACGCGGTGAATGCCGGCAGGATGCGCGGATCGAAGGGCGTACCGGGTTCGAGATTGGCGGGGCCGGTGGAGGCGACGACGTGGCCGCTCTGATCGATGACGGCGGCAGACCAGCCGGGAGCAAGGCCTTCGGTTGTCACGAGTTTGCCGAGATCCTTGGCGTCCTGGGTAATGATCAGGGCGGCGACGGGGTCATTCTTCCGCGGCAGGGTGACGTTATAGACCCAGTCGCCGCTGGTGCGGCCGCGAAAGACGTCGGAGGCCTCGATGCGACCGGAGGCCATGACTTCCTGGAGGGCCGGGATGTTCGCTATCTCACCGAGCGGAGTGCCGAACGCCCGGCGCGTATTCAAGAGTTGCCGGCCGGCGCCGTCGACGGCGATGACGAACAGCGTATTGTCTCTGAGGGCCGTTTCCGTGCGCTGATGGAAGGCGGCGAGATTGCCGTCTTCGAGTTCCGGTGAACTCGAAAGCAGCCGCAGCGTCGTCGCCATGTCCTGAAGCTGGCGGTCGATGATGCGCGAGAGCGCAAGCGCATCCTGGGCCGTCTCGCGCTTCAGCGTCGAGCGCTGATTGTCCTCAAGCTGCAGCAGAAGCAGCGCCACGAAGGCGAAGATCGGCACTGCGATCGCCACCGCCATGGCGACGAGATAGGTGCCGATCGAGGCCTTGGGAAAGAACAGTGCGACGATTTTCATTTATTGCGCCACATTGCATGCAGCGGGCAACGGTTTTCGCGAGCGGTCAGGAAAGCAACGATCCGCATCTTTCGCAAGCCGCCCTCAATATGGTTCGAACGCCCGATAGCAGGCTATCGAAGCACTGCCATGTTAGGGGGAGCAGGATCAGGTTGCAACATACTATAATATGTCACCGGGGACGATGGCAGTTTTTCGGCGTCTCGTTTCGAGGTCGTGCGGCGGCCGATGTTTCGGCCGGCCGACTGATGTCCCCAGAATAGGATCCGGATTTTAGGCCCGACTGGCCTAAAATCTGAATCCTATTCTAAATTAAAGAGTTAGAGCATGTCCGAAAACCGCTGACACTTTTCGGCGTCATGCTCTAGCCGGCTGGGGCGACGCCGACGCGGGCAAGGCCGTCGCGGGCCGGCTGGTATTTGGGATCGAGGCCAACGGCGTGGCGATAGGACCGGGCGGCCTTCGCCTTGTCGCCGCGCCGCTCGTAGACGAGCGCCTGGTTGGCCCAGGATTCGGCGATGTTGCCATTTAGTTCGATCGCATGGTTGAAATCGGCAAAGGCGTTGTCGTTGTCGTTCAGCGCGATATAGGAAATGCCGCGGCCATTATAGGGCTCGGGCGAATTCGGCGCGAGCGAGATCGCCTTCGAGAAATCGTCGATCGCCTTGTCCTGCTGATTGCGCTTCTGGTAGATCAGGCCACGATTGTGATAGGCGCGGCCATCGGTGGTGCCGAGCTGGATCGCCCTGTCGAAATCGTTGAAGGCCTGGTCGTCCTGGCCGGCCATGCGATAGACGTTGCCGCGGCCGATATAGGCGACGTCATAGCTCGGATTGATCTGCAGCGCGGCATTGTAATCGCTGATCGCCTGGGCCTGCTGGCCCATGTTGCGATAGACCAGGGCGCGGTTGGCATAGGCCTGGAAAAACCGCGGATTGATCTGCAACGCGGTGTTGAAATCGTTCAGCGCCTGACGGAACTGGCCGCCGCGGCCATAGGCGGAACCGCGGACGTTGTAGCCCTCGGGATCCTTGGGATTGGCGTTGATGACAGCCGTCAGCGAGGCGATATTTTCTTCCGAACCCTGCGCCTTGTCGATGCGGATCACGGCATCCGTTGTGTTTGTCGTCTCACAGCCGGCAAGGCCGAACATTGCCGCCAGCGCCAAAGCGGGCAGGAATGCGGTTTTCTGCAGGCGCCAGGCGCGGGACGGATTCAAGGTGTTGACAGCCATTCGGGCTCGCTTTCCCCATGCGGCATATCCGATACCGGGATATGCGCTCTTCAGCGGCAAACTAAAAAAGGCGGTGGCGAACCCATCGCCCCCGCCACAATGCATCTGAAAACGTCGAAAAAACGACGGCAACGCTCAGCGTGCGACCAGACCTTCGCGCTGGGCGCGCTTGCGGGCCAGCTTGCGAACGCGGCGAACAGCCTCAGCCTTTTCGCGCGCACGCTTCTGCGACGGCTTCTCGTAATAGTCGCGCATCTTCATTTCGCGGAAAATGCCTTCGCGCTGCATCTTCTTCTTGAGAGCGCGGAGAGCCTGATCGACATTGTTATCGCGGACAAGTACCTGCACGAGAATCACGTTCCTTTGGTTGGTGATGCCTGCGGCGGCGCAGCGCCAGGGGCAAAAATATAACGTTCGCGCGGCCGCAGCCTTGCGATTGGTGATGCGGGATAGCAGATCGGGTATAGGAAGTCCAGATGGATATGGGAAGCGGGCGGAAAAATCACGCTTGCCCTTATCCGGTCACGATCCGGCCGCCTCGGGCGCGGTTTCATCCAGTGCGGCGATCGCCTCCTTGAGAGCCGTCCTGACCCGCAGGCGATCGGCCGGCTCCAGCCGGCTCATATCCAGGTGCAGGTCGAGGCCCGATAGGTGCTCACTGAGCACGCGGCTCTTATGGTCGGCGCCGAGCGTCAGCCCATCCACCGCATAGGGCACGATCTCGCGCTGTATGCCCTTCATCGTGATCGGCGGCAGCGGGTGGGCATCGACGATTTCGGTCACCAGCGCATAGGTTTCGTAGCTGATGACGATCTCGCCTCCCTGGGCGATCGATTGCAGCCGGGCTGCGAGATTGGCCTCCGCCCCGATGATCGTATAGTCCATGCGGTCGCTGCTGCCGAAATTGCCGACGTTGCAATAACCGCTGTTGATTCCCATGCGGACGACGAAAGGCTCTTCGGTGCCGTTTCTGCGCCATCTGTCCTTGAGTTCGCCGAGACGGCGCTGCATGTCTACGGCCATGCGCAGGCAGGCTTTGGCGTCCTCCTCCGGACCTTTGGTTTCCGGGTCGCCGAAAAACACCAGCATCGCGTCGCCGATGAACTTGTCCACCGTGCCGCCATGTTCCAGGGCAATGTTCGACATCTCCGTCAGATATTCGTTGAGCATCTCCGTCAGCGCTTCCGGCTGCAGCCGCTCGGTGGTCGCGGTGAAATCCTTGATGTCGGAGAAGAAGATCGTCAGGCGCTTGCGCTCGGTATGGACGACGACGTCCTTCTGTCCGGAGAAGATGCTCTTGTAGATCTGCGGCGAGAGATAGCGCGAAATCTTCAGGGAAACGCTGGCCAGAAACTCGTTCGCCGCTTCCAGATCCAGGTTGGCACTATGGATCGCGCGCGTCTGCTGCCGCTGGAGCAGAATGAAGCTGATGCCGATGAGAGCGACGAACAGGAAATAACAGAGCAGGTATTTGAAGGCGAAGACGTTACTCGCATAGGGCTGCCGGATGATGACTTCCTGAATGCCGCGCACATCGCCGACTTTCCAATCGGTCTTCGGGCTTTCGGGATGGGTATTGTGGCAGGCAACGCAGGCCTGGCCCATGACGACGGGGGTGATGAGGCGCAAAGTGTCGGTGAATCCGACACGGGTGAGATCGTTCAGCGTCTGCTGCGGATTGGCGCGCAGCGCGGCGAGGGCTTTGTTCTCGAATTCGTCGAGTTCGTGGGAGGCCCGGCTCTTGAACGGCAGGTCGGAGACGAAACGATAGGTGATATTGGCCTGCTGCTCCTTGATGACGTCGCCGAGTTCCAGGGAAAGGGTGGCCGGCAGCGGAACGGCGCCTGGTATATTCGCATAATTGTGCGAGACGACGGTGCCTTCGGTCGCACCGCTGGCGTGGGCGGCGAGAACACGGCCGACGACGTTGGCGGAATAATAGGATCGGATGCTCGATATCAGCGAGCTCATGTCGCGCGCCTGACGCCGCAGGGTATTTCCCGAGAGATCGCTGATATCGAGCCAAACGGCCAGCGGCAGTCCCGCGAGCATTGCCAGCACGACGACGATCAGCCAATAGCCGCTCCGGCGCGCGGCGGTTTCGGAAATCACGGTGACCCCTCGTTCTTCTCTGGAAGGCATTCGATTTTCGACTGCTACAAGAACATTTCGCCGGCTGCCCGGCAAGATCGAAGCCCTGCCATATAGCCAAAAGCAGACCTAATCCGGATGTGTAGCGCGGCCCATTGAAAGAGAGGACCGCCACGGCATGTCCGAATGGCGTTCGGACCGAAAGCGGCGTAGCCTGCCGGCAGGTGCGGACCGTTTCTGCGGGCCGTGGAGGGGACACCCGGTGAGATCATGACGCGCGTCCAGCAAATCGGTGTCGTTATCGGCCTGGCGATTGTTGCCCTGCTCACGATCCTGCGGGCAGAAGATCCCGGGATTTTCAAGCTGATCCGCGGTGTGACCTTCGACGAATATCAGCGGCTGGTTCCGAGGACCTTCGAGCCGATGCCGGTCCGCGTCATCGATATCGACGAGGCCTCGCTGCGCGAGTTCGGACAATGGCCCTGGCCGCGGGACCGGCTCGCCCTGCTGGTGGACCGGCTTTCGCAAATGGGTGCTTCCGCCATCGCCTTCGATGTTCTGTTCTCCGAGCCGGACCGGCTGTCGCCGCGCAACGTCGTGCGTGAGGCCGCCGGGGTCGATCCTTCGCTTGCCGAGAAGCTGCCCGATAATGACGAGATATTCGCCCGCTCGATTGCCGAGAAGCCCGTCGTGCTCGGCTTCGGCCTTTCCAACGAGGGCAATTACCGGCCGTCGGTGAAGGCGGGTTTTGCTTTCACCGGCGAAAGCCCGGTCTCGGCTCCTCCCTATCTCGGCGCCTCGACACCGCTCAGGCCGCAATTGGAGGCGAATGCGGCGGGGCTCGGCCATATCAGCCTCAATCCCGGCAATCCCTCGCCGGTGGTGCGGGCGGTGCCGCTATTTTTGACTGACGGCCAACAGCTCTATCCCAATCTCGCGATCGAGGCGCTGCGTGTCGCGCAGGGGGTCTCGACCTATGTTCTGTCGGGCGCGCCCGACCGCGCCGGCATCATGACATCGGCAAAGATCGGCGATTTTATCGTGCCGCTGACGGCGGCGGGCGAACTCTGGCTCTATGTCAGCCCCGACCGGGCCGAGCGCTACATATCCGCCCGGCAGGTGCTTGCGGCCGATGGGGCCTCTCCCGAGGTCGCGGCCGCCATCGACGGCAGCATCGTCTTCGTCGGCACGTCGGCGGCCGGCCTGCAGGACATCCGCGTCACGGCGCTCGGCGAGAACGTTCCCGGCGTTTCGCTGCATGCACAGGCGGTCGAGCAGATCCTGTCAGGCCAGTTCCTGTCGCGGCCCGACTGGGCGGACGGGCTGGAAATCCTGACGATCGCCGTGCTCGGCTGCCTGCTCGTCGTGGTGACGACCTTCGTCAGTCCCGCCGTCGCGCTGATTTGCGGCCTGCTGATCACGGCCATGGCGCTCGTGGCCTCCTGGCTGTCCTTTCTCTATGCCGGGCTTCTTTTCGATCCGCTGGCGCCGATCGTCAGCGGATCGATCATCCATTTTGCCGCGACCTCGTTCAAGATCCTGGTGATCGACCGGGAGCGGCGTGAGGTGCGGCGCGCCTTCGGGCATTATCTTTCGCCGTCGCTGCTTCATCGTATCGAGCATACCCGCGATGCCTTGCGCCTCGGCGGCGACGACCGCGAACTGACGGTCATGTTCGTCGATGTCCGGAATTTCACCGAGATCAGCGAGCGGCTGGCGCCGGCCGATGTCGTCGCCTTCCTGAATACGCTGCTCGATGCGCTGAGCCGCCATGTCGTGGCCAATGAAGGCACGCTCGACAAATTCATCGGCGATTCGATCATGGCGTTCTGGAATGCGCCCGTCGATGTGGCCGATCATGAAACCAAGGCTGTCCGCGCAGCGCTTGCCATGCGCGAGACGCTCGCCGAATTGAACGCCGGCGACGCCTTCGGCTTCGGGCCCGGGCAACCGGTCGGGATCGGCATCGGCATCCATACCGGCCTTGCCTGCGTCGGCAATATGGGCGCCAAGACCCGCTTCAACTATTCGGCGGTCGGCGATGCCGTCAATGTCGCGGCGCGCATCGAGTCATGCTGCAAGGAGGTCGGCTTCGATATCCTCATCTCCGACAGCACGGCGCGGTCCGTGCAGGGAATGGCGCTGATCGAAGCCGGCGCCCTACCGCTCAAGGGAAAGAGCAGCCGGACGCAGATCCTTGCCGTCGTCGGCGATGAGCGGGTCGCGGCGTCTCAGGAATTCGCCGCTCTAGAGGTCGTTCACAGGCAGTTGATGGAGGCCCTGCAATCACATTCGCGGAACAGCCGGAAGCTGATCGGTGCCGTCAAGCTCAGGGCGGCGCAGGTGACCGGCGCTCTGGCGGAATTCTACCAGCGCATATCCGGCAGGACCGATCATTTTCGCGAGGCGCCGGAGGGGAGCGAAAAGAGCGCCGCCGACTGAGGGACTTCAGCGGCCGCGATTGAAATTCCGGCCCCTGTCGTTGGTCCGATCTCTGTCATGATCGCGATCGCGGTTTCCGCCATGATCACGGTCGTGGTCTCGATGATCCTCGCCGTGATTTCCCGGCTTGCCGTCGGTGTCATGCCGGCCATGGCCATCATGCTTGCTGGGCTTGTCCGGCTTGTCGTGATGCGGCCTGTCATGATGCGGTTTGTCGGGCTTGTTCGGCCGCTCCTTCTGCGGCTCGGCCTGTCTCTGCGGCGGATCCTGCTTTTGCGGCGCGGGCGCTATTGCCGGCGGAGGCCGTGTCCGATCTTTTCTTTCCGGCGCGACCGAGGCCATATTGCAGCCGCCGAGCATGCCGATGCCGCCGGAAAGCCGTTGATTGCCGGAGAGGAAGGGGAGCGCGCGGGGATTTCCGAGCGTATCGAGAATGCTGGGATCGACCCGGCGTGCCGCCGACATATTGCCGTTCGGCTTGGCCACCACGCAATCGCAGCGCTGCTGCAACTGCCGGCAGCCGCCCGGGCCGCAAAACCGGGCAGCGCCATTCAACAACACGACGGCGGTCGTGCCATCGGGGCCGACGTAGAAGTCGAAAGCGGTGCCGCGCACGCCGATCGTGCCGGCGGGCGTCAGGATCTGGTAGGCGGAGGAGTTGGAGCTGCCGCTCACCCAGCGGAACGTGCCCTTTGCCGCCCTAATGGTGAGTTTCTTCACCGATTGGGAATCATCGAAGACATATTTGTCGATCACGACCGACGAGCCCCAGCCCACCGCGAGCTTCGTGCCGTCACGAAACAGGAACTGGCCAAGTCCCGATGGGGATGTCCTGATGCGTTCGTTGCGATGGACGCTGGCATCGACTTCGATCGGGCCGCTCTGTCCCGTCACCTCCGTCTTGATGACGACGGCCTGGCCGACCGGCTCGGCGGCGAGTGCCGGCTGCGCGATGGCAACCATAATGCAAAGTGCCTGGAGTAATGAACGCCGACCCCACATGATACAGGAACCCCGGGAACATGGGGTGAATTAGCATTTTAGTAACTGCTTGTCTTCTCGCCCACTTGGGCTAGAGCCGGGTGGCTGCCCTGGGGAAGGTTGGTTTGGCTTATTCTGCCGGACGGCTTTCGCAAGCAGCGCACGATGTCGTCTAAAAACCGCGCCGTTTTCGGCATCATGTCGCTTAGTGTCAAAAGCAAAGCGTTCGGCTGTCGCAAAAGAACCGTTGTGCCGCATTTGGATTTGCGATTTGTATGGGCGCGGAGAACAGCCCTTTCCTGAAGGAGAAGAAGGCGGATGCGGAAATATTCGGTTTTTGCCGTGGCGAGGGAGGCCCTTCGTGGCCATAAGGGCTGGGAGAAGCAGTGGACTTCGCCGGAGCCGCGCGCCGAATACGACGTCGTCATTATCGGCGCTGGCGGTCACGGGCTGGGTGCGGCCTATTACCTCGCCAAGGAGCACGGCATCACCAATGTAGCGGTGATCGAAAAGGGCTGGCTCGGCGGCGGCAATACCGGGCGCAACACCACCATCATCCGCTCGAACTATCTCTATGAAGAGAGCATGCACATCTACGAGCATTCGATGAAGCTCTGGGAAGGGCTTTCTCAGGAGCTCAACTACAATGTGATGTATTCGCCGCGCGGCGTGATGATGCTCTCGCACAATATTCACGACCAGCAGTCGTTCAAGCGGCATATCCATGCCAACCGGCTCTACGGCATCGACAATGAATGGCTGACGCCGGAGCAGGCCAAGGCCTATTGCCCGCCGCTGGATATCTCGGCGAGCGCCCGCTACCCGATCAACGGCGCGGCGCTGCAGCGGCGCGGCGGCACGGCACGCCACGACGCGGTCGCCTGGGGTTATGCGCGTGCGGCCTCGGACCGCGGCGTGCACATCATTCAGAATTGCGAAGTGACCGGCATCCGCCGCGGCCCCGATGGACGCGTGACCGGGGTCGAGACCTCGCGCGGCTTCATCGGCGCCAAAAAGGTCGCCGTGTCGGCGGCTGGTCACACATCGACGATCATGAAGATGGCCGATGTGCGCGTGCCGCTGCAATCGAGCCCGCTGCAGGCGCTGGTCTCCGAGCCGCTGAAGCCGATCTTTCCGTGCGTCGTCATGTCGAACACGGTGCATGCCTATATCTCCCAGTCCGACAAGGGCGAGCTCGTCATCGGTGCCGGCACCGACCAGTATAATTCCTATTCGCAGACCGGCGGGCTGCAGATCATCACCCATACGCTCGACGCCATCTGCGAGCTCTTCCCGATGTTCCGGCGCGTCAAGATGATGCGGCAATGGGGCGGCATCGTCGACAATACGCCGGACCGTTCGGCGATCCAGTCGAAGACGCCGGTTCCCGGGCTCTACGTCAATTGCGGCTGGGGCACCGGCGGCTTCAAGGCGACGCCTGGCTCGGCCAATCTCTTCGCGCATCTGATCGCCCGCGACGAGCCGCACAAGTTCAATGCCGGGCTGACGCTGGAGCGTTTCCGCAGTGGCCGGCTGATCGACGAGGCGGCGGCGGCGGCGGTGGCGCACTGATGATGAGTGCTTTCCCAACGCTCGCTCCTTTCGTCGCTCACCCCCTCATCCGCCTTGCAGGCACCTTCTCTCCGCTGGGGAGAAGTGGAGGAGAAGGAAATTCTACATGCTGCTGATCCATTGCCCTTACTGTCAGGAAGAGCGCTCGGAGCTTGAATTCCGTGGCGCGGGTGACGCGCATATCGTGCGGCCCGCCGATATCGCCTCCGTCTCGGACGAGGAATTCGAGGCCTATTTCTTTCTGCGCGACAATCCGAAAGGCCTGATCTTCGAACGCTGGCGGCACATTCACGGCTGCGGGCGCTTCTTCAACGCGGCGCGCGATACGGTGAGCGACAAGTTCATCGTGACCTACAAGGCCGGTGAGCCGAAGCCTGAGATCGGCGCTGCTGCCGAGAAGCATGCGCCTGTCGAGACATATGAAGCCGTGGAAGGAGAGGCGCAATGAGCGGCGTGAACCGTATCGTCGGCAAGGGGCGCCTGACGCCGGCCAAAACCGCGCGCTTCAGCTTCGACGGCGAGACCTATGCCGCGCTCGAAGGCGATACCGTCGCCTCGGCGCTGATCGCCCACGGTGTGCATCTCATCGGCCGTTCGTTTAAATATCACCGGGCTCGCGGCATTCTGTCGGCCGGCGCCGAGGAGCCGAACGCGCTGATCGACGTCGCCCGCGATAAGGCGCGCAAGCAGCCGAACGTGCGCGCCACGGTGCAGGAAGTCTTCGACGGCATGATCGTCAACTCGCAGAATCGCTGGCCCTCGCTCGCCTTCGATGTCGGCGCGGTCAACAATCTGATGTCGCCGTTCTTCGCCGCCGGCTTCTACTACAAGACCTTCATGTGGCCGCGCGCCGCCTGGAAAAGCGTCTACGAACCGCTCATCCGTCGTGCCGCCGGCCTTGGTGTCGCGCCAACGGAAGAGGATCCGGATCATTATGCCAGCCGTTATGCTCATTGCGACGTGCTGGTAGTCGGCGCCGGCGTTGCCGGACTTTCGGCGGCCCTGGCCGCGGCCGCGGCGGGTGCCAAGGTGATCCTCTGCGACGAGCAGGCGGAAGTCGGCGGCGCCTTGCGCTACGATGCCGGCGTGACGATCGACGGCCAGGAAGGTTATGCCTGGGCGCAGAAGGCCGTGGCGCGGCTGAAGGCGATGGACAATGTCGAAGTGCTGGTGCGCACTACCGCCTTCGGCTACTACAACCACAATTTCGTCGCTCTCGCCGAGCGCGTGACGGATCATATCGCCAAGCCTTCTCAGGATCTGCCGCGCGAGCGGCTCTGGCAGGTGCGGGCCAAGCGAGTGATCCTCGCCAACGGCGCGATCGAGCGGCACATGGTATTTCCGAACAACGACCGGCCGGGCATCATGCTGGCTTCGGCAGGGCGGATGTATCTCAATCACTACGGCGTCGCGGTCGGAACCAAGGTCGGCATCTATACGGCGCATGACTCGGCCTATGAGGCCGCTTTCGATCTGAAACGCGCCGGTGTTTCGATCGCCGCTATCGTCGATTGCAGGCAGGCGCCGGGAGCGGCAGTGCTGGAGGAGGCGCGTGCGCTCGGCATCGACGTCCTGACCGGGCAGTCGGTGATCAACACGGCGGGGCGGCTGCGCATCTCGTCGATGACGGTGGCGCGCAACGGCGGCGGTTCGCCGCGTAAGATCGCGGTCGATGCGTTGCTGGTTTCGGCCGGCTGGACGCCGTCGGTGCATCTGTTCTCGCAGTCGCGGGGCAAAGTGGCCTTTGATGCCGAAAGCCAGCGTTTCCTGCCCGGCACTTACGCGCAGGACTGCCTTTCGGTCGGCGCCTGCAACGGCACGGACGATTTGCAGCGGACGATCGAGGAATCGCTTGCCGCCGGCGAGCTGATGGCGCAGGCCACCGGCAGAAGCAGCGGCGAGAAGATCGCAATTTCGGCCGAGCAGGCCTATGAATGGACGGGCGGCATGATCGGCGCTGCCGAAGGCGCCGGCCCGAAGACCAACGCCAAGGCCTTCATCGATTTCCAGCACGACGTCTGCGCCAAGGATATCCGCCTTGCCGTGCGCGAGGGCATGCATTCGATCGAGCATATCAAGCGCTTCACGACCAACGGCATGGCCTCCGACCAGGGCAAGCTTTCCAACATGCACGGCCTGGCGATCGCCGCCGAAATGCTCGGCAAGGAAATCCCGCAGGTCGGTCTCACCACTTTCCGTGCGCCCTATACGCCGGTTACCTACGGTACGCTGATCGGCCATTCGCGCGGAGAGCTGTTCGATCCGACGCGCAAGACGCCGCTGCACAACTGGGAAGAAGCGCATGGCGCCGTCTTCGAAGATGTCGGCAACTGGAAGCGTGCCTGGTTCTATCCGCAGGCGGGTGAGAACATGCACCAGGCGGTCGCCCGCGAATGCCGCACAGCCCGAGAGTCGGCCGGTATTTTCGACGCTTCGACGCTTGGCAAGATCGAGGTGGTCGGGCCGGATGCGGCGAAGTTCCTCAACCTCATCTACACCAATGCCTGGGACACGCTGAAGCCGGGCAAGGCCCGCTACGGCATCATGACCCGCGAAGACGGCTTCGTTTATGACGACGGTGTCGTCGGGCGACTGGCCGAGGACCGTTTCCATGTGACGACGACGACCGGCGGCGCGCCGCGTGTTCTTCACCACATGGAAGATTACCTGCAGACGGAATTCCCGGATCTGAAGGTATGGCTGACCTCGGTGACCGAGCAATGGGCGGTGATTGCCGTGCAGGGGCCGAAGGCGCGCGCGATCGTCGAGCCGCTGGTCGAGGGGCTCGACCTTTCGAACGAGGCCTTCCCGCATATGAGCGTTGCGGAATGCACCGTCTGCGGCGTGCCGGCGCGGCTCTTCCGCGTCTCCTTCACCGGCGAAATCGGTTTCGAAATCAACGTGCCGGCCGATTACGGCCAGTCGGTGCTCGAAGCTGTCTGGGCCAATGCCGAGCCGCTTGGCGCCTGCGTCTATGGCACTGAGACGATGCACGTTCTGCGCGCCGAGAAGGGCTACATCATCGTCGGCCAGGATACTGACGGGACGGTGACCCCGGATGACGCGGGCGTTGCCTGGGCCGTTTCGAAGAAGAAGAAGGACTTTGTCGGCATTCGCGGCCTGCAGCGTCCTGATCTCGTCAAGGAAGGGCGCAAGCAGCTCGTCGGCCTTGTCACCAAGGATCCGAAGCTGGTGCTCGAGGAAGGCGCGCAGGTCGTCGCGAACCCGAACGAGCCGAAGCCGATGACCATGCTCGGCCACGTCACCTCGTCCTACTGGTCGGAAAACTGCGGCCGGTCGATCGCCTTCGCGCTCGTCGCCGGCGGCCGGGCGCGGATGGGCGAGACGCTCTACGTGCCGATGCCGGACCGGACGATCGCCGTCGAGGTGACGGATCTGGTGTTCTTTGACAAGGAAGGAGGCCGCATCCATGGCTGATGTCGCAATTCGCAAGCCTGTGCTTGCCGGCCGTCTCGGCGGCTCCGCCACAGTTCGGTTGACCATCGCACCCACTGCAAGCCGGGTGGCGCTGCGCGCGCCGGCGGGTTCGCTTGCCGCGCTTTCCAAAGCGCTCGGCCTGTCCGTTCCGACCGTCCCGAAAACATCGGGGCGGGCCGGCGCCCGATCGGTGCTCTGGATCGGGCCGGACGAATGGCTTGTCATCGACGAGGACGGGGCCGATCTGATGACGGTGCTTTCGGGGGTTAGCGCCGTGCATTCGGCGACCGACGTTTCGCACCGCAATCTCGCGATCATCGTCTCGGGACCGGGTGCGGAAAAAACGCTTGCCGCCGGCTGCCCGCAGGATCTGTCCTTGTCTTCCTTTCCGGTCGGAGCCGCGTCGCGGACGATCCTCGGCAAGGCGGAGATCGTGCTTCTGCGCACGGATAAAGACACGTTCCGGGTGGAGTGCTGGCGCTCGTTTTCCGATTTCGTCTTCGGGCTGCTCGACGAGGCGGCGCATGATGCCGGCCATTGAGGCCGGAGCGATCCCGGCTGCGTAAGCCTCATTCAAGGGATAGGTAAATGCTGCACCATGCCTCTCTCGGCGTTTCCGATATAGAACGGTCGGCGGCATTTTACGATGCCGCCCTCGGCGCGCTCGGCTATGTCAGGGTCTGGAATGACATCAGGCCGGGGCAGGCGGGACAGGCGGTCGGCTACGGCCTTCCCGGCGGCGGAGACAAACTGGCGATCAAACATCGACCGGATGGCCAGCGTCCGGCCGGCCCGGGTTTCCATCTGGCCTTTGCCGCTCCGAGCCGCCAGGCGGTCGATCGATTTCACGCGGCGGCAATCGCCCATGGCGGCGATGACAACGGTGGCCCGGGCTTACGCCCCCACTACGGCGAACATTATTATGCGGCGTTCGTGATGGATCCGGACGGGCACGCACTCGAGGCCGTCTTCAATTCGGTCGAGTGACAAGCGGCGTTCGGCTCAAACGTCCTCGGGACGGTCCTTCGGGTCGAACTGGATAATCGTGATCCATCTTGCCGTCAGCGCCGGCTTCTTCTCGTTTTCGATCTCGATCGAGGCGTCATAAGTGGTCATCAGCATGCCGCCGCCGCGGAAGCGGGCGTCGGAGAGCAGGAAGCGGCCGCGGACGCGGGCGCCGCTCTTCACCGGCGTCATGAAGCGGACGCGATCGAAGCCGTAATTGATGCCCATGGTCTGCTCGCGCACTTTCGGCAAGCAGTTGTAATTCATCGTCGACAGCAGCGACAGCGTCAGGAAGCCATGGGCGATGGTGCCGCCGAAGGGGCTTTCTGCCGCCGCGCGCTTGGGGTCGACATGAATGAACTGATGGTCGTCGGTTGCCCCTGCAAAGGCGTCGATCATCGTCTGGTCGACGGTGATCCAGTCCGAAAGGCCTGTTTCCATGCCGATCAGTCCCCGCACGTCGGAGAGTGAAATTTCCGTGACCATGAATTCCTCGTGAGATAGGCCGCCGGCTCAAGCCTTATCGTGCATTTATGACGATTGCGACAAGGATTTGCCCAGGTGGACCGAGGGGGTCAGTTTTCGACGAAAAAGGCGACGGAGCGTGGCTCGACGGTAACGCTGGCACCGGCTTTTTTCGTTCCCTCCGGCGTCAGCTGCCGCCAGCCCGCCTCGCCTTCCGAGGGAAGCGTGAAGATCTGGCGGCGGTCCGACCGGTTGAAGAGCACGGCAAGCCGGGTCTGCCTGCCGCGCGCGGAGCGGTCACCTGTGGAAAGCAGCATGCCGAGGGTGGAAAGCGACGGCGTCTCCCATTCGGCGACGGTCATCGGTTCACCCGAAAGCGAAATCCATTCGACATCGCCGTTTCCTGACAGGAAGCCTGTTTCGGAGAAGACCGTGAAGCGGCGGCGCAGCCCTGAGACAAAGGCGGTATGGGCGACGAGATCCTCGTCCAGCGCCTTCCAGTCCAGCCAGGTGATCTCGTTGTCCTGGCAATAGGCATTGTTGTTGCCATGCTGGCTGCGGCCGCCCTCATCGCCCGCCGTCAGCATGATGCTGCCGCGGGTGGCAAAGAGCGTCGATATCAGCGCCATCACATCGTCCCGGCGACGCTTGCGGATCGAGGGATAGAGGGTTTCCCCTTCGACGCCGTTGTTCCAGGAGTGGTTCTCGTTATGGCCGTCACGATTGTGCTCGCCATTGGCGTCATTGTGCTTGCCGGCGTAGGAGACGAGATCGGTCAGCGTGAAGCCGTCATGGGCGGCGAGGAAATTGACGCTGCGCGTTCCCTTGCCGTCGTTGCAGGAGAAGATGTCGGAGGAACCGGCAAGCGCGGTCGCGAGCGCCCCGGTCTTCCAATCGTCGCCGCGCCAGTAGCAGCGCAGATCGTCACGAACCCGGTCGTTCCATTCCAGGAAGGGCGGCGGAAAATTGCCGAGCTGATAACCGCCCGGGCCGATATCCCAGGGCTCGGCAATCATGATCCGGTCGGCAAGCACATTGTCGGAAAGGATTGCTGCAAGCGTTCCGCCGTCGCGTTCGAAGCCTGTCGCGGTGCGTCCGAGCACCGGGGCGAGATCGAAGCGAAAACCGTCGACGCCTGAATTGAGCACGAAATGGCGCAGGCTGTCGATGACGAGACGGCGAACCTCGGGATGATCGCAGGCGAGTGTGTTGCCGGTGCCGGTGTCGTTGACGAGTTCGCCCGGCCAATTCTGGGCGTGGCGATAATAATGCAGGTTGTCGAGGCCGCGCAGCGACAGTGTCGTGCCGTAACGGTCGCTCTCGCCGGTATGGTTGAAGACGAGGTCGAGGATGACCGCGATGCCTTCGGCATGCAAGGCCGCGACCGTCTCGCGCAGTTCTGTCATGCCGCCCGGCGCCAGCCGCGGATCGAGCGCCATGAAGGCGACCGGATTATAGCCCCAGCCGTTGGTAAGGCCGAGCGGCGGCAGGTGGCGCTCGTCGATCCAGGCGGTGATCGGCATCAGTTCGACGGCGTCGACACCGATCCGCTTCAGATGCGCTACGACCGAGGGATGGGCAAGAGCGGCAACCGTGCCGCGCTGAGCCTCCGGCACATCGGGATGGAGTATGGTGAAGGGCCGCACCGCCACTTCATAGATAAAGCCGCCCGGTTTGAAGAGCGGCTTGGCGATTGCGGCGCGTGTATCGGTGGTGACGATCGCCTTCGGCATCAGGTCCTGGCTGTCCTCGCCATAGATGCCGAGGCGGGGATCGTAGCGGAACGGCCGATCGATCTCCTTGGCATAGGGGTCGATCAGCAGTTTGGAGGGATCAAACCAGAGGCCGCCGTCGGGGGCGTAGATGCCGTCAGCGCGGTATCCGTAGCGCGCGCCCGCCTTCAGCCCGTCGACGAACAGACGATGGACGTGATTGCTGTCGCGCGCCATCGGCAGGCGCGCGAATTCCCTGTTGCCGTCATCCTCGAAGAGGCAGAGTTCGATCTGTGCGGCATGATGCGACCACACGGCAAATTCGACGCCGGTCTCGAAGACGATCGCGCCGCTTTGCGCCGAACTCTCTCCCCGCATATTCCCCCCGGATCAGGTGATCACGGTTGGCGCATCGCGTCCCGTGCGTTCACGAATGCTGGCAATGCTTTCGGCGGCGGCGATCAGATCGGCGAGCGCTTCCTGCGTTTCGATGTTGTGGCGAGTCGAATCCGGCTCGTAGCGCTCGATATAGACACGCAAGGTTGCGCCAGACGTGCCGGTGCCGGACAGGCGGAAGACGACGCGGGAGCCGCCCGCAAAGAGCACGCGGACACCCTGATGCTCGCTCACCGATTTGTCGATCGGATCGTGATAGGCGAAGTCGTCGGCCTTTTCGACCTTCAGGCTGCCGAAGCTCTTGCCGGGCAGGGTGGAAAGCTGGCTGCGCAGATTGTCGACCAGGCCGTTCGCCGCATCGGTGTCGAGGCCTTCATAGTCATGGCGCGAATAATAGTTGCGGCCGTAGGTCTGCCAGTGCTGGGTGACGATATCGGCGACGCTCTCGCCGCGCACGGCAAGGATGTTCAGCCACAGCAGCACGGCCCAGAGGCCGTCCTTTTCGCGGACGTGACTGGAGCCGGTGCCGGAGCTTTCCTCACCGCAGATTGTCGCCATGCCGGCGTCGAGCAGATTGCCGAAGAACTTCCAGCCGGTCGGCGTTTCGTACATGCCGATGCCGCGCTTTTCGGCAACGCGGTCGGCCGCACCCGATGTCGGCATCGAACGGGCGATACCGGCAAGGCCGCCGGAATAGCCGGGGGCGAGATTGGCGTTGGCGGCCAGGATCGCCAGGCTGTCGGAAGGCGTGACGAAGATGCCGCGGCCGATGATCAGGTTGCGGTCGCCGTCGCCGTCGGAAGCAGCGCCGAAATCGGGCGCGTCATCGCCCATCATCTCATCGAAGAGTTCCTTGCAGTGAACCGGGTTCGGGTCCGGGTGATGACCGCCGAAATCCGGCAGCGGCATGAAATTGCGCACCGAGCCCAGGGGAGCGCCGAGACGATTTTCGAAGATTTCCTTGGCATAGGGACCGGTGACGGCGCTCATCCCGTCGAAGGCAATGCGGAAGCCGAGGCTGATCAGATTGCGGATGGCGCCGAAATCGAACAGCTCTTCCATTAGCGCGGCATAGTCCTCGACCGGGTCGATGACCGAGAGGATCATGCCGCCGGGAAGCTCGTCCTTGCCGATGCGGTCGAGATTGACGTCGGCGAAATCGGCGATCTTGTAGTTGTCGATCGTCTTCGAGCGCGCATACATCGCGTCGGTGATCTTCTCAGGGGCCGGGCCGCCATTGTTGATGTTGTATTTGATGCCGAAGTCTTCGGTCGGGCCGCCGGGATTGTGGCTGGCGGAGAGGATGATGCCGCCGAAGGCCTTGTATTTGCGGATGATGTGGGAGGCGGCCGGCGTCGACAGGATGCCGCCCTTGCCGACCATGACCTTGCCGAAGCCGTTGGCGGCGGCCATCTTGATCGCCTTCTGGATGACTTCGCGATTGTAGTAGCGTCCGTCGCCGCCGATGACGAGGCACTTGCCCTGAAAGCCTTCCAGCGAATCGAAGATCGACTGGATGAAGTTCTCCGCGTAGTTCGGCTGCTGGAAGACCGGAACCTTCTTGCGCAGTCCCGACGTGCCGGGTTTCTGGTCCAGATAGGGCGTGGTGGGTACGGACTTGTTCATTTTAGTTCACATGCCTTTCGAGACGAGGCTTGAATAGAGGGCAGCGTAGCGTTCGGCGCTCTTCTCCCAGGAGACATCCGATTTCATGCCTTGCTTTTGCAATTGGGTCCAGAGTTTTCGGTCCGCGTAAAAATGCATCGCACGGCGGATTGCCTGTAGCATGCCGGTTTCCGTCACGGGTGAGAATTGTATGCCGGTTGCCACTTTCGCCGCAAGTGCGGCGTGATTGGCGTCGATCACCGTATCGTTCAGCCCGCCGGTGCGGGCGACGATCGGCACGCAGCCATACCGCAGGCCGTAAAGCTGGGTCAGGCCGCAGGGTTCGAAACGCGAGGGGATGATGATGGCGTCGCAGCCGGCCTGCATCAGATGCGACATCGGCTCGTTATAGCCGATCGAGACGCCGATGCGGCCGGGATGGCGGCTTGCCGAGGCGAGCAGTGCGCCTTCGAGTGCCGCTTCGCCGGAGCCGAGCACGACGAGCTTGCCGCCCATGGCGACGATTTCGTCGGCGACGTTGGCGACGATATCCATGCCCTTCTGCCAGGTGAGCCGGCTGATGACGCAGAAGATCGGGGCGTCGTCATTGTCGAGACGGAAGAATTCGGCGATCGAGCGCCGGTTCTCCTCACGGTTCTTCAGCGTCGTCGGGCCATAATGGGTGTGGACGACGGGATCGGTCGCCGGGTTCCAGATATCGGTGTCGATGCCGTTGACGATGCCGTGAAGATCATCGATGCGGCTGGCGATGACACCGTCGAGCCCCATGCCGAACTCCGGCGTCAGAATCTCGTCGGCATAGGTCGGGCTCACCGTGGTGATCGCGTGGGCGGTCTGCAGGCCGCCCTTGAGGTAGCCGACCGTGCCGTAATATTCGATGCTGTCGGTGGCGAAGGCATGGGCGGGCAGGCGCAGGCCGGGAAAGATTTCGGGGCCGAACTGGCCCTGGAAGGCGATGTTGTGGATGGTCAACACGCTCGGCAGTTCCGGCGTCGGATAGTAGCGCATATAGACCGAGGTCAGCGCCGCCTGCCAATCATGCGTGTGGACGAGGTCCGGCCGCCAGCCGGGCAGCAGGCCGGCGGCGATTTCGGAGGCTGCGAGCGACAAAGCGGCGAAACGCCGCCAGTTATCCGGATAGTCCTTGCCGAGCGGATCGACATAGGGGCCGCCCGGCCTGTCGTAATAGGCCGGCGCATCGAGAATGAGCAGATCGAGGCCCTCGTGCTCAACCTCCAGCACGGTCGCCGGCTCGCCGAGCAGGTCGGCGAATTCGAGCCTGACGACCGGGTCGCGAATGACTTTCATGACGGCTGGATAGCCGGGCAGAAGGGTCTTGGTCTCGACCCCGAAGGCTTTGAGAGCGATTGGCAGGGCGCCTGACACATCGGCCAGGCCCCCTGTCTTGATCAAAGGGAAGACTTCGGATGAAACCGAAAGAACTTTCATAAGTCAGATATCCAGCTTGTCGATCATCGGTTGGGTGATCAGGCAGATGCCGCTTTCCGTCCGCCGGAAGCGCTTGGCGTCGAGCTCGGCGTCCTCGCCGACGACCAGGCCTTCCGGAATGACGACGCCATGGTCGATCACCACATTCTTGAGCTGTGCCCGCCGCCCGATCTTGACGTTCGGCAGGATGACCGCGCCTTCCAATTTGGAGAAGGAGTTGGCCCTGACGCCGGTGAAGAGCAGGCTGTTGTTGAGGCTGGCGCCGGAGATGATGCAGTCGCCCGAGACGACGGAGGAGGTGGCCGAGCCGCGGCGATCCTCATCGTCATGGACGAATTTCGCCGGCGGGGTGATCTCGGCATAGGTCCAGATCGGCCAGGACTTGTCGTAGATGTCGAGCTCGGGAACGATCGCCGTCAGGTCGATATTGGCCTGCCAATAGGCGTCGATCGTGCCGACGTCGCGCCAGTAGGGCTCATGTTCGAAATCGGAGCGGACGCAGGACTTGGCGAAGCGGTGGGCGACCGCCTTACCGTGCTCGACGATATAGGGGATGATGTCCTTGCCGAAGTCGCGGCTCGAGGTCGGGTCGGCGGCGTCGCGGCGCAGCGCATCGAGCAGGAACTTGGTGTGGAAGACGTAGATGCCCATCGAGGCGAGGGCGAAATCCGGCTTGTCGGGAATGGGCGGCGGATCGGCCGGCTTCTCGACGAAGGCGATGATCTCGTCCTTGTCGTTGACATGCATGACGCCGAAACCGGTCGCCTCCATGCGCGGCACTTCCAGGCAGCCGATGGTGACGTCGGCGCCGGAATCGACGTGCTGCTGCAGCATCCATTCATAGTCCATCTTGTAGACGTGGTCGCCGGCGAGAATGACCATGTATTCGACACCGTAATCCTCGATGATGTCGATGTTCTGATAGACGGCGTCGGCGGTGCCTTCATACCACTGCGTTTCCGAAACGCGCTGGCTGGCCGGGAGGATGTCGAAGCTCTCGTTGCGCTCGGGGCGGAAGAAGTTCCAGCCGCGCTGCATGTGGCGGATCAGCGAATGCGCCTTGTATTGCGTCGCGACGCCGATGCGGCGGATGCCTGAGTTCAGGGCGTTCGACAGGGCGAAATCGATGATGCGGGCCTTGCCGCCGAAATAGACGGCGGGCTTGGCGCGCCGGTCGGTGAGTTCCTTGAGACGGCTCCCCCTGCCGCCGGCCAGAACATAAGCCATTGCATCGCGGGCAAGTGGCTGAACACGCTTTTCTACCATTTTCTCCTCCCACCAGTACTAATTTTCAGGTTCAAGCATGATTGTCGCCAAGGGCGGCAAGGTGATCGAGCAGGTGATGTCACCGCCGGCATCGACGGCCTGCACGCGCCCGCCATTGCCCTTGCCGCTGCCGCCGTAGATGTCGGCATCGGTGTTGAGGATTTCCCGCCAGCGGCCTGCGGACGGCAGGCGGATCGTGTAGTTCTCGCGGTAGACGGGGGTGAAATTGGTGATGACGGCGACCGGCTTCTGGCCCGGCGCCTTGCGCAGCCACGCAAAGACGGAATTCTGGTGGTCGTCGGCGACCAGCCATTCGAAACCTTCGCCCTCGCAGTCACGCTCATGCAGCGCCGGCTTGCTGCGATAGGTGAAGTTGAGGTCGCGCACCAGGCGCCGCATGCCCTCGTGCATGCGGTATTGCAGCAGGTTCCAGTCGAGCGATTTCGCCTCGCTCCACTCGCTCCACTGGGCGAATTCCTGGCCCATGAACAACAGCTTCTTGCCGGGATAGCCCCACATATAGGCGTAGTAGGCGCGCAGATTGGCGAATTTCTGCCAGTCGTCGCCCGGCATCTTGGCGATCAGCGAGCCTTTGCCGTGGACGACCTCGTCATGCGAGAGCGGCAGGACGAAATTTTCGGAATAGGCGTAGAGCAGGCCGAAGGTGAGCTCGTTGTGATGGTGCCTGCGGTGTATCGGATCGCGGCTCATATAGCTCAGCGTGTCGTGCATGAAGCCCATGTTCCACTTGAAGCCAAAGCCGAGGCCGCCTTCATGCACGGGCTGGGAGACTTTCGGCCAGGAGGTCGATTCCTCGGCGATCGTCATGACGTTGGAATGATTGCCGTAGATGCGGGTGTTGAGATCCTGCAGGAAACGGACCGCTTCGAGGTTCTCGTTGCCGCCATATTCGTTCGGAATCCATTCGCCGTGTTTGCGGGAATAGTCGAGGTAGAGCATCGAGGCGACGGCATCGACGCGCAGACCGTCGAGATGGAATTTCTCGGCCCAGTAGAGCGCGTTGTTGACGAGATAGGAAACGACCTCGGTGCGGCCGAAATTGTAGATCGCCGTGCTCCAGTCCGGGTGGAAGCCCTTGCGCGGGTCTTCGTGCTCGTAGAGCGCCGTGCCGTCGAACCAGCCGAGGCCGTGCTCGTCGGTCGGGAAATGCGCCGGCACCCAGTCGAGGATGACGCCGATGCCGACCTTGTGGCAGCCGTTGACGAAACGGGCGAAACCCTCCGGCTCGCCGAAACGGGCGGTCGGTGCGTAGAGGCCCGTCGTCTGGTAACCCCAGGAGGGGTCATAGGGATGCTCGGTGATCGGCAGGAATTCGATATGGGTGAAGCCCATGTCGGCGCAATAGGGGATGAGGCTGGAGGCGAGCTCGTCCCAGGACAGCATCGTGCCATCGTCCCGGCGCCGCCAGGAGGCGGCATGCACCTCGTAGATCGAGATCGGCTGGCGGCGCTTGTCCGTCTCGCGCCAGTGCTTCAGATGGGCTTCGTCTTCCCACTCCTGCTCCAGATCGGCGGCGGTGATCGAGGCGGTCTTCGGCCGGAGTTCGCTGCGGCGGGCGAAGGGATCGGCCTTCAGGGGCAGCAGCACGCCGTCCTGGCCGCGGATTTCGAATTTGTAGGCAACGCCGATCGGGACGTCAGGGGCAAAGATCTCCCAGATGCCGCTATCGGAGCGGAAGCGCATGACGTGGCGGCGGCCGTCCCAATTGTTGAAGTCGCCGACGACGGAAACGCGCTGCGCATTCGGGGCCCAGACGGCGAAATGTATGCCCTGGGCGCCATCATGCTTGATGAGGTGGGCGCCCATCTTGTCGAACAGGCGCAGATGCGAGCCCTGGCGGGCGAAATAATCGTCCATCGGCCCGAGCACCGGACCGAAACTGTAAGGATCGGTGACGGCCCATTCGGCATCGCCGCGCCGGGCGCGGTAGCGCACCGGCTGGAGCTTGGTGAGGGAAACCGGGCCGGCGAAGAAACCGTCGGCATGGAGCTGTTTCAGTTCGCCGACGGCGCTGCCGTCGAGCGCCATGGCGGTCACTTCCTCAGCACCCGGGATGAAACACCTGGCGACGAAGGCGTCGCCTGCCTGGTGCACCCCTAGGACGGCAAAGGGATTGGAATGCGAGCCGGCAAGGATCGCCGCGATTTCATCTGCCGAAATTTCCCAGGAAAGCTTTACTTCAGGGACGTTTTTCGGCGTTTTCATCCGGCTCTCCAGATTTCGTCTGCATATTGCCTGATCGTACGGTCGGACGAGAACCAGCCCATCCGCGCCGTGTTGTTGATCGTCTTGGTGTACCAGGCGGACTGGTTCGTCCAGATCTGGTCGACTTCGCGCTGGGCCTGGGCGTAGGCGTCGAAATCGGCCGCGACCATGAACCAGTCGTGCGAATAGATGCCGTCGATCAGCGAGGTGTAGCGGTTGCGGTCGTCGGGCGAAAAGACGCCGGAGCCGATGGCTGAGAGCGCCTGGGCGAGTTCGCGCGACCCCTCGATGATGGCGCGCGGATTGTGGCCGTCGCTGCGGACCTTCGAGACCTCGTCGGCCGTGAGGCCGAAGATGACGATATTGTCTTCACCGACATTGTCGCGCATCTCGACATTGGCGCCGTCGAGCGTGCCGATGGTCAGCGCGCCGTTGAGGCCGAACTTCATATTGCCGGTGCCGGATGCTTCCATGCCGGCGGTCGAGATCTGTTCGGAAAGGTCGGCGGCCGGGACCATGACTTCGGCGAGCGAGACATTGTAATTCGGCACGAAGACGACCTTCAGCAGGCCGCGCACCGACGGGTCGTTGTTGATCGTGCGGGCGACGTCGTTGATCAGCTTGATGATCAGCTTGGCGTTGTAATAACTCGGCGCCGCCTTGCCGGCGAAGAGTTTTACGCGCGGCACCCAGTCGAGCTCGGGATGCGAGCGGATCTGGTCGTAGAGCGCGACGGCCTCGATGATGTTCAGAAGCTGGCGCTTGTATTCGTGGATGCGCTTGATCTGGATGTCGAACATCGCCGACGGATCGAGCTTCACACCCATGCGGCTGGCGACGAGGTTGGAAAGCGCCACCTTGTTGGCGCGCTTCACGGCTGCGAACTTCTGCTGGAAGGTCGGGTCGGAAGCGTGCGCCTCGAGCGGGCGCAGCTTCTCGGCGTCGTCGAGGAATTCGTCGCCGATCGCCTCGCGGATCAGGCCGGTGAGGCCGGGATTGCACTGCTGCAGCCAGCGGCGCGGCGTGATGCCGTTGGTCTTGTTGTTGATGCGATCGGGATAGAGCTTGTGCAAGTCGGCAAAGACCGTGACCTTCATCAGGTCGGTGTGCAGGGCCGAGACGCCGTTGATCGAATGCGAGCCGACGAAGGCAAGGTTGCCCATGCGCACGCGGCGGTCGCCGCTTTCATCGATCAGCGAGATCGAGCGGATTTCCCCGTCGGAGAAATTTTTGCCCTTGCGCGCGTCGAGCAGGATCTTGGCGTTGATCGCATAGATGATCTGCATGTGGCGCGGCAGCAGACGCTCGAACAACGGCACCGCCCAGCTTTCCAGCGCTTCCGGCAGAAGCGTGTGGTTGGTGTAGGAGAAGGTATGGCGGGTGATTTCCCAGGCCTGGTCGAAATCCATCCCGTGGACGTCGCAGAGCAGGCGCACGAGTTCGGCCACCGAGACGGCGGGATGGGTGTCGTTCAGCTGGATCGCCACCTTATCCGGCAGCGAGGTGAAATCGTCATATTGCTGCAGATGGCGGCGCAGGATGTCCTGCAACGAAGCGGACGAGAAGAAGAACTCCTGGCGCAGGCGCAGTTCCTGGCCGGCCGGCGTGGCGTCGGCCGGATAGAGAACCCGGGTCAGGCTTTCGGCCTTGTTGCTTTCGCGCAGCGCCCCGATGTGGTCGCCGGCATTGAAGGCATCGAGCAGGATCGGATCGATCGGCTGCGCCGACCAGAGGCGCAGCGTGTTGACGCGCTTGCCGCGCCAGCCGACGGCCGGCGTGTCGAAGGCGGCGGCGATGACGCGCTCGGCCGGCTTCCAGACGTAGCGCGGCTGGTCGTCATGCGTGGTGATGAATTCGACGGCGCCGCCGAAGCCGATTTCATAGGCGCTCTCGCGGCGCTCGAACTCCCAGGGATTGCCATGGGCGAGCCAGTTCTCCGGCAGCTCCACCTGCCAGCCATCGGCCAGCTGCTGGCGGAAGAGGCCGTGCACATAGCGGATGCCGTAGCCATAGGCGGGTACATCGACCGTTGCCATGCTCTCCATGAAACAGGCGGCGAGACGCCCGAGGCCGCCATTGCCGAGGGCGGCATCGGGCTCCAGGCCGGCAATGACGTTGACGTCGACGCCGAGCGAGGAAAGCGCATCGCGCACCTCTTCCATCAGGCCGAGATTCGAGACCGCATCGCGCATCAGGCGGCCGATCAGGAATTCGAGAGACAGATAATAGACGCGCTTGGCGCCGGTCGCATAAACCTCGCGGGTGGAGGCCATCCACTTGTCGATGATGCGGTCGCGCACCACCAGGATCGTCGCCGTCAGCCAGTCATGCGGCTTTGCCACCTTGGCGTCCTTGCCGATGCGGTAGGTCAGGCGTTCGATGATTTCTTCGGCGAGAATTTCCGGCTTCGAGCTGCGCGGGGCGGGGGAAGGGATAACCGGCTTGGAAACGGTGTTCATTGTCAGATCTCGCCAATTTTAATTTGGTTTCAGGGTGTTATGCCTGATCTAATCGATTTGTCGCTTGCGTTGCCCCCAGTTTATGCATCGTTAGGAAGCACTTGCAACAAGGGATTTGGACAAACGAAAAATTTGCGAAACCTTCATATTCACAGGACGCGAGGGGATTGATTTCAAACGCTTTTCCCGATCAGATGGATGGGTAGCGATAACGAAAAACCGCGCCGGTTTGTTCCGGCGCGGCTTTCCGTTGGACATCTTATCGTGGGATTTCAGTTGGTCAGCAACGTCGCGGCCTTGGTTGCCGTTTGAGCAATGCTTTCGAAGTCGGCCACCAATTTCTCCATGGTTTCAGCTTCATAGTAGTTACCGCCCGGCGAGGCGCAGTACTGCAGAAGGCTCTTGCCCTTGTCTGGCGCCATGAAGGCAACTGTGAAGAGGATGATTCCATCGCTCTTCGCGGCATCGCATTTGTCGCGAACGTTTTGATCCTTTTGCTGGTTCCAAGTGTCGCTGTTGCCGGTCATTTCGCCATCGGTCATGAGTATAATGAACCTGTCGACCTTGGAGTTGCCCTTTTTCTGATGTGCGACGCTTTCAGCGTCGGTGTTGTTCGCGTTCTTTCTGATCGTGTCGTCAGCCAGCTGCATCGGTTCGGTGGCGTCTGTGCCGCCGTCTGGTAAGAGCGTTGTCACGTAGTCGCGAGATTTGGTTGTTCCCCAGTCAATTGCGCTAACGCTGGTGACCTTGTTGGTCCAATCACGCAATAGTCCGTTACTGTAAGAGATGACGCCTGTGCGTACGAGGGTATGCTGCGGATCGGCCTTGTCGAGCGCATCGAAGAGTGACGCCGATGCCTGTTTCAGGGCGTCGATCTTGATGACGTAGGTTTTGCAGGTCGTGCCATTCTTTCTGTATTGGGCGCATGTATTGGTATCGTAGCCCATGGACCCCGACTGGTCGAGGACGAGCTCCATCGACAGTGCGCTCCTTGTTTGGCTGGTGCCGCTCGTGGTCGAACTGGTTGTGGCGATGTCAATCGTCGAGTGGCCTAAAAGATTCATGAATGGTGTCAGGCCAAGGCGGTATGAGGTCGCGACCGTGACGCTGTAGCTCTTGCTGGTCGAGGAGGTGGATGTGGTGATGTCCACATTGGTGGCGTTCCTGATCGCGCTGCCTGATGCCGCGCTGACATAATTTGCCATCTGTCCGACGACAAAATCCTTCGCCAAGGTCTCTGCGGCCCCCTCGTCGGCGACCTTGCCGCTCGCAAGTGCGGTCGCCGCCGCGAGTGCTGCAGAATCCGTTGCTTCCTGGAGTTGGCGCTGCGACAGCGCCATATTCGAATAGTCGATCGCCAAGCCGGCGGCGCCGAGAAGGACGGGCGCCATAATCGCCGTCATAATGCCGAAATTCCCGCCTCGATCGCTCAACATGCGACGCAGGCAGGGGTACAAAGAGGAGGTGCTCATCATGTTCACCCGAAATAGACCCTGTGGGTGACATTACGCACGATGCTTCTTTACGCCTGCCTTACAGCGTCAATAGAATTTTAACGAATCGGCGGATTTTTCCAGTTTTGGGATTATTTCAGCGGGATCACGTCGACCGCCTGGACGGCGCGCTGGCCGCCATAGCTCTTCAACACGCCGATGACCGGGACGACGTCGGAATAGTCGCGGCCATAGGCGACGACGATGTGATCGGTGCCGGCTGATATGTCGTTGGTCGGGTCGAGTTCGATCCAGCCGATGGTCTCGCCGCACCAGATCCTGACCCAGGCATGCATGGCATCCGCCCCTTCGAGGCGTTCCTTGCCGGGTGGCGGGATGGTGCGCAGGAAACCCGAGACGTAACCGGCCGGAATGCCGAGGCTTCTGAGCGCCAGAATCATGATGTGGGTGAAATCCTGGCAGACGCCGCGCTTCAGCCTGAAGGCTTCGAGCGGCGTCGTGTCCACCGTCGTCGCGTCGGCGTCGTAGCTGAAATCCTTGTGGATGCGGGCACAGAGCGCATAGGCGATCTGCATTGCCGTCAGATCAGGCGTGGCGCAGCTTCGCGCATAGTCGCTGATCTCTCGCGCCTGGGTCAGGCGCGGGCTGTCGCCGAGGAAATGGTGCGGTGAATCCGGCGCCAGCGACCAGATGCCGGATATTTCCTCCGGCAGGTCGGCCAGCAGCGGCGAGAAATCGGCGGCGATCGGCTGGCTTTCCACCTGCACGCGGGCCTGCATGCGAATGTCGAGCGTCTCATGCGGCGCGCGCAGCATGAAGGCGGTGGCTGGATGATCGAAGAAATCGACGAAATGCGACTGCTCGTCCGGCGTCGGCGAAACGGTGATCGAGCCGGCGACCAGGCGCTGCCGATTGGTCAGCGACAGCGGCATCAGGCGCATGATGTGGCGGGCGCCGGAGGCGGGAACGTCGTAGCTGTAACCCATGCGCAACGAAAGATCGTAAAGCATCGCCGTCACCCGAGATAGGTCTGGGCGAGCAGATCGGAAAGCTGCTCCAATTCGCGTTCGAGCCGCTGATAGACCTCTGCCCCCATGCCCTCCGGCGTCATCACCGCGAGGCCCGAGTGGAGCCGCATCGCCTCGCGGTAGAAGGGCGACATCTGGCCGTTGATCAGGGCGTTCGGCAGCTGCTCGACCTCGTGGTGGATCTCGTTCACCTGGAAGAGCACCGAACGCGGGTTGAGGGGATCGAGCGCCAGCAGGTCGGTGACGGTCAGCCGCGCCGTGTTGACGTTGTAGCGGCGGCGGTGGGTCATGACGCTGTCGCCGATCTCGAGCAGCATGTCGAGCGCGCCGTCGGGCGCCTCCGAGCCGGACATGTGGCCGAGCAGCCGCGTCATGTGCAGGCCGCGCTCGATATAGCGGCCGAGCGAGAGGAAGCGCCAGCCCATGAAACGGTACATGTTCTCGTGCACGAGGCCGGCAAAGCCCGCAAGCTTGCGCAGCAGGATCGTCATCGCGTGGCTGGCGTCGTCGCCGGCGGCGACGGTGACATGGAAGCGGCGGGCGGTCTTGGCGAGATCGTTGAGCGCCAGCCAGCCGTCCGGCGAGAAGCGGTCGCGGATATTGCTCGCCGAATAAACGGCGCTGTCGATGTTGCGCAACAGCGTTTCCGGCACGGGTTCGGCGGTGTCGATATCGACGGCGGCGAGATAGGCGGAGACGTCGGCAAGCAGCGGCTGGCTCGGATCGGCGGCTTCGGCGTAACGCGCATGCCAGGCGCGCAGGATGCGCAGCGCCCCTTCGGCGCGCTCGATATAGCGGCCGAGCCAGAACAGATTGTCGGCCGCCCGGCTCGGCAGGCTGCCCGGCATGTTGCGGGTGAAGCTGCCCTCGGCCGGCAGCAGCGTGTGGCGCTCGACCGGCTTGTCGCTGACGATCCAGACGTCGGCGGCGGCGCCGCCCGACTGCATGGCGATCGCCGCGACATCGGCGCCGGAGCCGATGCGGGCAAAACCGCCGGGCATGATCTGCCAGCCGTTCGCCGTGCGGGCGGCAAAGACGCGCAGCGACATCGGCCGCGGCACCAGCTTGCCGTCCACCCAGGCCGGCGTCGTCGAGAGTGTGACGACCTCCTGTCCCACAAGTTTCGGGCCATCCGAACTCAGCCAGTCGGTGATGGAATCCCTGGCGGTCGCCCGCAGCGACGAGCCGAGCACGGATTCGCCGTCGTCGTCGAAGAAGGGCGCGCGGGAATAGGCCGGGCCGATCACCATCTTCTCGATATTCTTGGCGACGTGCTCGCGCTCTTCCTCCTGGCCGCACCACCAGGTGGCGATCGAAGGCAGCTGCAGATCCTGCCCCAGCAGACGGCGACAGATGGTCGGCATGAAGGCCAGCAGCGCCCGGGTTTCGAGAACGCCGGTGCCGAGCGCATTGACGATGGTGACGCTTTCGGCGCGCAGCGCTTCGACGAGGCCGGGTGTGCCGATATGCGAATTCTGGTTCAGCTCCAGCGGGTCGGCAAAGGCCGAATCGAGACGGCGCCAGAGCACGCCGATCGGCTTCAGGCCGGCAACGGTACGCACCATGACGCGGCCCCTGACGACCGTCAGATCCTCGCCCTCGAGCAGCATGAAGCCGAGATAGCGGGCGATATAGGCGTGTTCGTAATAGGTCTCGTTGGCCGGGCCCGGGGTCAACACGGCGATGCGGTCGTCGCCCGAATGTTTCATGCCCTGCAGCGCATCGCGGAAGCCGCCGAAGAACGAGGCGAGGCGGTGGACCGGGGTTTCGGCATAGATATCCGAAAAGGCCCGGGTGGTCGCGACGCGGCTTTCCAGTGCAAAACCGGCGCCTGAGGGCGCCTGCGTCCGGTCGGCCAGCACCCACCAGTTGCCGTCAGGCCCGCGGCCGATCTCGAAGGCGCAGAAATGCAGATAATGGCCGGAGGCCGGCCGGATGCCGGCGAGCGGGCGCTGGAATTCGGGATTGGCGGCCATCAGCGCCGGCGGCAGCACGCCTTCCGCCACCAGCCGGTTGTCGCCGTAGATATCGGCGACGATCGCTTCCAGCAGGTCGGCGCGCTGGACGAGGCCCGCCGACAGCGTCTGCCATTCGCGTTCGTCGATCAGCACCGGGATATGCGAGATCGGCCAGGCGCGTTCGCCGGTGCCCTTGCTGCCATAGGCCCGGTAGAAGACGCCGGCATCCCGGAGATAGCGGTCGGCGCGGGCAAAACGCTCGGCAAGATCCTTTTCCGGCATGGCGCTCAGATGCGAGAGAAAATGCTGCCAGACCGGGCGGACCCTGCCCTTGTTGTCAACCATCTCGTCGGCGGTGCCGGGAAGCGGCGCATAGTCGAAGGCCGCACGTTTGCCGGTGCGGTCCACGGTCTCTTCCCTGCGCTCTACTGCCGGCCTCTTACCCATCAAAACCCAAGCTACCCCTCACCCCCGGCCTCAAATTCCAGCAGGCCGCCTCAGATCCAGCGTCAGCGGGAATTCCAGCGAACCCGTCTCGGCGCGCGGGATATAGCCGCCCGCCGTATGCCCCCACGGCTCGAAGCGGGCGAGCCGCCTTGCTTCCGCCTCGTTGCCGTTGACCGGGAAGGTGTCATAGGTCCGGCCGCCCGGATGGGCAACATGATAGATGCAGCCGCCGATCGAACGCTTCGACCATGTATCATAAATGTCAAAAGTCAAAGGTGTGTTGACCGGCAGGACGGGATGCAGGCCGGAGGCCGGCTGCCATGCCTTGTAGCGGACGCCGGCGACCGAGACGCCCGACGTGCCGGTCGGCGTCAGCGGCAGGATGCGGCCGTTGCAGGTCACGGTGTAGCGCGCCGTATTGCTGGTTTCGAACCGCACCTGAAGGCGCTCGACGGAACTGTCGACGTAGCGCACGGTGCCGCCGACCGCACCTTCCTCGCCCATGACATGCCAAGGCTCCAGCGCCTGGCGCAGTTCCAGTTTCGAGCCCTCGTATTCGACTTCGCCGCAGAAGGGAAAGCGGAATTCGAGCTGGGCCTTGAACCATTCCGGGCTGAGGTCGAAGCCGTTTTCGCGAAGGTCGGCAAGCACGTCGAGGAAGTCGGCCCAGACGAAATGCGGCAGCATGAAGCGGTCGTGCAGGGTCGTGCCCCAGCGGACGAACTTGCCGTCGACGGGGTTTACCCAGAAACGGGCGATCAGCGCCCGCACCAGCAATTGCTGGGCAAGCGACATGCGCGCGTTCGGCGGCATCTCGAAGCCGCGGAACTCGATGAGGCCGAGCCTGCCGGTCGGGCCATCGGGCGAAAACAGCTTGTCGATGCAGATCTCGGCGCGGTGGGTGTTGCCGGTGACGTCGGTCAAAAGGTTGCGGAACAGGCGGTCGACGAGCCAGGGCAGCGGCGGCTGACCGCGGCCGGGAGCCGCGATCTGCGCCATGGCGATTTCCAGTTCGTAGAGGCTGTCATGGCGGGCCTCGTCGATGCGCGGCGCCTGGCTGGTCGGGCCGATGAACATGCCGGAGAAGAGATAGGAGAGCGAGGGGTGGCGCTGCCAGTGGAGGACGACGCTCTTCAACAGATCGGGACGGCGCAGGAAGGGGCTGTTGTTCGGATTGGCGCTGCCGACGACGACATGGTTGCCGCCGCCGGTGCCGGTATGACGGCCGTCGATCATGAACTTGTCGGCGCCGAGCCGGGTGGCCCGCGCCTCTTCGTAGACCGCCGTGGTGATGTCGACGCATTCCTTCCAGTTCGAGGCCGGATGAATGTTGACCTCGATGACGCCGGGATCCGGGGCGACGCGGATGACGTTGATGCGCTCGTCCTGCGGCGGCGGGTAGCCTTCGATATGAACGGGAAGCTTGAGCTCGGCGGCGGCGTTTTCCGCAGCTGCGATCAGCTCGAGATAGTCCTCGATGCGCTCGACCGGCGGCATGAAGACGCAGAGCCTGCCGTCGCGCGGCTCGACCGACATGGCGGTGCGCACGGCGCCGCGGAGTTCGCCGAGCGTCTGTTCGATCCGGCCGCGATTGCTCTCGTCGGCATGGAAAGAGGCTTCCGGCATGGCGCGGCCGGCCGGTACGAAGACATCCGGCAGCGGTTCGCGCGGGATCGTCGGATCGGCCGGGTGGATATAGGGATAACGCGCTGGGGGAACATAGGGCAGAGTGCCGAGCGGCAGGCGGTAACCGATCGGACTGTCGCCCGGGACGAGGAAGATCTTGCCGCGGCGGGTGCGCCATTTCTCGCTGACCCAGACTCGGCTTTCGGCTGCCTTGGCGTTCCACGCCTGGACTGGAAGGATGTAACCGGTCGCGACGGTGAGGCCGCGGGCGAAGACCCGGGCGATGCGGTTGCGCTCCTCGGGATCCTTCAGCTTCGAATTCGCCGGATCGACATTTTCGGGAAGGTTGCCTTCCTTGATGATCCAGTCGGCCGGATCTTCATAGGCCGGCTGCACCATGTCAGGCTTGATCGCCAGTTCCTTAGCGATTGCCGTCAGGAGCTTCTCGGCATCCTCGGCGGTGACGCCGGTATCCTTGCCTTCGGCGGCGACCAGATCGAGGTTCTGCCAGACCGGCTTGCCGTCGCGGCGCCAGTAGAGCGAGAAGGTCCAGCGCGGCAGGCTTTCGCCCGGATACCATTTGCCCTGGCCGTAATGCAGGAAACCGCCGGGGGCGAAGCGTTCTTGCAGCTTGCGGATCAGGATGTCGGCCTTTTCGCGCTTGGTCGGGCCGACCGCGGCGGTGTTCCACTCCTCGGACTGGAAATCGTCGATCGAAACGAAGGTCGGCTCGCCGCCCATCGTTAGATGCACGTCCTCGGCTTCGAGGACGCGGTCGACCTTCTCGCCGAGTTCATTAAGCTCCTCCCAGCTTTCATCGGAGAAGGGCTTGGTGATGCGCGGGTGCTCGGCGACGCGCGAGACCTTCATGTCGAAGGCGAATTCGGTTTCAGCCTCGCCGAAATAGCCGCCGGAGATCGGGGCGGCGTTGCGATAATGCGGCGTGGCGGCAAGCGGGATATGGCTTTCGCCGGTCAGGAGGCCCGAAGTGGGGTCGAGGCCGACCCAGCCGGCGCCCGGCAGATAGACCTCGGCCCAGGCATGCAGGTCGGTGAAATCGACTTCGGTGCCGGAGGGGCCGTCGAGCGCCTTCAGATCCGGCGTCAGCTGGATGAGGTAGCCGGAGACGAAACGGGCGGCAAGGCCGAGATGGCGAAGGATCTGGACGAGCAGCCAGCTGGTGTCGCGGCAGGAGCCCTTGGCGCTTTCGAGCGTCTCCTCCGGCGTCTGCACGCCGGTTTCCATGCGGATGACGTAGCCGATCTGCCGCTGCAGGCGGGCATTCAACCCGACGACCATATCGATCGTCGCCTGGCCGGGCGACCAGTCGAGCGTCGGCAGCAGCGCCTTCAGCCGCGGGCCGGCCGGTTCCGGCGTCATATAGATCGACAGATCCTCCTGGATCGTTTCCGGATAGCCGAAGGGCCACTTGGTCGCCTCTTCCTCGACGAAGAAGTCGAAGGGATTGTAGACCGTCATGTCGGCGACGAGATCGACCTCGATCTTGAATTCGGTCACCGGGTCCGGGAAGACGTAGCGGGCGAGGTAATTGCCGTAAGGGTCCTGCTGCAGGTTGACGAAGTGGTTTGAAGGCGTGACCTTCAGCGAGTGGCTGAGCACCCGTGTCTTCGAATGCGAGGCAGGTTTCAGCCGGATGATCTGGGGGCCGAGGCGGACCGGCTTGTCGTAGGTATAGTGCGTCAGATGATAGATGCTGGCTTTGATCGACATATTGCTCTTTTTATCCGGCTCGCATCGTCGTGCGGCTTGCTGTTCCCGAAATCAGTGTGTGCAATGCAGCGAAAGAAAGCAAGGAGGGCTGACGGCTTTTACGCCGCCTTGGCAAAGGTGACGACCGCCTTCAGGCCCTTGCCGTTCGGGCCCGGCTCCAGCGTCAGGTCGGCGTTGAAAAGATTGGCGATTTCCTCGACGATCGGCAGGCCAAGGCCGGTGCCTTGCGCCTCTGTCTGATTGCCGCGCGAAAAACGCCCACGCACCGCCTCCAGTTTATTGCGGGGAATGCCGGGGCCGTTGTCCTCGACTTCGAGGCGGATCGTCTCCGCGGCTGCGATGATGCGGACGGTGACCTCGGCTCCCTTGCCGGCATAGGCGATGGCATTTCCGGCAAGGTTGCGCAGCATTTCGCCGATCAGCAGCGGCTCGGCGCGGATCATCGCCGGGCTCTCGCCCTCGAAGCCGAGATCGATGCCGGCGCTGGCCGCCGTCGGGATCTGTTCGCCGGTGATGTCCTGGGCGATTGCCGCAAGATCGATGGCGGAGGCTGTCAGCGCCTCCTTGGCGGTGGCGGCATCGATCTTTGCCATCAGCAGAAGTTGGGCAAGGATGCGCTCGGCATGCGCCACGGCCTGATCGCCCTTCAGCGCCGCCGCCTGCGCCTCTTCAAGCGAGCCGGCGCGGGCGGAAAGCGCAAGCTGGGTGCGGATGATCGCCAGCGGTGTGCGCAGCTGATGGCTGGCATTGCCGGTGAAATGCCGCAGCGCATCGAGCGCCGATTGCAGGCGGACCATGAAGCTGTTCACCGTATCGACCAGCGGCTCGACCTCGCTCGGCACGGTCTGTTCGATCGGATGCAGGTCATCGGGGCTGCGTTCGCCGATGGCGTCGCCGAGCTTGTGGAGCGGGCGCAGTGCCACGGTGACCGAGATCCAGACGATGACGGCGGCACCCGCGATCATGAAGGCGAGGCGCAGGGCCGAGCGCACGAGGATCGCCTGCGCCAGCTGCCTTCGGGCGATCGTGGTTTCGGCGACCGTCACCACGAAGGGCACGGAGCGGATGCCTGTCGAGGCGGAGCGTTCGAGTGTGGCGACGCGGATCGGCTCGCCGCGGAAGGTGTCGTCGGCGAAGGCGGCGGCATTGGCGGGCGTCTTCTTCAGAACCGGCAGCGACTGGTAACCGGTGATGAATTTGCCCGGCGGACCGTCGACGCGGTAGAAGACGCGGTCCTGCGCGGCCGAGGTCAGCATTTCGAGCGCGACATAGGGGATATCGACCTGCAGCGTGCCGTCTTCGGCGACGACGACACGTTCGGCGATCGCCAGTGCCGAGCCGGCGAGCACGCGGTCGGAGACGATGTTCGAGGTCTGGACCGCCTCGCGATAGGTATCGGCAAGCGCCAGCGTGCCGATGACGGCCGTGGAGACGAGCAGCCAGAAGAGCAGCCGGCGCCTGAGGGAATAGGCGGCTTTCATGAGGCCTCGGGGAGCTTGTCGAGATAATAGCCGATGCCGCGGGCGGTCTTGACCGTCAGGCCGTGCGGCGAGAGGCGTTTCCTCAGGCGGCTGACATATTGCTCGATGGCATTTGAAGAAATGTCGTCGTCGAAGGCCGTCAGCGACTGGATGATCGCCTCTTTGGCGACGACCTTGCCGGCCCGCATGAAGAGAATTTCGAGCAGCCCAAGCTCGCGGGCGGGAATATCGAGCGGCGTGGCGCCTGATGAAAAGGCGCGGGAATTGAGATCGAAGGAGATGCCGCCAAAACTGACGGTCGCCGAGCGCAGGCCGGCCTGGCGCCGCAGCAGCACGCGCACGCGGGCCTCGAATTCTGATATGTCGAAGGGTTTGATCAGATAGTCGTCGGCGCCGAGATCGAGACCCTTCACCCGCTCTTCCGGCGTGCCGCGCGCGGTCAGGATGAGGACGGCTGCCTGGTTCTGCCGGGCGCGCATGGCGCGCAGCACGTCGAGCCCGTCCATCTCGGGCAGGTTGAGATCGAGAATGACGAGATCGAAATTTTCCGCGGCGATGACCGCATTGGCAGACGCCCCATCATGGACGACATCGACGGCATGGCCCGTGCCGCGCAAGATCGCCGACAGGCCGTCGGCCAGCGCGATATTGTCTTCGGTGAGCAGGATGCGCACGGATGGTCCCCCTGTTTTCACAGGACGTTACAGGGGCGACGAGAGGTTGTCACAGCGATTTTGAAGATTGGTGAACGGCCGTGGGAAAGCCGATTTCAGCTCCCGGTCCTTTCGACCCGTTCGCGCTGCATCATCGCGGCGGTGAGCAGCCTCCGGAAGCGGGGATCGTCGCGGATGTTGTCGAGATCGGAATCATTGTTGAACCATTTGATATGGTAGACGGAGCTGTGCGGCAGCAGCCTCTCGAGGAGGTCGATCGCCTGGTCGACGTCGCCGAGGACGGAATAGACGCAGGCGAGATTATACTGCGCGACGATGTCGTCGGGATCGATGGCGATGGCGCGGGCGGCCCAGTCGCGCGCCCTCTTGATATCGCCCATATGGGCAAGCGCCAGCGCGCCGCGGTGGGCCGGGCCGGAATTTTCCGGATTGAGGTTGAGCGCGCGTTCGGCGCGCAGCAGGCCGAGACGCGCCCAGTTTTCGGTATCCAACACACGGCCGAGCGAACGGTAGGCGGACATCAGGTGGATCGGCGAGACGTAGTCGTCAGGGCGGATCGCGGCGGCGCGGGTGAAATATTGAACCGATTCGGCAAAGTTGCCGTGCATGAAGAAGAACCGGGCATAATGGAAATTCGCCTCGAACAGGTTCGGGTCGAGCGCCAGGGCACGTTCGAAGGCCGCCGCCGCCCTGTCATCGAAGCCGCTTTGATGCAGGGCCAGACCATGGGAGGCGTGGGCCTCGGGAAGGTCGGGGTCAAGTGCCAGCGCGCGGGCGCTCATGTCGAGGATGCGCCGCAGCGGCACGTCGTCAGGCGCCCAGTCGCGGATCGCCGCGTCGCAATCGGCGATGCCGGCATAGGCGCGGGCATAATCCGGGTCGAGCTCGACCGCCTTGCAGAACATGCGCCTTGCGAGCTGGAGATAGGATTTGGTCCAGGTGTGGGAGAGCTGGCGGCCGCGGAGATAATAGGTATAGGCCTCGACATTGGCGGTCGGCTCGTTGGCGATCGCCTTCTTTTCCTCCGGCAGCAGGCGCACCTTCAACTGGCCGACGATCGCGTGGGTGATCTCGTCCTGGATGGCGAAGATGTCGGTCAGGTCGCGGTCATAACGTTCGGCCCAGAGATGATCGCCATTGGCGGTGTCGATCAGCTGGCCGGAAATGCGCACGCGATTGCCGAAGATGCGCACGCTTCCCTCGAGCACGTAGCGCACGCCGAGTTCCTGGGCGAGCCGCTTCACCTTCACCGATATGCCCTTGTAGGTGAAGATCGTATTGCGCGGCACGACGTGCAGGCTGGAGATCTTGGAGAGATCGGTGATGATGTCTTCGGTGATGCCGTCGGAGAAATAGTCCTGGTCGGCATCGCCGCTCATATTGGTGAAGGGCAGCACCGCGATGAAGCAGGTATTGCGGTTCTGCGCGACCAACTTCGCCGAGGAGGGCGGCGCCAGGGTGACGGTATAGACCTGGACCGGCTGCCGGATGTTCTTCAGCACATGCTCGCCGATGAATTCGAAGCCGAGATTGAGGCGCGCGCCGACCTGGTCGCGCACCGAGGCCGACACGGCGATGCCGCCCGGGGGCGCGATACGCTCGAGCCTGGCGGCAAGGTTGACGCCATCGCCGAAGATGTCGCCGTTCTCGACCACGACATCGCCGAGATTGATGCCGATACGGAATTCGACGCGCTCGTCCTTGGGCACGTTCTCGTTGCGGGCGGCCATGCTGCGCTGGATTTCGGCGGCGCAGGCGACGGCGTTCACCACGCTCTGGAATTCGGCAAGGATGCCGTCGCCGGTGAGTTTGACGATACGGCCCTTATAGTCTGAAATCCTGATATCGACCAGTTCGCAGCGGTGGCGGTTCAGCGCCTGCAGCGTGCCTGCCTCATCAATGCCCATCAGTCGGCTATAGCCAACGACATCCGCAGCGAGAATAGCGCTCAGTCGTCGTTCCATGACCCCTCCCATGGATCTTCTCAGTTTAGTCCAGCTTTTTATAGAGTTTTTGTCGTGTAGAGTCGCCTCCTGAATGGAAATTCGGGCGGATTCGACGTTTTGACACGGCAGCGCGACCATATATCGTCGCCGATCTTCATCAATACTCTGAATGGGTGAAGGATGGTGTTCGGCGCTAATCCTTTGTGGTGAAAATCCCCTTCCAATTGGAGAAACGGGAAATGATGTGCTTCGGTCGATGCTTCGCGATCGGCGATATAAAAAGTAGTCGCCGATCGGTTTCGGGCGTGAATCGCGGGCACGACCTGGAGGAATTTTGCCCGGGGGCACCACCACTGTAGCGAATGTGATTTGCGGTTGCCGTGAGGCCGATGCCGGTTATTGTGGCGGCGTTTCGTGCACGGTGGAGATTTTGGATGAAACGTTCGGCCCGGGATTTTCTGGCGTTTCATGATATTCCGGAGGCCGGACTTCGGTCGATTATCGCTCGCGCCGGGGCGCTCGCCATAGCTTGGGATGAGCGCGCCATGCCGCAGGGCCTGATGGGCAAACACGTCGCGTTGATTGCCGACGACGGTGGCTGGCGCAATACGACTGCCTTCGATCTCGGCGTCCAGGCGATGGGCGGTATCTGCGTGCATGTGCCGATCGGCTTCAATGCGCGAGAGGAGGCCGGCGATCTTGCGGGTTATCTCGGCAACTGGTTCGACATGCTGGTGATCCGCACGAAGGAGCTTAATAAGCTGAAGGCGGTGGCGGCAGCCGCGCCGGTGCCTGTCATCAACGCGCGCACACGCTCCAACCATCCTTGCGAGACGCTCGGCGATCTTGCCTATATCGAGAGCCGGCGCGGCTCGATCGACGGGTTGAAGGTCGTTGGGGTGGCGGCGGACGCAAATATCCTCCGCTCCTGGGTCGAGGCGTCGATCGTGTTGCCGATCGAGGTGGTGCAGGTCTATCCCGAACCCTGGCATATAAGTGATGCCGCACTGCTCAACGAGCGCTTTCGCGCGAGCATCGATATGGGCGAGCTATCGGATGCCGACGTCGTCATCACCGATTCATGGCCGGGCGACGTCGTCTCGCAGGCGCTTGCCGGCTACCGGATCGATACCGATCTGCTCGATCGTTTACCGGAAGATGCGATTTTCCTGCCGTGCCCGCCGGTGACGCGCGGCCAGGAGGTGACGGCCGGGGCGATGGAGCATCCGCGCTGCCTGAGCCGCGCCGCCAAGGCCTTTCTGCTGCACGCACAAAATGCGCTGATGGAGTGGGTCATCGCCTAGATTCGGCGCCCTTGCTCCTCCCGGCGCGCTCAGGCATTGTTGCTGCATGAGCAGAATTTTCATCTTGCTGCTGGCGTTCTGGCCCGGCTTTGCGCTGGCCGATCAGGCCTTCTATGCGGCGAAATCGGGCAATTCGGATGCGCCGGTGCTGACGGTTTATTCCTCGCTCGACGAGCCATTAGCGCAGCCGATGATCCGGGGCTTCCAGGAGGCCAATCCCGATGTCGCGGTCAAATATGAGGACATGCTGACCGGCGATATCTACGACCGGATCGTCAGGGAGACGGATGCCGGCAAGAAGACCGCGGATTTCGCCTTTTCCTCGGCGATGGATCTGCAGGTGAAGCTCTCCAACGACGGATATGCGCAGGTCAGCAACCTGCCGATGAGTGCGGCATGGCCGAAATGGGCGAACTGGCGCAACACCGCCTACGCGCTGACCTTCGAGCCGGCAGTGTTCGTCTACCACAAGCCGACCTTTGTGCATGAGCCGGTGCCGAGCTCGCGGGCGGAATTCGTCGATTACCTGAAGCGCAAGGGCAACGAGGTCTATGGGCGGATCGGCACCTACGATATCGAACGCTCCGGCGTCGGTTTTCTGTTCATGGCGCGCGACCAGGAGCAGTTCGGCGATATCTGGTCGGTGATCGGAGCGATGGGGGCTGCCGGCGTCAAGCTCTATTCGACGAGTTCGGCGATCCTCGAACGTGTCGCCGACGGGCGCTTCGTGCTCGGCTACAATATTCTCGGCTCCTATGCAGCCGACTGGGCCTCGCGCTATCCGGATGTCGGCATCGTGCTGCCGAAGGACTATACCGTGGTGATGTCACGGATCGGGCTGGTGCCGCAGGCGGCCGCCGAGCCGGAGCTCGGCCGGCGTTATCTGACCTTCTTCATGTCGAGGGAAGGGCAGACGATCATGGCGCGCGAGCTGCAGATCCCGGCCGTCAGCCCGGAGGTGGCGGGAGAAAATACCGCCAATACGCTGCAGGAGCTGCTCGGCGCCCAGCTGCGGCCGGTGCCGGTCAGCCCCGGGCTGATGGTCTATCTCGACCAGGTGAAACGGGCGCGGCTGATCGCCCACTGGAACGAGGTTCTGCGGGCGCAGTGAAGCGTTTCAGCGTTCGGCCGGTCCACACATAGGACCCAGGATTAGATCCGCGCCTGGCAATTACGGCAAAAAAGTGGCCTCTTCTCCTGGATATCTCACCGATGTCAGCTAAATGACAGCTTGTTGTGGTGGCTTTGGCTACTTCTTCTCCGTGGAGGCGGAGAGCTGAAGCCTTGGGAGGTATTCTGCTCGTCATCAGGACAATCGTGTCCGCTGCCGGCCGTTCCTCCCGATTCCCAGAGAATAACAGGCGGTTTGCTCAGCCGCCCATGGAGGACACATCGTGAAGCATACGTTCATCGCAACCCTTTTTGCAGCGACTATCGCGCTGCCGGCCTATGCGGCCGACTACACCATCATCGCGCCGGCTGCTCCCGGCGGCGGTTGGGACCAGACGGCCCGTTCGCTGCAGACGGCGCTGCAGCAGGAGAAGATCTCCGGCAACGTGCAGGTCCAGAACGTGCCCGGCGCCGGCGGCACCATCGGCCTGGCGCAGTTCAGCAGCCAGGCTGCCGGCAATCCGAATTCGCTGATCGTCGGCGGCTATGTCATGGTCGGCGCGATCCTCACCAACAAGTCGCCGGTGACGCTCAAGGACGTCACGCCGATCGCCCGTCTCACCGGCGAATATGAAGCCGTCGTCGTTCCTGCCTCTTCCGAGATCAAGACCATGGCCGATCTGGTTGCGGCGCTGAAGAAGGATCCGGGCGCGGTTTCCTGGGGCGGCGGTTCGGCCGGCGGTACCGACCACATCACGGTCGGCCTGATCGCCAAGGCCTCCGGCGTCGATCCGACCAAGATCAACTATGTCGCCTTCTCCGGCGGCGGTGAAGCGCTCGCCGCCATTCTCGGCGGCCAGGTCACGGCCGGCGTCTCGAGCTACAGCGAGTTCGAATCGCAGGTGAAATCCGGCACGCTCCGTCTTCTCGCCGTCTCCAGCGACAAGCGCATCGACGGCGTCGATGCGCCGACGCTGAAGGAAGCCGGCACCGACGTCACCATCCAGAACTGGCGCATGGTTGCCGCAGCCCCCGGCCTGTCGCCAGAACAGGTGGCAAGCGTCACCGCCGATTTCGAGAAGCTGCACAGCTCCGCCACCTGGCAGGAAACGCTGAAGACCAAGGGCTGGGCCGACACCTATCTGTCCGGCGACGCCTTCAAGGCGCAGCTCGAGAAGGATGTCTCCGCCACCGAAGGCATTCTCAAAGATATCGGACTTGTTCAATGAGCGAGGATAACACCTCCTCGGCAACGCCACGCCGCCCTGATTGGGCGGCGTTCATCATTGCCGTTTTCCTCTTCGTCGTCGCCGGCGTGATGGCCTGGGATGCCTCGCATCTGAAAACGATCGCCCAATACGACCGCATCGGCCCCGCGACAGTGCCTCAGGTGGTGGCGTTCGGCCTCTTCTGTCTCGGGATCTGGACGGTCGCCGAAGCCTGGCGCGGCGAGTTTCCGGAGCGCGATCGGCAGGAAGTGGCGCCGGTCATCTGGATCGTCGCCGGTCTTGCCGGCCAAATGCTGCTCCTGCGCGTTGCCGGCTTCTCGATCGCGACCGGCATCCTCTTCGCGCTGACGGCACGCGGTTTCGGCAAACGCAAGCTCTGGATCTCGCTGCCGCTCGGCATCCTCCTCAGCTTCGTCGTCTGGGCGATCTTCTCGCAGCTGCTGCAGCTGACGCTGCCGGCCGGCCCGCTCGAACATCTGTTCTTCTGACCGCGCGGCACGCGCTGTCAGCTCTTTTGATTTTGCGCGGCGCCTGACCCCGGAATCGGATCGTCGGGAACGCCGCTTGGGACACCAAGATGAGCACATTCGAATTCCTATGGCAGGGTATCCTGGTTGCGATGCAGCCGATGAACCTGGTTTATGCGCTGGTCGGCGTGACCCTCGGCACCGCCGTCGGCGTGCTGCCCGGCATCGGCCCGGCGCTCACCGTGGCGCTGCTGTTGCCCGTCACCTACAAGCTCGATCCCGGCGGCTCACTGATCATGTTCGCCGGCATCTACTACGGCGGCATGTATGGCGGTTCGACGACCTCGATCCTGCTCAACACGCCGGGTGAAAGCGCCTCGATCGTCACCGCGCTCGAGGGCAACAAGATGGCGCGCGCCGGGCGCGGCGGACCGGCGCTGGCGACGGCGGCGATCGGCTCCTTCGCCGCCGGCCTGATCGCGACGCTCGGGCTTGCCTTCATCGCTCCCTATATCGTCAAGCTGGCGCTGGTTTTCGGGCCGCGCGAATATTTCGCGCTGATGGTGCTGGCCTTCGTCACCGTCTCCTCGGCCTTCGGCGATTCAGCGCTGCGGGGCCTGACATCGCTGTTCATCGGCTTCGCGCTCGCTATGGTCGGCATTGACCAGCAGACGGGGCAGGCGCGGCTTTCCTTCGGCATTCCCGACCTGCTCGACGGTGTCGAGGTGACGACGCTTGCCGTGGCGATGTTTGCGATCGGCGAGACGCTTTATATCGCCGCGCAGGGCAACCGGATCGCCGAGAAGGTCGAGGCGGTCAAGGGTTCGCTGTGGATGACGGCGCAGGACTGGTCGCGTTCGTGGAAGCCCTGGCTGCGCGGCACGCTAATCGGTTTCCCGATCGGCGCCATGCCGGCGGGCGGCGCCGAAATCGGCACCTTCCTCTCCTACGCCACCGAAAAGCGGCTGGCGAAGAACCCCGAGGAGTTCGGCCATGGCGCAATCGAAGGGGTGGCCGGTCCAGAGGCTGCCAATAACGCCTCGGCCGCCGGCACGCTGGTGCCGCTTCTGACGCTCGGCCTGCCGACGACGGCGACGGCGGCGATCATGCTTGCCGGCTTCCAGCAATACGGCTTGCAGCCTGGGCCGCTGCTGTTTGCCACCAACCCGCAGCTCGTCTGGGGATTGATCGCCAGCCTGCTCATCGCCAATGCGATGCTGCTGGTGTTGAACCTGCCGATGATCGGGCTCTGGGTAAAGCTGCTGACGATCCCGAAGCCGTGGCTTTATGCGGGCATTCTGCTGTTTGCGACGCTCGGGACGATCGGCGCCAACCCGTCGGTGTTCGAACTCGGCATGCTGCTCGCTTTCGGCCTGCTCGGTTACGTGATGCGGCTCTTCGGCTATCCGATTGCGCCGACGGTCGTCGGCCTGATCCTCGGGCCGCTTGCCGAGCAGCAGCTCCGCCGCGCGCTGGCGATCAGCCAGGGCGACGTCACGACGCTGGTCATGTCGCCGATTGCGGCAGGCCTGCTGATCGTTGCGGCGGCGGCCTTTCTCATCCCGCTGATCCTGCGGATTCGCGGCCGCGGCCAGGTGCTGGCGCAGCTGGCGGCAAACGAAGATTAAAAGACGACATTACCCCTCCCTCAAGGCCGGCCCATGGAGACATGCGCCGGCCTCTTCTTTTTGCATGGCTGCGGTGATTTTCTGAGCATTGTAGCGGTATATGCGCGATGCCATCTATAAGCGGTCAATCAAAACAAGAGGAAATGGACAATGTCCGCCATCCGCAATTCAGTCCGCACGGGTTTCTTTGGTCGCGCGTTTGCAGTGCTCGGCGCCGCAAATGCCGTCAGCGCCGCCGTTGAAGCCGGCCGCCGGCCGCGTGCCCGCGACCTGAGGGAACTCGGCATCGACCCGACCGCCTTCGGTCAGGCTTCCCGCTAACCAGCGTTAAGCCATGCATGAATGAAATAGCCCGCAACCCCTGTGAACTGCCCCGAAGGTTGTCGTCCAACTTTCGGGGGCAGTTCACTAGTGGTCGCGGGCTTTATTTTTGTCCATGCCGCAACGCCAAGCGTTGCGGCTTTTTTCTACATGCAATCGTCAGGCGTGAAGCTCTTCCTGCCGGGCGGCGTGATCTTCCAGCCGCTCGCGCTTGTTGTGGCGGATCGACGACCAGAGCGACAGGCCGATCAGGGTTGCGCCGCCGAGACCGGTGATCACTTCGGGGATGTGCACCAGGGTCTGCGCATACATGATCACCGAGAGGATCAGGATGGCGTAGAAGGCGCCGTGCTCGAGATAGCGGTATTCGGCAAGCGTTCCCTTTTCCACCAGCATGATCGTCATCGAGCGCACATACATCGCGCCGATGCCGAGACCGATCGCGATGACGAAGAGGTTCTGCGTCAGCGCGAAGGCGCCGATGACGCCGTCGAAGGAGAAGCTGGCATCCAGCACCTCGAGATAGATGAAGGCGCCGAGGCCGCCCTTGGCGGCAGCGCTCATCGTCTGCTGCGACGCATCGAGCAGTTCACCCACCACCTCGACCGCGAGGAAGGTGAGCAGCCCGTAGATGGCGCAATGGACGAAGATGCTGGCTTCCTCGCCGCCGATCAGCCAGGAGAAAACCAGCATCAGCGCCAGCACGAAAGCGATCTCGATGCCCCTGATGGTGGCCGAGCGCGCCATCACTTTTTCCAGGCCGCGGAGCCAATGGATTTTCTTCTCGTGGTCGAAGAAATAGCTGAGGCCGACCATCATCAGAAAGGTGCCGCCGAAGGCTGCGATCGGCAGATGCGCGTCATTCATGATGCGGGCATATTCCTCCGGCTCACGGGCGGCAAGCACAAGCGCGTCCCAGGGGCCGATCCGTGCCGCGATCGCAACGATCGCCAGCGGAAAGACGATGCGCATGCCGAAGACGGCGATGATGATGCCCCAGGTGAGGAAGCGCTTCTGCCAGACCGGCGTCATCTCCTTCAGCTTGTTGGCGTTGACGATGGCATTGTCGAAGGAGAGCGAGATCTCCAGCACCGCAAGCACGGTGCAGATGAAGAAGACGGTCGCCATGCCGCCGATCGTGCCTGTCGTCTGCCAGCCGAGCACGGCGCCAAGAACGAGGCCGAGGGCAGTGACGATGAAGGCCCAGCGGAAATAGCTGAGCGAGGAGTGGTGGGTCGCGGGCTGGTTCATGGCCGCACCTCGCGGCCGCAAATCAGGGTGGAGAGGATGGAAAGGGAGAAATGCGGCATGCCACGACGGGCATGCGGATAAGGCATGTTGAGCTTGTTCATCGATGAAAAATCCGCCGGCTAAGCTGCAGGCGGTACCGACATCACGAGAGCGCCGTAAAAACTCTCGCCAGAGGGGCCCGGCACCAAAATTACCCGTAGCCGATGTCTGGAAGGCTGCGGGACAGGCCTTAGTTAATCAACTTCCCCGGTCAGTCAAGTCGGCGGCGGCACGGAAATGAAGTGTTTTTTTGGAACCATCCCGGTGCCTGCTCGTTAGACCCTGGTTGAGCTTAAAAAGGAGGCCGATGATGCACACTTCGACCCATGTTCCCGACAAACGCACGGAGGCGTCCGACCGCATGAAGCGGGCGAAGCCGAACCGCATGCAGAAGGCGCAGGTGCTGCCGCCACATCATGTCGACCTGACGCTGACGCCGGGTGTCTATCACGACATTCACGTGCCGGCCCACGTTACCGGTGCCGATCTGTCCAAAGGTGGTCCCGACATCAAGGGCCCCGACCTTAAAGGCAAGGCAGAGACCAAGAGATAATCGGCATTCCGCAAGCCTTCCTGGCGCCCCGACTGCAATTCGAACAGGTGAGAAATATATGACGATCAACTTTGTGCCCCGCGAGATCTTTATCCGGCACGAAAATGAATGGCAGGCTGCACGCGAGGCGGCGGATGAGCGCATCGAGATCGGCAAAGGCCAAGAGCCGCTTGCCCCGTCCATCGGCGCCCCGTCCATCGGCGCAAAGGCATCGGTTGGAAAAAGCGATCCTTCGGCCGCACGCTCGGAATGAGCAGACCGGCCATCACGCTGATACGGACGCCCGGCATATGCCGGGCGTCCGTTTTTTAATGGTCGTCATCCCGATCGGCACGCCGTGCGGAATTGTAGCCGAACCGCTGTTCGAGCTTGCCGAAGGCGAAGAGCACGCAGATGGCGGCGAGCGTCGTAAAGAAGGCGATCGGCCAATAACCGAAGCCCATGGCAAGGCCGATCGCGCCGGAGAGCCACATGCCGGCCCCCGTCGTCAGCCCGTGCACCCGACCTCTGGCAAAGACGATCATGCCGGCGGCAAGGAAAGCGACGCCGGCGGTCACTGCTTCGATGACGCGCAGCGGATCGATGCGAACCTGCTCGTCATCGGCAAAACCCGGCATGTGCACAGCCTCGATCGAAATGATGGCGAAGAGGGCCGCGGCAAGACTGATCAGAATATGGGTGCGGAAGCCTGCCGGGCGGTCGCGTGCCTCACGCTCGAAGCCGATCAGCCCGCCGAAGACGATGGCGCCGAGCAGGCGGGCGAAGATGACGGGATAGTGGATACGCGACGCCGGTATCAAGTCGGCGATGATCAGATCCATGGATTTTTCCTACAGCATATGAATTTTCGCTGGCTAACGTGTGAGCGCTGGATTTGTTCGGCTTTTTTCACCCGTGCGTGCGGATCCCCCCACGGGCTTCTCCCATGCCGGCCGCTGCCGGCATGTCGTTTGAGGCACAGATCGGAGAACCCGGCATCATCCTGTCGCCGCGCCAACCTTTCAGAAAGGATTGGGCGGCGATAATCCCGGCCTCACGGGAATCGGACAGATGGCCAAGACAGCGACACGCGGCCGCCGCAAGGCGCCGGCGAGAGGAAAGAGCAAAGCGCGCAGCGGCGGTGGCGGATTGCTGCCCTGGGCGGTGATCGGCATTGCCGCGATCGGCGGTATCGTCGCCCACGACCATTGGAAGAGCATTGAGCCGATGCTTGCACGGCAATCGGCGCCGGTTGCGCGGGAAGCGGCGGAGCCGAGACCTGTCGCCAGGAAGGACGTGCCGCCGAAGCCGGTGGCGCTTGCCACACCCACGCCGAAGGCCGCGCCGTCGGTGAAACAATCGCAGTTGCTGCCGCCGGCGACGATCCCGACGCCGGCAATCCAGCCGGTCAAGGCCGTGCCATCCCCGCTTACCCCTGCCAATCCGGAAACCGGCACGGTCGCCTTCGGCTATTGCGGCCAGGGCGCCCATATCAACTGTGTCGGCGATGGCGGCGTCTTCTGGTACAAGGGCGAGAAGATCGTGATCGCCGACATGGCAAGCCCCGTCGTCGACCAGGCACGCTGCGACGGCGAACGCAGGGTGGCCTTTGCCGCCAAGTCGCGGCTGCTGGGGCTTTTGAACGCCGGCCCCTTCACCATGAACGCCGCGGGCAAGACGGAGGCCTCAGGCGCGCCGCGCGTCGTCTCGCGCGACGGGCGCTCTTTCGGCGCGCAGCTGATCAATGAGGGGCTGGCGCGCAAGCCAGGGGCTGCCGGCGGCGCCTGGTGCGCCTGACGGCCGGAGCATTTCCGTTTTCACGCAATACCCGACGCAACACCGCGGCGCAGTTTTGCCGGAATTACCCTACTTTTCCTTTTTCACCAGCTTGCCGCCGGTGCGGAAGCTGCCGGCGAAGGAGGAATCCTTGCTTTCGGCCGTGCATTCGATCGCAATCGGCTTGCCGGCATAGGGGTTGCCGAAGGTGCAGAAGCCGGCGACCTTGACCTGTCCCGTCATCTTGTTGCCGACACCCGTGGTGACGAGGCTGAGCGGCAGGCGGGCGTTGCCGTTGGAAGCGGATTTGATGCCGCTGCCGTCGCCCTGAAAGCCGAGCGCCTTGCCGTCCGAGGTGAAGATGAAGGTCACCACGCCATTGGCGAGGGTGACGCTGGCAAGCTCGTTCTTGCAGCCCTTGGTGGCGTCGAACTTTGCGACAACCAGCTTGGCGCATTTGCCGGAAAGGGTGATGACGCCGGGTGCGCCGGGAAAGGTCTCAGGCGGAGAAGCCGACGCGGCAAAGGACGGCAAGGCGAGGGTGGTGGAAAAAAATGCGGCGACTGCCGGTGCGGAAAGTCTCATTCTCTGTCTCAACCCCATCTGTCTGCGGCGGCGAATCGGCCATGCGTTGATAGCCGTACGTTGGATAGCCAGGCATTGGCACTGTTCTGTGACTTATTTTGGTCTTTACCCGGCCGCCGCCCGGGGATTGAACAGCATCAATGCATGTGATGGCGCCGCATTAGGGATTTTTGAAATCGTCCCAGAGGATCGCTGCGCCAGCCGCGAATATGGTGATCGGAATCAGCCAAAGCTTGATGCTGATCGGTTCGACGACATGAAGCTGCATATAACCGAAACCGCCGAGGCCGACCCCAACCAGGGTAAGGCCGAGGATGATGGATATCGCCTTGCGTGTCCGTGTTCTCTGCGTCATCCGTCCCCATTCTCCATCTGCGGGGCTCCCGCAGCCTATTGAAAATCCGCGTGCCAATGACCGGAGCCGGAAAATCCCCGAGGCGGGGATCTATCAACGATGTCAGGGAGATCGGATGGTGGGCGTGACAGGGATTGAACCTGTGACCCCTACGATGTCAACGTAGTGCTCTCCCGCTGAGCTACACGCCCATCCGATGGCGGCGCATAGATCACAAAACCTTCGGAGCCGTCAATAGGCTTTTTTCAGTTTTGTGACACGCCGCCCGGCAAGCCTTATGCGGCAAGCATTTTGTTGACCTCGTCGACGAGATCGCGCAGGTGGAAAGGCTTGGAAAGCACCTTGGCATCCTTCGGCGCCTTCGAATCAGGGTTCAGCGCCACGGCGGCAAAACCGGTGATGAACATCACCTTCAGGTCGGGGTCGAGTTCGGTGGCGCGGCGCGCCAGCTCGATGCCGTCCATCTCGGGCATGACGATATCGGTCAGCAGCAGGGAAAACGGCTCCTCGCGCAGCCGGTCATAGGCGCTGGCGCCATTGTCATAGGAAAGGACCTTGTAGCCGGCCTTTTCGAGCGCTTTCACCAGGAAGCGGCGCATGTCGTTGTCGTCTTCTGCGAGAAGTATCTTCTGAGTCATCAATCCAGACCGCTGATCAATAGGTTTTTGGTAGGCTGCCAGGCGTTTACACTAGTCTTTACCCGGTAAACAACCGGTGAATTGCCCGTGCGCGGCCGCATCCCTCCTACATAGTATGGACTTGGGGCCGGGCAACTGGCAACATGGGCAAAGCAGCCAGTTCATGACATGGTAAAGAGGGCCGAAAGTGCCGGAGATACGCGAATACGAGCTTTTTGAGGTTCATGAGCCCGTGTCGCAGACCATTCCCTTCGTCTACAACTCCCCTCATAGCGGCCGTATTTATCCACCGGAATTTATCGCCCAGTCCAGGCTCGAAGGCATCGCCATACGCCGTTCCGAGGATCACTATGTCGACGAGCTGTTCGGCTCGGCCGTGGCGCTCGGCGCACCGCTCTTGGCCGCCAACTTTCCGCGCGCCTATCTCGACGTCAACCGGGAGCCCTACGAGCTCGATCCCAGGATGTTCGACGGGTTGCTGCCGCCCTATGCCAATGTCAATTCGCTCCGGGTCGCCGGCGGGCTCGGCACCATTCCGCGTATCGTCGCCGAGAATATGGAGATCTATGCGCGGCGGCTGCCGGTGCAGGAGGGGCTCGACCGGGTCGAAGCGGTCTACAAGCCCTATCATGCGACGCTCCGGCGGCTGATCGCGCGAACGCATGTGCAGTTCGGCTTCGGCGTGCTGATCGACTGCCACTCGATGCCCGGCAATGTGCGCGTCGCCGGCAGCACCGCGCGGCCCGATTTCATCATCGGCGATCGTTACGGCACCAGCGCTTCGGCCGAACTTTCGCGCGCCGCCATCGCCATCCTCGAGGAAATGGGCTTTGCGGCGATCCGCAACAAGCCCTATGCCGGCGGCTTCATCACCGAACATTACGGTCGGCCCTCGCGCGGGCTGCATGCGCTGCAGATCGAAGTGAACCGGGCGATCTATGTCGACGAGGTGACGCTGGAGAAACGCGCCGACTTCGCCGCGGTGGCTGAGGCGGTCACGGGTTTCATGCAGCAGATGGCGGATTATGTCGAGAAATTCGCCGGCGACCGGGCGCTGGCCGCCGAATAGCCTGCGTCGATTACCTATATTTTCCGGCCATGCATTCCGGCCAAAAAAAACCGCGCTTGTAAGCGCGGCTAAGTCTAGGGAGGAAACACCCAAGGAGGGTATTTACAGTCAGAAGACTGTACCAAGGACGCTACTATTGCATTGCACAAATGTCAAGCAATATATTGCGCTGCGACATCTTTGGGCAAACGGGCTGAGCCGCCGGCGTTTGCATTCCCGCTGCTTTTCGCTATGAAAGCCCCACTCCCGCCAGCAATCGGATCGACCATGCTTCCTGACCGCTCGTTCTTCAACCGTCTGGCGGAGGCCGCCAAGGCCGAGACGCTGCCGCGCTTCCGCTCCGGCCTCGATATCACCAACAAGCTTTCTTCCGGTTTCGACCCGGTGACGGAGGGCGACCGGGCGGCCGAGCTCGCCATCCGGGCGCTGATCGAGGAGAATTTCCCCGACCACGGCATTCTCGGCGAGGAGCACGGCAATGTCGGGCTCGACCGCGACTATGTCTGGGTGATCGATCCGATCGACGGCACGCGCGCCTTCATCTCCGGCCTGCCGGTGTGGGGAACGCTGATCGGCCTGCAGAAAGAAGGGCGGGCGATCATGGGCATGATCGAACAGCCCTTTACCGGCGAGCGGTATTTCGCCGATCAGAACGGCTCGATCTATAGCGGCCCCGAGGGCGAGCGGCGGCTGGCGACGCGCCAATGCGAGACGCTTTCGAACGCCATCCTGTTCACCACCTCACCGCATCTCTTCGCCGGCGAGGAGATGGAGAAATACCGCGAGATCGAGAGCCAAGTCCGGCTCTTCCGCTACGGCTGCGACTGCTACGCCTATGCGCTGCTTGCCGCCGGCCACATCGATCTTGTCGTCGAAAACAGTCTGAAGCCCTATGACGTCGGCGGCATCATTCCTGTTATCGAGGGGGCGGGCGGCATCATCACCACCTGGGACGGCGGACGGCCGGAGAATGGCGGCTCGATCATCGCCGCCGGCAGCCGGGCGGTCTACGAGCAGGCGATCGCCATCCTGCAGCGTTGATCCCCCGGTCAGCTTTGCTGATCCGGCTCAGGTGCCGAGGGCGGCGACGTCCTGGTTTTCTTCGGCATCGCTGCCGGGAATGAAGGCGTGGAAGGCGGCAAGGGCGGCAGCGCGGTAAGTATCGCGTTCCTGGAAAATCTCGTGGCGGGCGCCGTTGATCGGCACTAGCTGGCCGGCGCGGAAATAACGCGAGAGCCGCTCCTGGGCCGTATAGGGCACGACGCCGTCACGCGTCGGGGCGATAACGATGGTCGGGATGGTGATCGAGAAGAGATGGTTGGGCGAGGTGACGCGGTCCATCGTGCGGAATGCCTCGGTCAGCCAGCGGGCCGTCGGCGGCCCGAGCGTCAGCTCCGGATGGGCTTTCATCATCGCGACATTACGCTCGAAGCGGGTTTCGTCCGAGGTCAGCGGATTGTCGCGGAAATCCGGCTCCTTCAGTTTCGAGGTCAGCGGCAGGAAGCCGAGGCCGAGAGCCGTCAGCGTGCCGGCAAGGGTGCGGATGACGCGGGGCGAGGCCGACTGGCCGGTCAGGCCGATGAAGGGCGCCGACAGCACCATGCGATCGATACGGGTGGTGAGATAGGGCGCGGCCGAGAGCGCGATCAGCCCGCCTGTGGAGTGGGCGAGCAGGTAGAAGGGCAGGCGGGTATCCGGCAGCACGACCTTTTCGAGGAAGGTGTCGAGATCACGTTCGTAATCGGCGAAGCGGCGGATGTGGCCGTGGTTGCGGCGCTTCAGCAGCCGCCCCGAACCGCCCTGGCCGCGCATATCGAAGGTGGCGACCCAGAGGCCCTTGGCCGTCAGGTCGCGGATCGTCTCGAAATATTTCTCGATATATTCGTTGCGGCCGTGCAGGATGACGACCGTGCCCCTGGCGACCTGGGCACTGGCGCGGAAAACGGCGTAACGCAGCCGGTGGCCGTCATGGGTTTCGAAGAACCCTTCCGTGCGATTTTCCGGGGCGGGATTGTCGGGCGTCGAATAGAGAACCTGATCCATGACTTTGCCAATGCGCCGCTGCTGACTGCTTCGCATCAGGGATAGCGCATGGCATCCGGCTTGGAAAGCGGCGACCCTGCAAGGCTGTAAAGCAACGAAAAGGGCCGGCAGGAGCATGAGGGTGCTCACAGCCGGCCGAGTTTGAGGCTGAAGAAGAAGGGACGATGCACTTCAGCCATCGGGACCAGATTCACCCGACCCTGCGATTTCTAGGCGGATGCGTGTGAATGCGCTCCGAACCGGCCGTTCATGCGGGGTTCACGGGGCCGGTCGCGCGATTTCGGGAGGGTCTTGAACTCGTCAAATCCCATCACCATCTCCTTCGTGCGGGTGCCGAAGAGGGCCCGCGCAACCGTCCCGAGGCCGCCAAAGATGGGGTTTCAGGGGCATTTTATCGCAACACGTCGCTTCCACAGGAGGACATCATGCGTCACGTAGACTTCTCTCCCCTTTATCGTTCGACCGTCGGTTTCGACCGGCTCTTCACCATGCTCGACAGCCTTGCCCAGCCGGAGCAGGCCCAGACCTATCCGCCCTATAATATCGAGCGCACCGGTGAAAACACCTATCGGATCACCATGGCGGTCGCCGGTTTCGACGAGACCGAACTTTCGATCGAAGCCCATGCCCATGTCCTGTCCGTCAAGGGTGAAAAGGCCGAGGAACCTGCCGAAGGCGGCGAATTCCTCTACCGCGGCATTGCCAAGCGCGCCTTCGAGCGCCGCTTCCAGCTTGCCGACCATGTCGAGGTGACCGCCGCTTCGCTGAAGAACGGCCTGCTGCACATCGACCTTCTGCGCAACATTCCCGAGGCCATGAAGCCCCGTAAGATCGCGATCGCTGCAGATCCGGTCGAGGCTCCGAAGGCCATCGAGGCGCAGGTCATCAACGGCTAATCACATCTCTTAGAAAAAAACGGCGCTCCGATCGGGGCGCCGTTTTTTATTGCGGCAATCGGTTCAAGCCGGGCTGGCGGCTTCGTCTATTTCCTTTTCGGTTGCGCGGCGGGCCGCGGCGGCGGCGTATTTCTGAGCGATGACGGCGCAGACCATGAGCTGGATCTGATGGAAGAGCATCAGCGGCAGCACGATTGCGCCGATCGACTGGCCTGAGAAAATGACGTTTGCCATCGGCACGCCGCTTGCGAGGCTCTTCTTCGAGCCGCAGAAAGTGATGGTGATCTCGTCGGCCTTGCCGAAGCCGAGCCAGCGGCTGCCGGACATCGTCAGCACCAGCACTATCCCCAGAAGGACCATATCGGCGATGATGACGACGGCGATATCGGCGATCGAGAAGGTGTGCCACAGGCCCTCGACGACCGCCGTCGAGAAGGCGAGATAGACCACCATCAGGATCGAGCCCCGATCGACAGGCATCAGGATCTTCTTCTTGGCGCGGATCCAGTCGCCGATCCAGGGCTGCAGGATCTGGCCAACGATGAAGGGGGCAAGTAGTTGCAGCAGGATCTGCTGAAGCGCGTCGAAGGAGAAGCCGCCATGGCCGCCGACGGAAAACAGCAGGCCGACGAGCAGCGGCGTCAGGAACATGCCGAAGATATTGGAGGCCGAGGCCGAGCAGATGGCTGCAGGCACGTTGCCGCCGGCCATCGAGGTGAAAGCGATCGACGACTGTACCGTCGACGGCAGCACGCAGAGGAAGAGAATGCCGAGATACAGCGGCTGCGGCAGGATCGTGTCGGGGATCCATCCGAGCGCCAGGCCGAGCAGCGGGAAGATGCCGAAGGTGGTCAGCAGGATGGCGAGATGCAGGCGCCAGTGCAGCAGGCCTGCGATAACCACGTCGCGCGAGAGGCGGGCGCCATGCAGGAAGAACAGCAGCGCAATGGCAAGATCGGTGGCGATGCCGAAATAGGCTGCGAATGTGCCGCTCGCCGGCAGCAGCGAGGCGAGAATGACGGTGCAGACGAGCAGGATGGTGAAGGTATCGGGCAGAAAGCGGCGCATGGCGGTCTCGCGGCTTGATAGATAGTCATTGTTTTGTCGTCCATTATGATCCACGATGCAAGGAATAACAGTTATCGAGAAGCTGGATCTCATGCTGGACCTTTCACAGTTGCGCAGTTTTGTCGCCGTCGAGCAGATGGGCAGTTTTACGCTTGCCGCGGAAAGGCTCGGCCTCGGCCAGTCGACGGTCAGCCAGCACATTCAGCGGCTGGAGGCGGCACTCGGGCGCAAGCTCCTGGCGCGAGACACGCATAAGGTCATTCTGACCGGCGATGGCGAGGCGCTGCTGTCGCATGCGCGCAGCATGCTTTCGATCGAAGGGCAGGTGCAGTCGCTGTTTCGCAGCAACAGCCTGCGCGGCAGCCTGCGGCTCGGCGTGTCGGAGGATTTCGTCACCAGCCAGCTGCCGGCGGTGCTGGAGGATTTCGTTCGCTCACATCCCTCCGTCGATCTGGAACTGACGGTAGCGCTCTCCGGCGTCCTCTACGAGATGCAGGACAATGGCGAAATCGATCTGGTGCTCGCCAAGCGCCGGCTTGGCGATGCCCGCGGAAAGCTGGTCTATCGCGAACCGCTCGTCTGGCTGGCGCGCGATCCGGAGCGTGTGCTGGCCTCCGGTCCCCTGCCGCTGATCGCCTTTCCGCCGCCGAGCGTCACACGGGTGATCGCGCTGGAGGCGCTGGCGCGAAACGGCGTGGGGTGGCGGATCGTCTGCACCTGCGGCAGTCTCAGTGGATTGACGGCGGCCGCGCGGGCCGGGATGGGCGTGCTGGTGCAGCCGCGCAGCATGGCGCCTTCGGGCCTGAAGGAGATCGCTGCGGGAAGCCTCCCAATGCTGGAGGATGTGGAATTCGTGCTGGTGCCGCGCAAGGGGGCGGACCAGGAGCTGGTCGCCGCCCTTTCGGACGATATTCTGCAGAAGGTGAGGCGGCTGAGATCGGCGTGAGTGATTGCCGCGATCAGGAAGCCAGGCACTTCAGGAAACCATCCACATCCGCTTCCGTCGTCGCGAAGCTGGTGACGAGGCGGATCAGGGTTTCGTTTTCGGAAACCAGGTCGGGCGTTGCCGCCGGGACCGGCCATTCGTAGAATTTTGCGCCCTTTTTCTCAGCGGTTTTTGCCGCATGTTTGCTGACCACGGCGAAGACTTCGTTAGAAGCGGTCGGCCAGGCAAGGCGGGCGGCGTTGCTGGCGCCGATGCCGGCGCGCAGGCGGCCGGCCATGCCGTTCGAATGGCGGGCGAGATCGAGCCAGAGGCCGTTTTCGAAATAGCCATCGAACTGGGCGGCGATGAAACGCGACTTGGAGAAGAGTTGGGCGGCGCGCTTGCGGATGAAGGGCATTTCCCGGGCGCGATCCGGATCGAAGAAGACGATCGCCTCAGCACACCAGCAGCCGTTCTTGGTGCCGCCGAAGGACAGCATGTCGACGCCGCGTTTCCAGGTCATTTCGGCCGGGGTGGCGCCAAGCGCAATCAGCGCATTGGCGAAGCGCGCGCCGTCCATGTGAAGCGGCAGGTTGCGCTTTCTTGATATGGCGGCGATCTCGCCGATCTCGGGCAGGGAATAGACGGTGCCGATCTCGGTAGCCTGGGTGATGGTCACGGCGCTGGCGCGTCCGTGACGGAGGGCGTCCTCCGGAAAGTGTGCGATTTTCGCCGAAAGCTTGGCCGGATCGATCTTGCCGGCTTCGCCGTCGACGGCGACGAGGCGGGCGGAGCCGGAGAAAAATTCCGGCGCACCGCATTCATCCTCGATCACATGCGCCTCCGAATGGCAGAAGGTGATTCCGCCGGGGCGCTGGACGCTTGCCAGCGAGAGGGAGTTGGCGGCGGTGCCGGTGGCGACGAAGAAAACCGAAACCTCACGCTCGAAGATCTCGGAGAAACGGGCCTCGACCTTCTTGTCGAGATCGCCGGCGCCATAGGCCGGGGCAAAACCGGCCGATTCCGCCAGCAGGCGTTCAGCAATGGATCTGTGGGCGCCGGCCCAATTGTCGGATGCAAAGAACATAGCGGAGACCGTGGGAAGCGAAACAGGTTGGGAGGTTCGCAGCGGACATTACGTCAATCCTTTACGGGATCAAGGCTCCTGCCCATAATCCATCACGAAAACTGAATGGCGCAATCAATAAATAAAATGACCCTCCTTAACGTAATTTTATTTCGTGATGGCGACTGATTTGGTAATCTTCCTTCGCAAAATGACGATTTTTGGCGTGGCGCTCTTGCGAAGCCAAATGCTTTCTGGCATAGAGCAGATGAATTAGGACAGTGTTGCTGTCCTATTTTGGCCCGAATGGCCGAAGAAGCGCCGAAAACCCTGGAACGGACGGGCTTTCACGCTATAGTTCTTCCGAGCGTCGAGCCTCAAGGGCAGCGCGCGGAGGGCGAATGGCAGGCGCGGAACGCGACGGTTTGCTTTCCTTATAAGCAGATGTCTGCGGCCGATCTTCACCTTGCAACAGCGCTGTCATGCGCCGAACCTATTTTGGTTGCGGCCCAGGACGAAAAGCCGCCCGCGGCCCCGCGGGCTTCGACAGGAGGAAAGACGATGACGAAGACGCCATCCATGGAATTTGACCGGTTCGCTGCTGCCGAGGTGCGCGCGACGGCCAATATGTCCAAATCCGCCTCCGGCCTGCCGAAGAAACAAGGCCTCTACGACCCGCGCAACGAACATGATGCCTGCGGCGTCGGCTTCGTCGCGCATATGAAGGGTGAGAAGTCGCACCAGATCGTCAAGGACGGCCTGTTCATTCTCGAAAACCTGACCCATCGCGGCGCCGTCGGCGCCGATCCGCTGATGGGCGACGGCGCCGGCATCCTGGTGCAGATCCCCGACCGGTTCTTCCGCGAGGAAATGGCCGCGCAGGGCATCACCCTGCCGCCGGCCGGCGAATATGGCGTCGGCCATATCTTCATGCCGCGCGACGAAAAGCAGATCGAGCACTTCAAGAAGGTGATCAAGGACGTCATTGAAGAGGAAGGTCAGGTCCTCATCGGCTTTCGCGACGTGCCGGTCGACAACTCCTCGCTCTCCAAGGCGCCTGAAATCGCAGCAACAGAGCCGCATCATGTGCAGGTCTTCATCGGCGCCGGCGAGGATGCCGAAAACAACGACGAGTTCGAGCGCCGGCTGTTCACGCTGCGCAAGGTGATCTCCAACCGCATCTATGACGAGTTCGACGGCGAGGAGAGCAATTTCTATCCCGTGTCGCTGTCGTCGGCGACGGTGGTCTACAAGGGCATGTTCCTGGCCTATCAGGTCGGCGCCTATTATAAGGACCTGTCGGATCCGCGGTTCGAAAGCGCGGTCGCCCTGGTGCACCAGCGCTTCTCGACCAACACCTTCCCGTCGTGGAAGCTCGCGCATCCCTACCGCATGGTCGCCCATAACGGCGAAATCAACACGCTGCGCGGCAACGTCAACTGGATGGCGGCGCGCCAGGCCTCGGTCTCCTCGCCGCTGTTCGGCGAGGATATCTCCAAGCTCTGGCCGATTTCCTACGAGGGGCAGTCAGACACGGCCTGTTTCGACAATGCGCTCGAATTCCTGGTGCGCGGCGGTTATTCGATGGCGCATGCCGTGATGATGCTGATCCCGGAAGCCTGGGCCGGCAACCAGTCGATGGCTCCAGAACGCAAGGCCTTCTACGAATATCACGCCGCCCTGATGGAGCCGTGGGACGGGCCGGCTGCCGTTGCCTTCACCGACGGCAAGCAGATCGGCGCGACGCTCGACCGCAACGGCCTGCGGCCGGCGCGTTACCTCGTCACCGATGACGACCGTGTCATCATGGCGTCCGAAGCCGGCGTGCTGCCGGTTCCTGAGGAGAAGATCATCCAGAAGTGGCGCTTGCAGCCGGGCAAGATGCTGCTGATCGATATGGAAGAAGGCCGCATCATCTCCGACGACGAGGTGAAGTCGAAGCTGGCGACGGCGCATCCCTATCGCAGCTGGCTCGGCCGCACTCAGCTCATCCTCGAAGAACTGAAGCCGGTGGAGCCGCGGGCGCTGCGCCGCGACGTATCGCTGCTCGACCGCCAGCAGGCCTTCGGCTACACGACTGAGGATACCCGCATCCTGATGTCGCCGATGGCAACGACCGGCCAGGAGGCGATCGGCTCGATGGGGACGGATACGCCGATCTCGGCGATGTCGGAAAAGCCGAAGCTGCTCTACACCTATTTCAAGCAGAACTTCGCGCAGGTGACCAATCCGCCGATCGATCCGATCCGCGAAGAGCTGGTCATGAGCCTCGTCTCGTTCATCGGCCCGCGCCCGAACATTCTCGACCACGAAGGCATGGCGAATGCCAAGCGCCTCGAAGTGCGTCAGCCGATCCTGACCAATGGTGACCTCGAGAAAATCCGCTCGATCGGCCATACGGAGGACCGGTTCGACACCAAGACGCTCGATTTCACCTATGATATCGAGCGGGGTGCTGCCGGCATGCCCGAAATGCTCGACCGGCTCTGCGAGCGTGCGGAAGCGGCCGTCAAGGGCGGCTACAACATCATCGTGCTCTCCGACCGCCAGATCGGGCCTGATCGAATCGCCATTCCGGCCCTGCTGGCAACGGCTGCCGTGCACCATCACCTGATCCGCAAGGGGCTTCGCACCTCTGTCGGTCTCGTCGTCGAGACCGGTGAACCGCGCGAGGTCCATCATTTCTGCCTGCTCGCCGGCTACGGCGCCGAGGCGATCAACCCTTACCTTGCCTTCGACACGCTGCTCGACATGCATGCCAAGGGTGAGTTCCCCAAGGAAGTCGATGCGTCCGAAATCGTCTACCGCTACATCAAGGCGGTCGGCAAAGGCATCCTCAAGGTCATGTCGAAGATGGGCATCTCGACCTACCAGTCCTATTGCGGCGCGCAGATCTTCGATGCGATCGGCCTGTCGTCGGAACTGGTCGACAAGTATTTCTTCGGCACCGCGACGATGATCGAAGGCATCGGCCTCGAGGCGATCGCGGCCGAGACCGTCGACCGCCATAACGCGGCCTTCGGCGCGGATCCGCTGCTGGCCACGACGCTCGATATCGGCGGCGAATATGCCTATCGTATGCGCGGCGAAAGCCATGCTTGGACGCCGGATGCGGTCGCGGCCCTTCAGCATGCCGTGCGCGGCAATGCCGAGGATCGCTACCGCGAATTTTCCGAAATGGTCAACAATTCGGCGCTGCGGATGAACACGATCCGCGGGCTGTTCAACATCAAGAGCGCCGAGGCGCTCGGCCGCAAGCCGGTGTCGATCGACGAGGTCGAGCCGGCCGCCGATATCGTCAAGCGTTTCTCGACCGGGGCGATGTCGTTCGGCTCGATCTCCAGAGAGGCGCATACGACGCTGGCGATCGCCATGAACCGGATCGGCGGCAAGTCGAACACCGGCGAAGGCGGCGAAGAATCCGACCGCTACATGCCGCTCTCGGATGGTTCGATGAACCCGGAACGGTCGGCGATCAAGCAGATCGCGTCCGGCCGCTTCGGCGTCACGACCGAATATCTGGTCAATGCCGACGTACTGCAGATCAAGGTGGCGCAGGGCGCCAAGCCCGGTGAAGGCGGCCAGCTGCCCGGTCACAAGGTCGACGCGACGGTTGCCAAGACCCGCCACTCGACGCCGGGTGTCGGCCTGATCTCGCCGCCGCCGCACCACGACATCTATTCGATCGAGGATCTGGCGCAGCTGATCTACGATCTGAAGAACGTCAATCCGACCTCCGACGTCTCGGTCAAGCTCGTCTCCGAAGTCGGCGTCGGCACGGTTGCCGCCGGCGTCGCCAAGGCGCGCGCCGACCATATCACCGTCGCCGGCTTCGACGGCGGCACGGGTGCGTCGCCGCTGACCTCGCTGAAACATGCCGGCAGCCCCTGGGAGATCGGCCTTGCCGAGACCCAGCAGACGCTGGTGCTGAACGGCTTGCGTTCGCGCGTCGCGCTGCAGGTGGACGGGGGTCTGAAGACCGGCCGCGACGTCATCATCGGGGCGCTGCTCGGCGCCGACGAGTTCGGCTTCGCGACCGCGCCGCTGATTGCGGCCGGCTGCATCATGATGCGCAAGTGCCATCTCAACACCTGTCCGGTGGGTGTGGCGACCCAGGATCCGGTGCTGCGCAAGCGCTTCAAGGGCACGCCTGAACATGTCATCAACTACTTCTTCTTCGTTGCCAACGAAGTGCGCGAAATCCTCGCCTCGCTCGGCTTCACCCGGCTCGACGAGATCATCGGCGCCTCGGAGCTGCTGGAGAAGGATGAGATGCTGGCGCACTGGAAGGCCAAGGGCCTCGACTTCAGCCGCATCTTCCACAAGGTCGATGCCGCCAAGGAAGAGACCTTCTGGACGAGCCGGCAGCAGCACCCGATCGACGATATTCTCGACCGCGCGCTGATTGCGCAGGCTGAGCCGGCGCTGACCGACAAGACGCCCGTTGCCTTCGAGGTCGACATCAAGAACGTCGACCGTTCGGCGGGCGCGATGCTGTCCGGCGAGGTCGCCAAGCGTTATCGCCACCGCGGGCTGAAGGAAGACACGATCAATGTGACGTTGCGCGGCACGGCGGGCCAGAGCTTCGGCGCCTTCCTGGCGCGCGGCGTCACCTTCAACCTGATCGGTGACGGCAACGACTATGTCGGCAAGGGCCTTTCGGGCGGCAAGATCATCATCCGGCCGCCGGAGAATTCGCGGATCGTCGCTGAGAATTCGATCATCGTCGGCAACACCGTGCTTTACGGCGCGACCGAGGGCGAATGCTACTTCCGCGGCGTGGCGGGCGAACGGTTCGCCGTGCGCAATTCCGGCGCGATCGCCATCGTCGAAGGTGTCGGTGACCATGGCTGCGAATACATGACCGGCGGTGTCGTCGTCGTGCTCGGCGCCACGGGCCGCAACTTCGCGGCCGGCATGTCCGGCGGTGTCGCCTACGTGCTCGATGAAACCGGCGATTTCGCCAGCCGCTGCAACATGGCGATGGTTGAGCTCGAACCGGTGCCGGAGGAGGACGACATGCTGGAGAAGCTGCATCATCACGGCGGCGATCTCATGCACAAGGGACGCGTCGACGTCTCGGGCGACATGACGCGCCATGACGAGGAGCGCCTTTACCAGCTGATCTCCAACCATCTGCACTATACGGGCTCCACCCGCGCCAAGCAGATCCTCGATCATTGGGCCGATTACCGTCCGAAGTTCCGCAAGGTCATGCCTGTGGAATACCGACGTGCGCTCGAGGAAATGGAACGCAGCCGGATGGGCATCGCCGCGGAATGATTGCACCAGGACATCCGTCATCTGCTGACTGAGGTGACGGATGGCGAATATCTCGATGACCCGTGAAAGCCGACGGCGAAGGCCGGCCAGATCACACGGATGTCTTGCAAGGGATATGATCCATGGCGGTCAAGACAAGCAACTCGCTCGGGATACCGGGACTGACGATAGACAGATTGGCTGCGGTGAGGCGGTCATGAGGGTAAGGGACGAAGATATGGGTAAGGTAACAGGGTTTCTGGAAATCGACCGGCAGGTGGCGAAGTACCAGCCGGCGTCGGATCGCATCCGTCATTTCCGTGAGTTCACGATCCCGATGTCGGACCCGGAAGTGCAGAAACAGGCCGCGCGCTGCATGGACTGTGGCATCCCCTATTGTCACGGCCCCACGGGCTGCCCGGTTCACAACCAGATCCCCGACTGGAACGACCTCGTCTACAACAACAACTGGGAAGCGGCGATCCAGAACCTGCATTCGACCAACAACTTCCCGGAGTTCACCGGCCGCGTCTGCCCGGCGCCTTGCGAGGAAGCCTGCACGTTGAATCTCGAGGATGCGCCGGTTGCCATCAAGACGGTCGAACAGGCGATCGCCGACAAGGCCTATGAGCTCGGCTTCATCCGGCCGCAGCCGGCCACGGTTCATACCGGCAAGAAGGTCGCCGTCATCGGCTCCGGCCCAGCCGGCATGGCGGCGGCCCAGCAGCTCGGCCGCGCCGGCCACGAGGTGCATGTCTATGAGCGCGAGACCAAGCCGGGCGGCCTGCTGCGCTACGGCATCCCCGACTTCAAGATGGAAAAGAACTTCATCGACCGCCGCGTCGAGCAGATGAAGGGCGAGGGCGTCACCTTCCATTGCGGCGTCAATGTCGGCGTCGACGTCAAGGTCGAGCAACTGCTCGCCGATCACGACGCCGTTCTTTACTGCGGCGGCTCCGAGACGCCGCGCGAGGCGGGCATTCCCGGCACGGACCTCGCCGGCGTGCATGATGCGATGCCCTATCTCGTGCAGCAGAACCGCCGCGTCGGGCGTGAGAATATCGACAGCGTCGGCTGGCCGTCGGACCCGATCCTTGCCGGCGCCAAACATATCGTCGTCGTCGGCGGCGGCGATACGGCTTCGGACTGCGTCGGAACGGCGTTCCGCCAGGGCGCCGTCAAGGTCACCCAGCTCGACATCCGGCCGCAGCCGCCGGAGAAGGAAGACAAGCTTGCCGTCTGGCCCTTCTGGGCAACGAAGATGCGCACCTCCTCCTCGCAGGCCGAGGGCGCCGTGCGCGAGTTTCAGGTGGCGACGCTCGAATTCGTCGGCGAAGACGGCGTGCTGACCGGTGTCAAGTGCTGCGAGGTCGACGAGCGCCGGCGGCCGGTTCCGGGCACGGAATTCGTCATTCGCGCCGATCTCGCCTTCATCGCCATCGGTTTCCGCGGGCCCTTCACGACAAGCGTGCTGAAGGAACTCGAGGGAAAGCTGACGCTCAACACGGATAAGCGCGGCTCGACCAATGTCGTCGCCAACGACCGCGACTACAGGACGTCGGTCGACAAGTTCTGGACGGCGGGCGATGTGCGCCGCGGCCAGTCGCTGGTGGTCTGGGCAATCCGCGAAGGCCGCCAGGCGGCGCGCGCCATCGATGAGGCATTGATGGGTTCGAGCGTTCTGCCGAACTGACCGCAGGCCACATAGAGCTCCCGAGACAAAACTCCGCCTTTCCGGCGGAGTTTTTTTTGGAGGCTTGCGCTGGTGCGACCGCCACCGGTGCGACCGCTTGACGCGGAGACATCCGCCGCAAGCCTCAAGCAATGCCGGGACGCGAGATTTTCCAGCGGACGCCGAGCTCAGGAGGAGCCGGCGGCGACCGAAGCCGCACAGGCATTTCACCAGGATTTTTCAAATGGTTTCCGCAGTTGACAGCACAAGGCTGGTTTCGGCCCAATATGCCCTGAAAAACCTTCGCAGCTCCGACGACGACAGTTCTCAGGATAGTCAGACTTCGTCGGCCGCCGGTATCCTGAGCAGCTACGGGCTCGATTCGAGCTCCGCCTCGCTGCTTTCCAATCAGGCGCTGTCCGGGCTGCTGGACACGCTTTCATCCCAGAGCGAGACGTCTGATGAGGCCGACGCGACGGGTGACGGCGCCGACGTCACCAGCGCCTCCTTCATGTCGATGCTGAAGCAGCAGCTGCAGGATGCGGCGGCGGCCGAAGGCGAAAGCGGCAAGGCCCATGATATGCTGGCCGCGCTGGAAGCGGGCAAGCTCACCATCACCGATCCGACGCAGGGCGTATCGATTGCCGCCTGGGACGTCGACGATCCCGACGAGGCCGATACCGAAAGCAAGGCCGGCAAGCAGGTTGATGTCAGCGGCTGGAGCGACTTCCTCGATGCGCATCTGGAGCGCGGCGCCGACGGCGCTTTCGTCAAGGAAAACGGCAGCTATGTCGACCAGACGACCGACAGCAACGCCTTCTTCGGCCTGATCGGCTCGGATTATTATTATCTGAGCTGGCCGCAGGTGGGGGCGGTGTAAACGGAACGAAAAGGAAGGCCGCCGCGCGGACTTTTCATTTGACCGAGACTTCGGCCGGCGTCTTTGCCGCAGGCAGGCGGTAGTCGTCGACGCGGCCGGGCGGCGCGGGCGTCATTTCGCCCTGCTCGACCAGGAGGTCGCGGGGCGATCGTGTCAAAGCCATTGGCGGGGGCCTGGCGCCGAGAAGCTCGGCGCCGCCGTCGAGATTGGGATCGGAGAGGCTGATCGGCACGGTGTGTTCGACCGGATTGGCGGGAAGGCCGAGCCCGGGCAGATTGCTTTCGTCCAGGCGGATCAGATCCGGGCTTGCCTGGGTGCCGAGAATGCGCCGGGCCGGCTTTTCCACATAGAAGGCGAGCTTGCGCCGGCCGGCCTGTGTCAGGTTGATGCCATCGGAGGTGCGCAGGCGCACCTGCTGGCCGTTCACATCCGAGCCGGTGACGATGAAGTTGCTGTTTTCATCGACGAAACCATCCCAGATGTCGACGAATTCGCCGCCGATGCTTTCGACCTGGTTGCGGTAAAGCTGATTCATCTGGACGGCATCGGCCGTCATCTGATCGGATTCGAAGGCGGGAAGGCCGACCCAGAGCAGCGGGATCTTGCGGTCGGTAACCTCTTTGCCGAAGGAAAGGACGCGGCGGCGGTATTCAGTAAACCAGCCGTCGGTGCGGAACTTCTCCTTGGCGGTATCGGTCACCATCTGCTGGCGGTCGTTGGCGCCGATCATGACGACGACCATGACCGGCTTCAGCTCGTCGACCATCTTCGGCAGCTGTTCCGGCCAGTCGTAATAGTCGTCGCGCACGAGACCCGATGAGACATTGCCGCGGGCTTCGACGACCACCCCGGGCGAAGTCTCGAAGGCGGCGGTCAGGCCGTCGCCGAGGCCGCTGGCCAGGAAATCGCCGACGATCAGGATCTTCTTGGCATTGCCGAGCTTCTGCACCGCCGGCTCCTCCTCCTGCACGGGTGCGCGGAGCGGCGGCGCGGTGCGGGTGTTGACGACGGCTTTCTGCGCCGGCGGGCGCTTTCGCTGCTGCTGGCGCTTCGGCTGCGGGGCGTCGGGCGCCTGCGGCCCGTCGTCGAGGTAGCGCCGGCCGAGGAAGAAATCGAGGATCGAACGGCGCTGGTAGCGCTGCTCCTGGGCTTCCGCCATATGCACCGGCGCAAGTGCGCCGAGGCATAGCGAAGCCGCCGCCAGGGCGAGCACGAGCCAACGGATGGGTGTCCGGTCAGTTTTCTTCATCATGGGCAGTTCCGCATCTGCCGGCATCTTGCACGCAGGGCAGGCCAGCGTCCACTCCCGCTATTATCTAGGTCACGATTCCGCCGCTTCTAGCGACGCAGTGCGTTCAGAAGCGGCAATGAGGGTTCGCCGTCCGGCTGCATGCCGATGCGCGACTGCACCGCCGATATCGCCGCCTTCGAACCCGACCCAAAATTACCGTCGACCTCGCCATTATAATAGCCGAGCGTCTTCAGACGGGTCTGCAGCTCGAATTTCTCGGTGATGTCGAGGGCGCCGTCCGGCCGCGGCCAGCGCTGCTGCATGCCGCCATAGCCGGCGATCTGGTCGGCGAGCAGGCCGACGGCAAGCGCATAGCTGTCCGAGGCATTGTAATTCTTGATGGTGAAGAAGTTGGCGGTCATCAGGAAGCCCGGGCCACTGGGCCCGGCCGGCATTTTCAGCACGGCTTTGGTGGCGCTCTCGCGGAAGGCCTTGCCGTTCGGCCGGGTCAAGCCGAGGGCTGCCCATTGGGCGAGTGTATGGGTCTTGCCGGCCTGCTTGGCGGCTGCGGCGGGAACGACAACTTCGTAGCCCCAGGTCTTGCCGGTATCCCAGCCGTTCTTCATCAGCAGATTGGCCGAGGTCGCCAGCGCATCGGGCACGGAGTTCCAGATATCACGATGGCCGTTGCCGTCGGCATCAACGGCATAAAGCAGGTAGCTTGTCGGGATGAACTGGGTGTGGCCCATGGCGCCGGCCCAGGAGCCGGTCATCTCGCGGGCCGGCACATCGCCGTTCTGCAGGATCTTCAGCGCGGCGACCAGCTGCTTCTTGGCGAATTTGGCGCGGCTCGGATCAGCATAGGCAAGTGTTGCCAGCGCGCGCGGCACGTAATGCAGCCGGTCGTCCTTGTCGAGAATCGCGCCGTAATTGGATTCCATCGACCAAATTGCGAGTAGAATGGTCTTGTCGACGCCGAATCGCTGTTCGATCGCCGCGAGCGTTCTTGCGTGCTTGGCGGCCATCTCGCGGCCGATCTTGACCGTATAGGGATTGACGCGGGAATCGACGTAGTCCCAGATCTTCGACGTGAATTCAGGCTGGTAGGCCGCCTTTTCCAGCACGGTCGGATCGGGCTCGCTCACCCCGGAAAAGGCCTTTTGATAGGTTGCCTTACTGATGCCACTCTGAGCGGCTGTTTGGTAAAAATCCGCGATCCATTTCTGGAATCGGGAATCGGCTTTCGCGTTGTCGGGGACCAGTCCCACCTGGGCGGCGACAATGAGGGCGAGAGCAAGACCACGAAGGGAGTTTTTGTGATTCTGGGTCATCGACAGTGTTATCCGTCATCTTCAGTTTCTGGCGCAGCGGGGCATCATGTCCGCCCAGACCCGAGACTACAGGAACGGAGTCAACAAATTCTTTACCATGGCGATCCGCTGCGGTCACCATTTGCAAAACAGTAGCAATTCTATACTAGTTAAAGCTAAAAAGCTCCATTTCCAAAGCGATATGAATCGAAGCAGGAGGCCGGGTGTGGCTCAACACAATAAAGTTCGTAAAGCAGTATTTCCGGTTGCCGGGTTGGGAACGCGATTCCTGCCGGCAACCAAGGCTGTTCCGAAGGAAATGTTGACCGTCGTCGACAAGCCGATCATTCAATATGTCGTCGATGAGGCGATCGAGGCCGGGATCGAACATCTGGTGTTCGTCACCGGACGCAACAAGCACGTCATCGAAGATTATTTCGACATCCATTTCGAGCTGGAGCAGACGCTCAAGGAACGTGCCAAGAAGGCTGAGATTACCCTTCTCGCCCAGCAATTGCCGAAGGCCGGCACGGTAAGCTTCACCCGCCAGCAGGAGCCGCTCGGCCTCGGCCATGCGGTGTGGTGCGCCCGCGAGATCGTCGGTGACGAGCCCTTCGCCCTGCTGCTGCCCGATATGATCATGAAGGGCGACAAGGGCTGCATGAAGGGCATGATCGATCTTTACGGCCAGAGCGGCGGCAATATCATCGCCGTCGAGGAATGCGCGCCCGATCAGGCGCATAAATACGGCATCGTCGGCGTCGGCGAGGCGATCGGCGAGGGCTTCCGCATCACCGGCATGGTGGAAAAGCCCGCCAAGGGAACCGCGCCTTCCAACTTCTTCATCAACGGCCGCTACATCCTGCAGCCGGAAATCTTCAAGATCCTCGAAACCCAGGAGCGCGGCGCCGGCAACGAGATCCAGCTCACCGACGGCATGCTGAAGCTCTTGAAGGAGCAGGATTTCGCCGGCTATCACTTCCGCGGCACGACCTATGACTGCGGCGCCAAGGACGGCTTCATTCTGGCGAATGTCGCCTACGCCCTCGAACGCGCCGATATCCGCCCGACCGTCGAAGGCGGTTTCAAGGAATTGCTGGCCGGCCTGCGGTAAGGTTCTCTTCCGCGCATCAATGACAGAGCGCCGCGCATCCCATAGGATGCGCGGCGCTTTAGCTTGTTGTTTTTATGCATGTCGTTATCCCGGAACCGCTGCACACTTCCGGGCAACATGCATTTAGAATTCGCTCAATTCGGCCGACTGATCTCGTCCAGATACCAGTTAATGTAGCGCAGCTCGTTCTGCTCCATCGGCGCGATCGGTCCCGGCAAGAAATAGTGCGAGAGAACGCCGCGCGACGTGTGCTCGATGATGGCCTTGTCCTCGTCGGTCGTCACCGTCCAGAGCCACACGAGCTTGGCGAGATCATAGTCTCTGCCCTCCTCGGCTTTACTGTTGACGAGCCAGATCAGTTCCATCTCGCAAGCTCTCGGGCCCTTCGGAATGAAGCGGTAGATCATACCGTGGTCGGGATAGCAGACGAGAAATGAGGTGCCGCCGAGATGGACGGAGGTGACGCCACCATCAAATTCGGTAAATCGGCCCATCAGCATGCTGAGCGGCGAGCCGTCTTGGCTGCCGGTCTTAACACCGTCATAAAGCGCATAGCGGAACGCGTGGATGGCTTCTCTGCCTGTCGCGGATGTCTTCCAGTGATCGCCGGAACCGACCTCGATGCCGAGGGCGCATGTGCGTTCCTCCATCGAGGCGTTTAGCGCCTCAATCATGTGCAGCGGCTGTTCCAGCGCGTGAGTCTGCGAATATTCGGGGTGCGCCGGGCCGCAATGGTAGCATTCCACATAGTTTTCCACTGCCAGCTTCCAGTTGGCGTCGACCGGATAGGTCTGCCGATGCGCCACCTTAGCCTGCCCCCAGCCATATTGGCCGCAGGTCGCATGAAGCAGATTCTCGACCTCGGAGAAATCGAGCGGGTCGTCTGCGAAGGAAATGAAGATCAAGCCTTCGACCACACGGACATGCAGCGTCTTCAGCCCGTAATCCTCCCGCTTGAAATCCTTTGGCATCAGCCTTGCTGCCTTCAGGCTTCCGTCATTGCCATAGGTCCAGGCATGGTAGGGACAGACAAAGACACGGGCATTGCCCTTATCCCGGGTGCAGACCTCGGCGCCGCGATGGCGGCAGACATTGAGCAGAGCATGAATTGTTCCATCGGCGTGTCGCGTGACGATCACCTGCTCCGAGGCCATGCGAAACACTTCGAAGTCATTCGGCTGCGGAACAACGCTCTCATGCGCGAGGCAATGCCAATGGCGGCGGAACACGCGCTCCAGATCCCGCTCATAAATGTCCGGATCCATGTAGAATGGCCGGGCAAGACCGTGGCCCGGTCTATGAGCCGCAATGAGCTGATCGATGCGGTCGACCGATGGCGCAGCCGGTGTTTTGGTTTCAGGTGCTAGCATGGGAATGTCTCCGGAAATACCGATAGGTCCGTCATCACATCCGGACCCTCGCGGCATTCGGATCATACATCGGCGCAAGCGATGGCTCGGCTCTCACCCTCGTTCCTGCAATCTCGATCTCGTAACATGAGCCAAGCACTTCCGCCGCGCTCTCACCCTTACAGGGCACGTAACCCAGACCGATCGCACCGCCGAGGAAATGGCCGTAATTGCCGGAGGTTGTCGTGCCGACGATCTCTCCGTCGCGGACGATTGCCTCGTTGTGAAAGAGCAACGGTTCAGGATCTGTGAGCTTGAATTGCACCAGCCGGCGATCAATGCCCGTTTCCTGCTTGTGCAAGACGGCATCGCGGCCGATGAACTCCCCTTTGCCGGTTTTGACGGCGAAGCCGAGGCCTGCTTCCAGCACATGATCCTCATCGGTAATGTCATGGCCGAAATGGCGGAACGCCTTTTCGATGCGGCAGCTATCGAGCGTGTGGATGCCGCAAAGCTTCAGGCCGAGGTCCAGGCCTGCCAGTTCCAGCGCCTCAAAAACGTGGGCGGCCTGGTCGGTGGAGACGTAAAGCTCCCAGCCGAGCTCGCCGACATAGGTGACGCGGTGAGCGCGCGCCAGTCCCATGCCGATCTCGATTTCCCGCGCGGCGCCGAAGGGATGGGCGTCGTTGGAGAAATCGTCAGGGCTGATCCTCTGCATCAGCTGACGCGACTTCGGACCCATCACGCAGAGCACGCTTTCGGCGACCGTCATATCGGTAACCACGACATTTTCATCGGCCACGTGCCTGCGCAGCCAGGCAAGATCACGCTGCAGTGTCGCAGCTGGAACAATGAGCAGGAAGGCGGTTTCGGTCAGCCGGGTTGCCGTGAGGTCGCTTTCGATGCCGCCACGACGGTTCAGCATCTGCGTGTAGACGATACGGCCGGCGGGCACGTCTATCTGGTTGGCGCAGAGCCGTTGCAGGAAGCGACAGGCGCCGCGCCCTTCGACCCGGATTTTCCCAAAGGAGGTCATGTCGAAGAAACCGACGCCGGTCCTGATCGCCAGATGTTCCTCGCGCTGGTTTTCAAACCAGTTCTGCCGCCGCCAGCTATACTCGTATTTCCGCTCTTGCCCTTCCCTGGCGAACCAGTTGGCGCGCTCCCAGCCGGCCACTTCGCCGAACACGGCGCCACGCGCCGCAAGGTGCTCATGGATCGGCGAGCGGCGTATGCCGCGCGCGGTCGCCATCTGCCGATAGGGGAAATGGTCGGCGTAAAGCAGGCCGAGCGTCTCCGTGACTCGCTCCTTCAGGTAGAACCGGTTCTTCTGGAAGGGCTGGGCGCGGCGGATGTCTACCTCCCAGAGATCGAAGGGCGGTTCGCCGTCGTTCATCCATTGAGCAAGCGCCATACCGGCGCCACCGGAAGATACGATGCCGATCGAATTGTATCCGGCCGCCACCCAATAGCCTTTCAGTTCCGGCGCCTCGCCTAGATAATAGCGATCGTCGGGCGTAAAGCTCTCCGGTCCATTGAAGAAGGTGTGGATGCCGGCAGTTTCCAGCATCGGCATCCGGTTGATCGCCATTTCGAGGATCGGCTGGAAGTGATCGAAATCCTCCGGCAATTGGTCAAAGCAGAAGTCCTCGCGGATCGCCTCGCCCGCCGGCGGCCAGGGCTTGGCGACCGGCTCGAAGGCGCCAATGAGCATCTTGCCGGCATCTTCTTTGTAATAGGTACACTCGTCCGGCACACGCAGCACAGGCAGAGACTTCAATCCCCCAACCGGCTCGGTGACGATGTAGAAATGCTCGCAGGCATGCAGCGGCAAGGTGACGCCGGATTGCCGAGCGAGATCTCTGCCCCACATGCCGGCGGCGTTGACGACATTTTCCGTCTCGATCGTGAAACGCTCGCCGGCCTGCTCGCAGACGACGCCGACGACTCGACCATCCCTGGCAAGCACCTCGATGACCTTTACGCCTTCGATGATGTTCGCTCCCTGCTGCCGAGCGCCCTTGGCGAGCGACATGGCAATGTTTGCCGGGTCGCATTGTCCGTCGAGCGGCAGGTGAACCGCTGCCTTGACGTCGCCGATGTTGAGATGGGGGTAAAGCGCCTTCGCCTCTTGCGGCGAAATCTCGCGAACGTCGATTTTGAACGCCCGGGCCAACGAGGCCTGACGGTAGATCTCTTCCTTACGCTCGTCGGTCAGGGCAACGGTGATCGAGCCATTTTGGCGCATGCCGGTGCCGATGCCGGTTTCGGCCTCCAGCCTGATGTAGAGATCGGCGGAATATTTGGCGAGGCGCGTCATGTTTTGCGAGGCGCGGAGCTGACCGATGAGGCCAGCCGCGTGCCATGTGGTGCCCGAGGTGAGCTGCTTGCGTTCGAGCAGTACGACATCGGTCCAGCCAAGCTTCGCCAGATGGTAGGCGATGGAACAGCCTGAGACCCCGCCGCCGATGATCACCGCGCGTGCCTTTTGGGGGATGGGTTTCGTCATGCTCGCAGCCTACCGTTTTCGGGATCCCATAACGGCCGGTCGGGCTGGACGACGGCCTTGAACCGGTCGCCGAAGATTTCAACCTCCAGCTCCGTGCCCGGCACCGCCAGATCCGACCGCAGCATGCCGAGCGCCACGGACTTGCCGACTCGGTAGCCCCAGTTGCCCGACGTTGTCTCTCCGACCACCTGACCGTCACGCCAGAGCGTCGACATATAGGGGGCGTCGCATTCGCCGGCATCGACGGCCAATGTGACGAAGCGCTTCGTCACGCCTTGCTGCTTCTCGCGCTCGAGCGCCGCCTTGCCCTTGAAATCGGGTTTCGCCCAGTCGACGAAACGTTCCAGCCCGCCCTGCAGTATGGTGTAATCGGTCGAAAGGTCGCCCTTCCAGGCGCGGTAGCGCTTCTCGATACGCAGGCTGTCGAGTGCTTCCATGCCGAATGGCTTCAGGCCATGCTTCCCGCCTGCAGCCCAGACCGCGTCGAAGACCGCGGCCGTGTCGTCCACCTTCGTGTGAAGCTCCCAGCCAAGCTCGCCGACGAAGGAAACGCGCACCAGCTGCAGCCGGCGGCCCGCTATCCGGCAGGGCTGGTGCGTCAGCCACGGCTTGGAAAGATCGGCATCCGTGATGTCTGCGAGGATGGCACGCGATTGCGGCCCTGACAGTATCTGGCAGGCCAAATCGTCCGTCACATCGTCGAGCGTGAATCGCGCGTCTTTCGGCAGATGCTTCTGCAACCATGCAAAATCGTGCCACTGCGCTGTCGCCGCGGTGGTCAGGAAGAAAAGGTTCTCTTCCAGCGCCATCACCGACATTTCGGTGACGATACGGCCTTTGTCGTCGGCAAAATAGGCAAGTCCGATGCGGCCGGTTTTCGGCACCTTGCCGGTGATCAGGCCGAGCAGCCAGTCGCGTGCGCCCTCACCCTGCAGGCGGTAGCGGGAAAAGCCCGGCAGATCGAGAATGCCCGCGGTATCGCGCACTGCCAGGCATTCCTCCTCGATCCGTTTCTGCCACGGCCCCGCCCGATTCCAGGTCTGCGTTGACTGTTCCGACGTGTCATCGCCTGATTTGGCGTACCAACTGGCGCGCTCCCAGCCATTATAGGGCTTGAATTGCGCACCAAGTGCTGCGATCCGGTCATGGATCGGCGAGAGTTTCCTGTTGCGACCGGCAGGCCAGGCGTGGTTCGGGAAATGCATCGCATATTCGTGGCCGTAAACTTCCATGCCCTTGGCGACGCAGTAGTCCTGGTCGGAAGCAAAGTGCGTGTAGCGACGTGGGTCGCAGGACCACATGTCCCATTCGGTCTGGCCTTCGGTCACCCATTCGGCCAGCACCTTGCCGGCACCGCCCGCCTGGCAGATGCCGAAAGTGAAGACGCAGGCCTCAAACGCATTCGGCACGCCCGGCATCGGCCCGATCAGCGGATTGCCATCCGGCGTATAGGGGATAGGCCCGTTGATCATGCGCGACAGGCCGGCAGTGCCGAGGATCGGCACGCGCTCGACTGCGTCATTGAGATACCATTCCAGCCGCTCAAGATCGTCGGGGAAAAGCTGGAAGGAGAAATCCTCCGGCATCGGATCGTCGGCCGTCAGCCAATGCGCCTTGCAATTGCGCTCATAGGGACCGAGGTTCATTCCGGTCTTTTCCTGCCGCAGATAATAGGAACTATCGACGTCTCGCAGCAGCGGCAGTTTGTGGCCTACCTCCTTCGACCAAGCGGCAAGCTCAGGAATTTCTTCGAACAGCATGTACTGATGGCTCATCACCATCATCGGTACCTCGCGGCCGAACCATTTGCCGACTTCGCGGGCGTAATAGCCGGCGGCGTTGACGACATATTCGCAGCGGATATCACCCTCCGGGGTGGAAACGACCCATTCGTCGTTTTCCCGGCGCGCACCGGTTGCGGGACAGAAGCGGAAGATCCTCGCCCCCAGGTCGCGAGCGCCCTTCGCCAAGGCCTGGGTCAGCTGCGCCGGATCGATGTCGCCGTCATGCGGATCGTGGAGCGCGCCGATGAGGTCATGGGTCTCGACAAAAGGATATTTCGACTTGATCTGCTCAGGCGACAGGATGTCGAGATCCATGCCCTGGTAACGTCCCATGCCGACCACACGCTTGAATTCCTGCAGCCGCTCGTTCGAGTGGCCGAGCCGGATCGAGCCGGTCACGTGGTAATTCATCGGATAGTCGACCTGAGCGCCCAGCTCGCGATAGAGCGAGGCCGAATAGCGCTGCATGTTCATGATCGACCAGGAGGCAGAAAACGTCGGCACATTGCCCGCCGCATGCCAAGTCGATCCAGCCGTCAATTCGTTTTTTTCCAGAAGCACTGCGTCGGTCCAGCCCGCCATGGCCAGATGATAGAGCGCGGAGACGCCGACAGCGCCTCCCCCGATGATCACAACGCGCGCTTGAGATGGCAAATTCGACATGGCTGCTCCTCGTTCGAAGGCAAGTCTGGCAACGAACGGGAACGGCATCAAGCGGAGGGAACTTGCTTTATTGATCGAAGAATTCGATTAGATAACGCGAAGATTGCCCTCGCCCAGTGAGCCCGGAAAGAACATGCAGATTGATCTTATCGAGACTTTTCTCGACCTGATGGAAACCCGCAGCTTCAACCGCACGGCGGAGCGGTTGAACATCACGCAATCAACCGTTTCCCATCGCGTCAAGGCGCTGGAGGCGCAGTTCAACCGAAAGCTCTTCACTCGCAACAAGGGTGGCACCGCACCGACGGCGTCGGGCCTGCGTTTCCTAGATCATGCGAAAGCCCTGCAATACCAGTGGCATGAAGCAACTCGGGCGGTCGAGAATGCGGGCGCCTATGAGCGATCCATGCGGCTCGGCATTCAGCACGACCTTGCCGAAATCTTTGCCGGACGCTGGCTTTCTGCGGTCCGCGCCGAGCTGCCTGCGACATCGATCTACGTGGAAGCGGACTACTCGATCCAGATGAACCGAGACCTCGCAGCCGGAGATCTCGATCTGGCCGTTCTCTATACGCCGCACTACCTGCCTGACCTTTACTATGAAAGAATCGGGGAAATGACATATAATCTGGTCAGCACCGTCGCCTGTACGGTCGGCGCACTTCGACCCGAAACCTATATCCAGGCCATCTATTCGCCGGCCTTCGACCGTGCCCACAGACTGGCTTTGCCGCATCTGTCGGCAGCACCGCTGGCGTCGGGGCAGAACACCGCCATCACGGGGTTGCTGACGACGCTGGGGGGCGCTGCCTACCTCATGAAAAGCAGCGCCGCGCGACTTACGAGGGAGGGCGTCGCTTTCCCGATAGAGGACGCTCCACCCATTCAACAGACGGTCTATGCCGCAACCAGCATCCGCACACGTCACGCCCATCAGCACCGTCGCATCATCGGCATCCTGCAGGATCTGATAGCATCAGCCTGAGCGGGCGGCGGATCACTTCGGAGCAATTTCGGAAGACGCTTTTGCGTGTGGTCTGGGGCAGGTACCGCTGCGCTAGAACAGGATGATTTAAGGCCGGGTCGGCCTTAAATCATCCTGTTCTAAATTAAAGAGTTAGAGCATGATGTCGCCCGAAAACCGCTCACACTTTTCGGCATCATGCTCTAGCGTTTGAGCTTGAGGCCGACGCCGGCGCGGAATTGCTGCGAGTCGTCGCCGTCCTTGCGCGTGGTCAGCTCGTAGCCGAGCGTGCTGGTCAGATCGAGATAGCGGTTGATATTCCAGGTCAGCCCGGTCGCCGCGGTGTAGACGAGCTCGTCGTTGATGCTGCTGTCAGTGGGATAATCGCGCCATATGACGCCGCCGATCATCGTGCCCACCAGATTGTCGCGCAGCTGGTGGGTGACCGTCGTGGTCAAGGCGTGCGAGACGTAGCCGCTCTCGCCCGCCGTGGTCGAGGGCTGGATGCTCGTCTGCAGGTCGAAATTGACGTCGGTGCCGCGGATCGGCGACCAGAGCAGGCTCGCATCGAGCGTCGCGGTATCGATCGAAGACAGACGGCTGTCTTCAAAATCGGCCATCGCGTAACCGACACCGACCTCACCTTTGAGCTTTTCGCCGAGATCGACTTCGACGCCGGCCTTGGCGCCATAGCTGTGGCCGGAACGCTCGTAGCCGGCGGAATCGCGCGTTTCGTCATAGAGAGTACGGCCGATCGTGGCTTCGATGAAGGGGATGAGCGCGGGCGACAGCTCGTAGCCTACGCGGCCGCGCAGCGTGCCGGTCGTCTGGTCGCGGTCGCTCAAGGTCACGGTCGTGCCGTTCGAAAGCGTGGCATCGGAATAGATCGAGCGGGTCAGCGCCAGTGCCGTCGTGCCGCGCAGGATGCCGAAATCGCGTTGAACGGAGGCGCCGGCTGTGAATTCCTGCACGTCGGACTGTTGCGCGGCATTGGCAATGGCGTCGGGGTCGTCTGTATCTTCCCGATAGAAATTATAACCGGCGGTGAGGTGGGCGACCGTATCGTCGGGAAGATCCAGCCTGAGGTCGCTGTTGATCTTGAAGGAAGGTTGCTCCTCGCCTTCGCCGCTGACATTCTTTTGCCAGGCGCCTTCCGAAGTTACTGTCAGCTGGTGTAGGCCCCAGTCTGAGGTCAGCGTCGCGGCCGCATCGGTTTCCAGGAAGGAGCGCTGCTCTCTGGTATTGCCGTCCTTGGTAGTCTCGGTGTTGATGCTCTGGGTCACGCTCGGGCGGAGCACGAAGGTGCCGATCGGAATGCCCGGCGTTTCCGCCGTCGAGGTGCTTTCGGCAGCCTTGCGGCGCGGCAGCGTTTCGTCGATCGGCGCTTCGCGGGTGTTCAGCCGGCGGATGTCCTCATCGAGGATTGAGCCGGTAATGTCGTCGCCGGATTGCGCATCCGGTATGGCGGGCCTCTGGGCATCATCCGCATTCGCAGTCGCGCCGTTTGCCGCAGGCGTGACCGCATCGTCGGTGCCGTCATCGACAGCGGCGGCTGCGGTGTTCGTGGTGCTATTGTCCTGAAAGACGGTGGAGCGGTTATTTGCCGTCGTTGTGGGCTGCTGCGAGGCGGACTGCGCCAGGGCAGCCGTCTGGCTGAGAAGCAGGCCACCGAACGCAGCAAAAGAGACGGCACGGCTCATGGCGCGGAGCGGCGTCACACTGCTCGTCTGTTTTGGTTGGCCCATGCAATTCGCGCCTGACATGCTTTCGGTTCTTACCCAAAGGTAAAGCCTCGTGGTTAATCATTCGTTGCCGATGGCGGGCGCCGTTCACATTTCGGAAAGAGTGCGGGGTGGACTTGGAAAGTGAAAAGGTCTAACGCAGCTTCATGAACAGAAGAGCGATAAACCTCGTTGAAAACACCGTCCTCGAATCGGCAAAACGCACGATAGAGATCGAAAGACGCGGTCTTGAAGCGCTCGAACAGGCCTTCGCCAATGGATTGGCCGGTCCCTTCACCCGCGCTGTCGAAACCATCGGCGACATCACCGGGCGTGTCATCGTCACCGGTGTCGGCAAGAGCGGGCATATCGGCGTTAAGATTGCTGCGACGCTTGCTTCGACGGGCACGCCCGCATTCTTCGTGCATGCGGCCGAGGCCAATCACGGCGATCTCGGCATGATCGGGCAAGGTGATGCAATCATCGCCGTTTCCTGGAGCGGGCAGGCGCAAGAACTCAAGGCGATCCTCTCTTATTCCAGGCGTTTTTCCATTCCGCTGATCGCCATTACCTATGATGAGGAATCGAGCCTCGGCCTGGCCGCTGATATCGTGCTGAAACTGCCCAAGGAAACGGAAGCCTGCCCACATGGTCTGGCGCCGACAACCTCGGCTATCATGCAGCTTGCGATCGGCGACGCTTTGGCGGTGGCGCTGTTGGAGGCGCGCGGCTTTACCGCCACGGATTTCCACGTCTTCCATCCCGGCGGCAAGCTGGGCGCGAGCCTGATGCATGTTGCCGATATCATGCATACCGGCGAGCGGCTGCCGCTCGTGGCCAGGGGCACGGCGATGCCGGAGGCGATCACGGTGCTGTCGCGCAAGCATTTCGGCTGCGTCGGTGTGCTTGACGAGGATGGGCGGCTCTGCGGCATCGTCACCGAAGGCGACATGGCGCGCAACCTGACCCGCAATCTTGCCGAACTTGCCGTCGACGATATCATGACGCGGACGCCGAAGACGGTGAAGCCGACGATGCTGGCGACCGCCGCGCTGGCGCTGCTCAACCAGCATCACATCGGCGCGCTGATCGTCATCGACGACGACCGCCGGCCGGTCGGCCTGGTGCATTTCCACGACCTGCTGCGGATCGGCGTCGCCTGATCAGAGCTGTTACATCAGACGGGCTCGACTGTCAGATCGCGGCCGTTGCTCGAAACCACCTTCACCTGCGTTCCCGCCGGCACGTCGGGTCCCATCACCTGCCATAGCGTATCGTCGAGGCGGATGCGGCCGCGGCCCTCGCGGATCGGTTCGTGCAGCGTCGCCGTGCGGCCGACCAGGCTGGCGCCGCGCTGATTGAGGAAGGGCTCGTCGGTCGTCGAATTGCGCAGCGTCAGCCGGCGGCCGGCGAAGGTCGTGGCGACGGCGAGCAGTGCAAAAAGGATCGCCTGCAGCTCCCAGACCCAGAAGGCGCTGTCCCAGAAGATGAGCGACAGCGCGCCGACGATCAGGGCGGCAAGGCCGATCCAGACCAGGAAGAAGCCGGGCACGATCATTTCGGCGGCGAGCAGCACGAGGCCCGCGACCCACCAGCTCCAGGGACCAAGTTCGGCGATGATCTTCGCCAGCATGGCTTAGCGCTCCTGATCGGGATTGAACGGATTGGGGGTCGAAGGGCTGATCGGCGGCGTCGAGCGCGCCGGCGCCGGACGCGGACGCGGCAGGGGCGGCGGCGATGCCGGGTTGTTGCCGGCATCGCCGAACACTTCGCGGGCAATGGCGCCGATGCCGCCGAGCGAGCTCAGGATGGAAGAGGCTTCCATCGGCATCATCACGATCTTGGAATTGGATGCCGAACCGATCGAGGTGAGCGCCTCGGTGTATTTCTGCGCGACGAAATAGTTGATTGCCTGAATGTCGCCGGCGGCAATCGCTTCGGAAACCATCTTCGTCGCCTTGGCTTCGGCCTCGGCCAGGCGCTCGCGGGCTTCGGCGTTGCGGAAGGCGGCCTCGCGCTGGCCCTCGGCCTGGAGAATGGCGGATTGCTTGGCGCCTTCGGCCCTGAGGATCTGTGCGTTACGCGAGCCCTCGGCTTCCAGCACCTGGGCGCGTTTCTCGCGCTCGGCCTTCATCTGCCGGGCCATCGCGTCGACGAGGTCGCGCGGCGGCTGGATGTCCTTGATTTCGACGCGGGTGACCTTGATGCCCCAGGGCTGCACGGCCTCGTCGACGACGCGCAGCAACCGGTCGTTGATCGCATCGCGGTTGGACAGCAGTTCGTCGAGATCCATCGAGCCCATGACCGAGCGGATGTTGGTCATGGTTAGGTTGAGGATGGCGTTTTCGAGGTTGGCAACCTGATAGGCGGATTGGGCGGCGTTCAGCACCTGATAGAAGGCGACGGCATCGGCCGATACCGAGGCATTGTCCTTGGTGATCACCTCCTGGGTCGGCACGTTCAGCACCTGCTCCATCACGTTCATCCGGGCGCCGACACGCTCGATGAAGGGTGTGATGAGGTTGAGGCCGGGCTCCAGCGTGCGGGTGTAGCGGCCGAAGCGCTCGATCGTATAGCGATAGCCCTGCGGCACGGTCTTGATCCCGGCAAAGAGCACCAGGATGACGAAGATGACCAGCACGATCACGACGATGTCGAAGCCGCCGAACAGCATGAATTCCTCCTATCGGCGCATGCATGCGCGCCTCACAACTGATGTGGTGAGGTAGCATGTTCTTTGCGAGGAAGAAATGACCCACGAAGGCCCCGCCTCCAAGGAAAAGAAGGATGAGTCAGGGCGGATTTTTCAGTATGGGATCTCTCAGATCCAGCCCTGCAATTCGCGGCGGACGACCTTTTCCAGCACCTTCATGCCGTCCTCGCCATCATTGAGGCAGGGAATATGTGCGAACTTCTCGCCGCCATTCTCGTGGAAGGAATGGGCGGCCTGTTCGGCGATCTCTTCCAGCGTCTCCAGGCAGTCGGAAACGAAGCCGGGATTGATGACGGCGATTCGCTTGACGCCGTCCTTGGCGAGCTTCTCCACCGTCTTGTCGGTATAGGGCTGCAGCCATTCCTCCGGCCCGAAGCGGGACTGGAAGGTGACCATGAAGTTTTCCTTGGTGAGCCCGAGCCGCTCGCGCAGCAGCCGGCCGGTCTTCTGGCATTGACAGTAGTAGGGATCGCCCTGCTTGAAATAGGACATCGGAATGCCGTGGAAGGAGGCGAGCAGCATCTCCGGCTTCCAATCGAGCGTCGCAAGATGCTTGTCGACGGACTGTGCGAGGGCTTCGATATAGGTCTCGTCGTCGTGATAGTCGGGCACGGTGCGCAATGCCGGCTGCCAGCGCATCGAAAGCAGCTTCTGGAACGCCTTGTCGTTGACGGTGGCGGTGGTCGCTGCCGCATATTGCGGATAAAGCGGGAAGAGCACGATACGGTCGCAGCCTTCTTGCTTCAGCGCCTCGATGCGCGAAGCGATCGACGGCGTGCCGTAACGCATCGCCCAGTCGACCTTGACGTTTTCGAGATCCCTCAGGCGCTCGGCCATCAGCTCGGACTGGTTGCGCGTATAGGTGCGGAGATAACTTTCGTTCTTCTCCTTGTTCCAGATCAGCTCATAGGCCTTGCCGACCTTCTGCGGGCGGGTGTTGAGCACGATGCCGAACAGGATCGGATACCACTTCCAGGGCGACCATTCGATGACGCGGCGATCAGTCAGGAACTCCCGGAGATAGCGGCGCATCGACCTGTAATCGGTGCCATCGGGCGTGCCGAGATTGACCAGCAGCACGCCGATCTTGCCTGACTTGACGGCCGGATGGTCTGCCGGGCGGAGTGAAATATCTGCTGTCATTCTGGCCCCAACGCTCTTCTGTCTCGTCGGCTCATACGCAGCCCCAAGATCGTGGTTCACCCTATAGAAAGAAAAGCCGGCCCGGGAAAGCCCGGGCCGGCGATGGAAATCGGGACAAATCGTCTTACTTGGCGGGAACCTCGATCTCTTTGCCCACCGCCAGGTGACGCGGGTTCGGACTGCCGTTGGCCTCCGAAAGCTTCCGCCACAGCGTGCCGTCGCCATAGAAGGTCACGGCGAGATCCCAGAAGGTATCACCGGCGGCGATCACGTGGGTGGAAGGCGTCGTTGCGGCAGGTGCGGAGGCTGCCGGCGCCGGCGCTGGTTCCGCAGCGGGGGCGGGTGTTGCTGGTGTTGCCGGGGCAGGCGCTGCCGGGGCAGGCTCGGTGGCTGGTGCGGGTGCCGCAGGGGCGGGCGCGGGTTCGGCGGTTGGTGCAGGGGCTGCCGGCGCTGCCGGTGCGGCAGCCGGCGCCTGCGCCTGCGCCACAGCCGCGCCGTTTTCGGTGACGCGGCCGTCGGTATAGGGCTTATAGGGTGAGTGGGCGGCCAGATATTCGGCGGTCACGTCGGCAAGATCCGGACCGAAATCATAGGCGTTCTTGCCTTCCTTGAAGATCGAATAGCCGTCGCCGCCTGAGCGCATGAAGTTGTTGGTGGCGACTTTGTAGGTCTTGGCCTGGTCGATCGGAGCGAAATTGTCGCCCTCCTTCACCTGGATATCGCTGACGCGGCTGCCGACAGGCTTCGACTGGTCGAAGGCGAATTTCAGGCCGGCGACCTGCGGGAAGCGGCCGGCGCCCTGATCGATCTGGCTGACGCCGTTTTCGAGCGCCTTGACGACATCTGCACCGGTCGTCTCGAAAGTGGCGAGCGTATTCTGGAAGGGCAGGACGGTGATGACTTCGCCCTGGGTGACCTCACCGCCGTCGATCGACGCACGCAGGCCGCCGCCGTTCTGGAAGGCGATGGTGACGCCCTGGTTCTTGGTGCGGTCAAGCATGGCATCGGCCACCAGATTGCCCATCGAGCATTCCTTGACGCGGCAGACCTTGCGATCGCCGTCGATCGGGGCTTCGGAGGAGCCGATGACCTTCTTGCGCAGTTCTTCGATCGGTTTGGCGAGTTCCGCGATGCGGGCAACAACAGCCGGATCGGGCGTAAAGCTTGAATCGATCAGGATCGGATCGCCCTTGGCATCCTTGACGACGCCGCTATCGTCGAAATTGACCACGAGATCGCCGAGATATTTGCTGTAGGAGGCCGCCTGGACGACCGGCACCTTGTAGCCGCCCGGATTGTCGACCATCGTCGGATAGGGGCCCTCAGCCTTGGGGTCGGTATTGGAGAGCAGGCTATGGGAATGGCCGCCGACAACGACGTCGACATCCGGGATCTTGGCGATCAAAGCGAGGTCGCGGGGATAACCGACATGGGTCAGCGCGATGATCTTATTGACGCCCTGGCCCTTCAGATCCTGAATGGCCGCGGTGATCGCCTGGACGTCGTCGGCGATGGTGACGTTCGGGCCGGGGGAGGAAAGTTCTGATGTGTCATTGGTGACGGCGCCGACGATGCCGATCTTCTGGCCGCCGACATCGAGCACCAGCGAGGGCTTGATGCGGTCGCCGAGCTTGGAGGCGGCTGTCGCCTTGACGTTCGCGGTGACCACAGGGAACTGCACCTTGTCGAGGAAGGTCGCAAGCCCGTCCTCGCTGTCGTCGAACTCATGGTTGCCGACGGTCATGGCGTCGAACTTCATCAGGTTCAGGAATTCGGCTTCGGCCGCGCCCTTATAGGTCGTGTAGAAGAGCGAGCCCTGGAAATTGTCGCCGGCATTCAGCAGGAGGACATTCTTGCCGGAAAGCGCCTGACGGCGCTGGTCGATCGCGGTCTTCAGGCGGGCAGCGCCCCCGAAGCATTCCTTCTTGCCTTCTTCCTCGGCCGAGCAGGTGGAGTCGAATTTGTTGATCGATTCGATGCGCGAATGGAAATCGTTGATATGAAGAATATTGAGTTCGTAATCCGCAAAAGCGGCGCCCGTGCTCAGCGCCAGCATGGACGCGGTCAAAAGACCGAAGCTGAAAGACTTCGTCATCCCTGTTCTCCTGATTGAGGCGAGAGATCCCCCTGATCCTCGCCAATCCCTTCCTTAAAGCGCGTCGCATCAAACTTGCTTCATGTGACGCGCTTTAGCTCTTTGTTTTTATGCATGTCGTTATCCCGGAAGCGCTGCACACTTCCGGGCGACATGCATTAGTCCGCCGGGGCGTTTCCCGGCCTGCGGATGTTCCATCAGACGATGGACGACCGCAAGAGAAAGCTGGGCCAGGACGGGCGCTTTCCAAGGGGGCGGGGCAAAAAAGGCCGGGTGCCTATCCCAGGAAAGCCGGACTGGCCTATCACAGGCATTCGCCGTCGGCGGCGTTTCGGTAGAGTTCGTGCACGGCCTCCGCGATATTCGCAGCCGTGGCGAGGGCGATGATCAGACAAAGAAGAAAAACGAGGCGGTGAAAGCGCCGGCCGGCCCGATAGGCAAAGAGCGCGCCGGCGCCGTAGATCAATATTGTCGGCACAGCCAACATCAGCACCTGGCCCGGTCCGTCGCAATCGAGAGCGGCGATGCCCTGGGCACGATAGACATTGGCCGGAAAAAGGACGGCAAGCGCCGCAAGCGGCAGCGCGAGCAGCAGGACGAGGTAAACGGCGAGGGCGCGCATGGTGTGCTTAGCCTACGCCTTATCTTCAGCCTCGGCGGGACAGCGTGAACTGCGCGCCGGAATCGGAGGTGCAGTTGAGCTGGCTCGGGTTGACGAGGGCGCAATTGACCTTGGACTGGGTCTTGCGCACCAGCGAGGTCATGTTGATCTCGACCAGGGTCGGCGAGGTATTGATATAGGTGCCTGAGGCAAGAAGCTGGTTGCTGTCGGTCGTGCGAGTGGTGAAACTACCGCCCTGGAAGGTTGAAACGATACCGTTCGGATCGCTCCAGTTGCCTTCGACGCCGGTGGCGGCCGGTGCTGTGGCAACCGGCAGGCTGCGCGGCTCTGGCGAAACGCAGGCGGCGAGCGCGGCGGCGGCACCGACAAGAACGAGACCAGTTCTGATTTTCATAAGGCTTCTCCCGGCGATTCGGCGTGGCGGACAGCCGCCAAGTTCGGGCAAAACATGGCGCGCGCCCGCCGCGAAGGCAAGCCTTGGCGGGTGCCGGGCGGCATTTAGACAGCAGGCGTTACAAAAATGCCCGCCTTGCGGCGGGCATCTTCAAACTCGCGCGAGCGATCTCAGCGAACGAGAATGTTCCTGAACTGCCACGGATCCTTGGTGTCGATATCCTCAGGGAAGAGGCCCGGGCGGCCATCGAGCGGGGTCCAGTCGGTGTAATGTCCCTCGACCGGGCCGAGATAGGGCATCTGCACTTCGAGGCAGCGCTTGTAATCGATCTCGTCGGCTTCGACGATGCCGGCAGTCGGGTTTTCCAGCGCCCAGACCATGCCGGCGAGAACGGCTGAAGTGACCTGCAGGCCGGTGGCGTTCTGATAGGGCGCGATGCGGCGGGTTTCTTCGAGCGACAGGCGCGAGCCGTACCAGTAGGCGTTCTTCTCATGGCCGTAGAGCAGGACGCCGAGTTCATCGATGCCGTCCTCCAGCTCGTCCTCGTCGAGAACATGGTGGACCGGCTGCGGCGTGCCGCCATTGCCGAACATTTCATGCAGCGAGAGCACGGCGTCGTTGGCCGGATGGTAGGCATAGTGGCAGGTCGGACGGAAGGTCACTTCGCCGTCCTTGTCGCGAACCGTGAAGTAGTCAGCGATCGAGATCGACTCGTTGTGAGTGACGAGGAAGCCATATTGCGGGCCGGGCGTCGGGCACCAGGTGCGTACGCGGGTGTTGGCGCCCGGCTGTTCCAGATAGATCGCCGCCTTGTTGCCCTTCTTGTGCTTCTTGGCGTTCTTCGGCATCCATTCTTCATGCGTGCCCCAGCCGAGTTCGGCCGGCTGCATGCCTTCGGAGATGAAGCCTTCGACCGACCAGGTGTTCCAGAAGACGTTGAGCGGCTTCGGATGCTTGGTGCGCTGGGTGTCGCGCTCGGCGATGTGGACGCCCTTGACGCCGAGCTTCTTCATCAGCTTGGCCCAGCCTTCGCGATCGTGCTGATCCGGTTCGTCGAACTTCAGGCCGGTGTCGTTGGCGAGGTTGACGAGCGCCTGCTTGACGAACCAGGAGACCATGCCCGGATTGGCGCCGCAGGTGGAGACGGCGGTGGCGCCGCCCGGGTTCTTCGCCTTTTCCTTGCGCACCGTTTCACGCAGCGCATAGTTGGTGCGGTCGGCATTGCTCATGCCCTTGTCGAAATAGAAGCCGAGCCAGGGTTCGACGACGGTGTCGACATAGAGCACGTCATGCTTGCGGCAGAGCTTGATGAGGTCGAGCGAGGAGGTGTCGACCGAGAGGTTGACGCAGAAACCCTGGCCTTTGCCTTCCGTCAGCAGCGGCTTCAGCAGGTCCTTGTAATTGTCCTTGGTGACATATTCCTTGATGTGGCGGACGCCGTGCTTCTTCAGGATCTCCATGTCGGAGGGCTCTTCGCGCGGGTCGATGACGACCATCCGGCTCTTGTCGAATTTGAAGTGGCGCTCGATCAGGGGCAGGGTGCCGCGACCGATGGAGCCAAAGCCGATCATCACGATCGGACCGGTAATTTCGGCATATACCGGATAGTTCTGTTCCGTCATTCTTTTCTCCTGTGGAAGGGGACGAAAGCGTTCAGCCCGAAGAATTCTTTTGAAATTGCCGCAGAAATTGCGAGGTGACCGGCTCTAACCATAAAACCGCGTCACAATAAAGAGTGTTGAGGGGGAAAGCTCAAATATCGGGCGGGCGAGAGGTGGGTTTGGTGTACAGGGCCGCCAAGTCCTCTCTGAGCCGTACCGGCAGATTCAGCCGCTCGTGAAGAATGCTCATCACGCCGATGTCGCCGTTTTCGAGTTCACGTAAGAAAATATAGTGGTGTTCGTAACGGCAAAAATAAGCCCGACGCTTGATATCGGCAGGAACCACCAGGCGCTGCGGAAGTTGCCGCCAGATCAGTCGGTTCTCGCACAAGCGCTGCAACTGCCCATGCAGTCCGAGTATATAGGCATCCGCCTGCGTCTCTCCCCACCTCTCGAGCGTATCGCGCCAAATCTTATCCTGAGCGACATCCGCGCGCGGATAAAAGCGATAAGCCGCCATGATCAGCGGTGCTTATTGCGGCGAATAACGTCCTCGGCGGTGACGGTGATAAACTCACTGTCTGCGGCCCGCATCGCGGGTGCGAGTTCCTTTTGCAGGGCATCCCATGCCTCATCGCGGGTCTGCAAATCGCGGCGGATCAAAGCGCGGATGTATTCGCTCGCGTTTTCGTACAAGCCGCCATCGCCTATCTGCTGTTGGATGTGATCCTGCAGCGCGCCGCTAACCTTTACGTGAATGCTACCCGAGGCCATTGGCGGATCCCTCATCTTCTTCTATTGTGGGTAGCGTAGCACATATTGTCAATATTCTTCACCGACGCCGTCTGATCATCTGACCGACTCCCGCCAATCAGCGTTTCAGGATTTCCAGTCCCTCGACCGTCGTCGTCACGGCGAGCTCGGTGATGTCGTATTCGGCGACGCCGTGGAGGGTGAAAGGATCGGCGGCGACATAGGCTTCGATCGCGGCGCGGTCGCCGATTGCGAGGATCGCGCCGCCGGTGCGCGGCACCTTGCGGCCGGAGGCGAGGAACCAGCCCTTGGCATAACCTTCCTTCACCCAGGCCATGTGCGGCTCCATGTGTTTGTCGGCTTCCTCGTTGGATTTGCGGTAGGTGAGGGAGAGGATGAACATGATCAGTTCCTGATGAGATTGGCGCGGATCAGGCCGCGCAGCGAGTTGCCGAGGTAAAGCGTGCCGGCGTCGAGATCGGCAAGGCTGAGGCGGCCGACGCGGGCCTTGCGTTGGCAGATGAGCTCGGTGCGCAGCACGCCGGCGAGCAGGCCGCAGGAGATCGGCGGGGTGCGCAGGATGCCGGTGCCGTCATCCAGGAAGATCGAGGTGATGGTGCTCTCGCAGACCTCGCCGCGCTCGTTCAACAGGATGACGTCATCGGCCTCATCAGGCCGGTATTCGGCGCGCGCTCTCTCGTAGACGGCGCGGCGCGTGGTCTTGTGACGCAGCAGCCTGTCGGCGGAGTTCAGGCGGGTCTCGGCGAGGCGGACGGTCCAGGTGGTCTCGGGCGACAGCGGAACGAAGGCGGCACTGGTCACCTCGATGCGGCCTTGGGCGTCGAAGGTCAGGCGGACGCGCAACGGAGCGGCGGCACCTGCAACGGCTTCGTCAAGCCTTGCCACAGCATCGATCGGCTGCGGGAAGCCAAGGCGGCGGGCGGAGCGGGAGAGCCGGGCGAGATGCAGCCGCAGGCGGATAAAACCGTCGGCGGGCTGCCAGCGCAGCGTCTCGATCAGCGAAAAATCGGTCATCGCGCGATCCATTGATCGCCGACGGCGAAGCGGGCCTTGAGCAGGCATTCCTCATATTCGGCCTCGGCGGTGGAATCAAAGACAATGCCGCCGCCGACGTTAAAGACGGCCCGGCCGCCGTCAAAAAGCGTGATGGTGCGGATGGCGACGGAAAAACGCATGGCGCCGCTCGGCGAAATCATGCCGATCGCACCGCAATAGGCGTCGCGGGGTCCATCTTCGAGCGCGTGGAGGATTTCCATCGCGCGGATTTTCGGCGCGCCGGTGATCGAGCCGCAGGGAAAGAGGGCGGAAAAGATGTCGCGGATCGAAAGGCCGGGGATGAGCCTTGCCTGCACATGGCTGACCATCTGGTGAACGGTCGGATAGGTCTCGATGTCGAAGAGCTTCGGCACGTCGAGCGTGCCGACCTCGGTAATGCGGGAGATATCGTTGCGCAGCAAATCGACGATCATGCGGTTTTCGGCCTGCGTCTTGATATCGCGGCGCATGGCCTCGACGATTTCGGCATCCTCAGTGGCGGTGGCGCCGCGTTTCGCCGTGCCCTTCATCGGATGGGTCTCGATCCAGCCGTCTTCATCGGTACGGAAGAACAGTTCAGGTGACCGCGACAGGATAAGCGGGCCGCCGAGATCGATCAGCGCGCCGTATTTGACCGGCTGGCGCTCGATCAGCGACCAGAAGGCGGCACGGGGATCGCCGTTCCAGCGGGCCTCGACCGGCATGGTGAGGTTCGCCTGATAGGCATCGCCGAGCCGCAGGTGCTCGTGAAGGCGGTCGAAACGCTCTTTATATATGGGGAAATCCCAGGCCGCCTTGGGGGCGGTGAGAAACTCCTCGTTTTCGAGGCGCTGTTTCGGCTGGGCGAGCGGGTGTGTATCCGCCTGCGGCGCGTCGAAGACGCCGAAACAGAGCAGCGGGGTTTCGCGATCTTCACGGGCGAAGGGAGCGAGTTTCTCCTCGAAGAGATATCCGGCCTCGTAGGCCATATAGCCGGCAAGCCATTTGCCCTCGGCCTTGGCCTTTTCCATCCTGGCAAGGCCGGCGAAGAACTCGGCGCATGTTCGCGCGACGATGATCTCGGCCGGCTCGGCGAACAGCATCACCTGTTCGATCGTGTCGTCTCGGAAGAGAATATAGGGTTGACTGGCCACGCAACGCTTTCGGTTTGTTCTGCTCCCCATTGCTCGGATGCGATCGGGAGCCTCGGATATTTTCTCTCTTCTCCCCTCGGGGAGAAGATACCCGAAGGGCAGGCGAGGGGGGAGCGAAGCGACGTCCTGAGCGTATGCAAAGGAGAGGTTCTGCCGTGTCGCCCCCTCATCCGCCTGCCGGCACCTTCTCCCCGAGGGGAGAAGGGACTCGCTCTCTTACGCCCTATCCAAAGCCTCCAATTCGTCGATCAGCCCTTCGATCATCGACAGGCCCTGGCTCCAGAACGACGGATCGGTGGCATCGAGGCCGAAAGGCTTCAGCAGCTCCGAGTGATGCTTGGTGCCGCCGGCCTTCAGCAGTTCGAAATACTTCTCCTGAAAACCCTTCTCGGCCTTCTGGTAGACGGCGTAGAGCGAATTCACCAGGCAATCGCCGAAGGCATAGGCGTAGACATAGAAGGGCGAGTGGATGAAATGGGGGATATAGGCCCAATAGGTCTCGTAACCTTCAGAAATGCTGATCGCCGGCCCGAGGCTTTCGGATTGGACGGAGAGCCAGAGTTCGCCGATATCGTCGGCGGTGAGTTCACCAGCCTTGCGGGCGGTGTGCAGTTTGCGCTCGAATTCGTAGAAGGCGATCTGGCGCACGACCGTGTTGATCATGTCCTCGACCTTCTGAGCGAGCATCGCCTTGCGCTCGCGCGTGTCGCTGGTCTTTTCCAGAAGCGCGCGGAAGGTCAGCATCTCGCCGAAGACCGACGCGGTCTCGGCAAGCGTCAGCGGCGTCTGGCACATCAGCGCCCCTTGCGCGCCGGCGAGAACCTGGTGCACGCCGTGGCCGAGTTCATGGGCAAGCGTCATCACGTCGCGCGGCTTGCCCATATAGTTGACGAGCACATAGGGGTGGGCCGAGGGAACCGTCGGATGGGCGAAGGCGCCGGGCGCCTTGCCGGGGCGGACCGGGGCGTCGATCCACTGCTCGTCGAAGAAGCGCCGGGCGATATCAGCCATCTCGGGGGCGAAATTGCCATAGGCCGAAAGCACCGTATCCTTCGCCTCTGGCCAGGAGATGACGGCGCTGGAGGTTTCCGGAAGCGGCGCGTTGCGGTCCCAGAAATTCATCTGCTCCATGCCGAGCCACTTCGCCTTCATCTTGTAATAGCGGTGCGAAAGGCGGGGATAGGCTTCACGGACGGCCGCGGCCAGCGCATCGACGACCTCACGCTCGACGCGATTTGCGAGATGCCTGGAGTCGGCGATGTCCTCGAAGCCGCGCCAGCGGTCGGAGATATCCTTGTCCTTGGCAAGCGTATTGGTGATCAGCGTGAAGATGCGGATATTGGCCTTGAAGGTTGCGGCGAGCGCCATGGCCGCCTTGCGGCGCACTTCGGGATCCTTCTCCTGCAGCATGTTCAGCGCCACTTCGAGCGGCACTTTTTCGCCATCGATCTCGTAGCGCAGTTCCGCCATGGTTTCGTCGAAGAGGCGATTGAAGGCGGCCGCCGATGTCATCGACTTCTCGAGGAAGAGCTGTTCCAGCCGGTCGTCGAGCTGGTAGGGCTTGTCTTTCCTGAGATCGACCAGCCACGGGCGATAGTGGCCGGCGGCGGGGTCTTTGGCCATGCTGGCATCGATCACCGCGTCGTCGATGCGGTTGAGTTCGAGCGCGAAGAACAGCAGGTGCCCTGAGAATTCGGTGATCTTGGTCTGCACGTCGCCATAGAGCTTGCCGTTGGCCGGATCGGTGGTGTCGGAGAAATAGGTGAGGCCGGCGAAGGAGCCGAGGCGGCCCATGATATCGTCCAGCGCCTCATATTCCTTCAGCGCCGCGCCGATGCCTTCGTCGCCGGTTTTCGTTGCCGCCTCGGCGAGTTTGCCCTTCCATTTTTCTTCAAAGGCGATCGCGGCCTTGCCGGCCTTTTCCATGTCGGCGACGAAAGCGGTCGAGGTGGCGGAGGGATAAAGATCCTGCAGCTTCCAGACCGGCAGATCGCCGAGCCCCGGATCGGAGGGCCCGGCTGGCGCTGCTGCCGACAAAAGAAGGCGGGCGTGCGGGAGCTCGATTTTCATGGGGCAATTCCTCTCCACTTTCATAACAGGTCTGCTTGAATAAGCGCGAGAAGGCCCGGCATCAAGGGCCTTTCGGCGCAAGAAAGGCGTCGGTTCGGCACGAAAATGACCTGTTCCAATCGTTAAAATGCAATTGTTTCTCAAAACTGGATGTTCAAGCCTTCCTGTCAGAGTGCGCTTCATGGTTTCGCATGAAGTGAGGCGACAATGACCGGTTACAATGAGCTCAAGGGAGCAGGGCAAATCCTCGTGGTCGAGGACGACCCGGTGCAGCGGCGCCTGCTCAAGAACGCAATCGAGCGTCACGGCCATGTCGTGCACCAGGCGGAAAACGGCCGTATCGGCCTGGAAATGGTCAAACGCGACAGCGGCCTTTTCAACGTCATCGTGCTCGACCTGATGATGCCGGAGATGACCGGCCTCGAATTCCTCGACGCACTTCACGAATTCGGCACGCAGATCCCCGTGATCGTGCAGACGGGCCAGGGCGGCATCGAAACGGTGGTGCAGGCAATGCGCGCCGGCGCCTTCGATTTCGTCGTCAAGCCGGTCTCGCCCGAACGTATCGCCACCTCGATCTCGAACGCGATGAAGCTCGACCAGCGCGAGGTGAAGGCGCGGGCCGGGCGCCGGTCGCGCTCGGGCGCGGTCGGCTTCGACGACATCGTATCGGCAAGCCCGGCGATGATCCGCGTCATCGATCTCGCCCAGCGGGCGGCTCAGTCCAACATCCCGGTTGTGCTCGAAGGTGAATCCGGCGTCGGCAAGGAACTGGTGGCGCGTGCCATCCAGTCCGGCGGCGACCGCGCAAACAAGCCCTTCGTCACGGTCAATTGCGGGGCGATCCCGCACAATCTCGTCGAGAGCATTCTGTTCGGCCATGAGAAGGGCGCGTTTACAGGCGCGACCGAGCGCCACATCGGCAAATTCATGGAAGCCGACGGCGGCACCATCTTCCTCGATGAGATCGGCGACCTGCCGCTCGAGGTGCAGGTGAAGCTGTTGCGCGCCGTGCAGCAGGGCGAGATCGAGACCGTCGGCGCGCGCACCGCGCATAAGGTCAATGTCCGGCTGATCTCGGCGACCAACAAGGATCTGATCGAGGAGGTCAAGAACGGTCATTTCCGCGAAGATCTCTACTATCGCCTGAACGTTTTCCCGATCACCATCCCGGCGCTGCGCAAGCGCAAGGAGGACATTCCGCATCTGGTGCGGGTCTTTGCCGACCGCTTCTCCAGCGAGCAGAAGAACGGCCGCCGCATGACGGTGAATTCAGGCGCGCTGGCGCTGCTGACCGCCTATGACTGGCCGGGCAATATCCGCCAGCTCGAAAACGCGATCTTCCGCGCGGTCGTTCTGGCCGAAGGGCCGGAGCTGACGGAAGGGGACTTCCCGCAGATCGCCGCCCAGCTTCCGGAATATGAAGTGGTGGATCACCTGGCGCTGGTTGCCGACAATACCGGCCTCGATCCCGACGACAGCTATGGCGAGGAATTCAGGGCGTCGATCTCGGGAGAGGTGCACCACCGTCTGTCCGAAACCTCCGAAAATGCGATCGCCAGCGTCAATCCAGCCGGCGACGTGCGCAAGCTTGCCGATGTCGAGGAGGAGCTCATCCGATTCGCACTCAAATTCTATCGTGGGCAGATGAGTCAAGTGGCGCGCAAACTTGGCATCGGCCGGTCCACACTTTATCGCAAACTCAAAGATTACGGCATAGACCCCGATAATCCCCAGAAAGATGCGGCTTAAGCGCTTTTTATTAAGACTAAGGCAACCACGATTTGTTACTGATCATAAACCACTTGTTAGTGGCTCGTTCACTATGTAAAGAAAAGGTTGATCATGTGTGGCATTTTTGCCATCGTGTGACCGCATTTGACAGTCATCTGAGACAGTACGGGACATTGTCTGTCTGACGGGGATCGAGTTGCCGAATCTGAATGGGAATTCCAAGCCTTCGCGCTTGAGCTGGCGCTTGTTGTGCGCCGACATCTGCGGAAAGGCAGCAAGGACGGCAGCGGCCGCCCTTCTTGCGCTCGCGGTCTCCTCACCGGTATTCGTCAGTACACCTTCTGAAGCAGCGGGCGACACCCGCAGCCTCAAGCTCTATTTCATCCATACCGGCGAAAAGGCCGTCATCACCTACAAGCGCAACGGCAAGTTCGACCCCAAGGGTCTGGAGCAGCTCAACCGCTTCCTGCGCGACTGGCGTAAGAACCAGCCGACGAAGATGGATCCGCGGCTGTTCGACCTGATCTGGGAAGTCTATCGCCAGAGCGGTTCGCGGGATTATATCAACGTCGTCTGCGGTTTCCGTTCGCCGGGTACCAACGAGATGCTGCGCGGCCGTTCGCGCAACTCGGGCGTCGCCGAAAAGAGCCAGCATATGCTCGGCAAGGCGATGGACTTCTTCATTCCGGACGTCAAGCTCGCGACATTGCGCGGGATCGGCATGAAGATGCAGGTCGGCGGCGTCGGCTTCTATCCGAAATCGGGTTCGCCCTTCGTGCATATGGACGTCGGCGGCGTTCGCGCCTGGCCGCGCATGAGCCGCGACGAGCTGGTCCGGCTTTTCCCGAACGGTAACACCATTCATATTCCGGCTGACGGCAAGCCGCTGCCGGGCTATCAGCAGGCAATGGCAGACTATAAGCGCCGCGTCAGCGGCACGCAGATCGAGATCGCCAGCGCTTCCGAATCGGCGCCGAAGCACAAGACGCTGTTTGCCGCGCTGTTCGGCGGCGGAGCGGACGAGCAGGAAGACGAGTCGGACGATTCGACGCCTGTGGCCGTCGCCAAGGCGACGCCGCCGAAGGCCGCGCCCGCGCCTGCCGAACCGCAGCAGACCGAAGTCGCCGATCTGAACGCGCCGGTGCCGCAGGTTCGCCCGGCATTCAGCAACCAGCCGGCCGGCAGCGACATGGCGAGCGCGCTCATCGCACCGCCTTCGGGTAATGCCGCGCAACAGGCTCTTGCAGCGGCCCTTCCGGCCGATCAGGCCCGGCCACAGCAGTTTGCCGATCTCAGCGCCTACAGCATTCCGGTTCCCTCGCTTCTCGGCCCGCGCCGCGCGCCTGGCGACGCAGAGGTTGCGTCGCTGACGGGCGACAACGGCCTGCCGGTTCCGACGCCGATCGAGCGCCCTGCCGTTGCCGAGAACCTTCTTGCCGCGGCCGATGCCGATCCGGAAGCCGAGGCCGACGAAGCCGATCAGGATGCACTGTCTCCCGCTGTCGCCGATGCGCTCGAGCAGCAGCGGAACGAGGGGGACAGTCAGATCGCGTCGAAGGCGCCTGAGATGACGGTGGAGCAGGCGATCAATGCCGCGATGACGCAAAAGCCGCCTGCCGCAAAACCGCCGCTCGAGCTCGCAGCCTTGGCGCCGATGACCAAATCGGCAAGCTTTGGCGACGGCTTCGACGAACCGGCCACCGAAAATGCCGTGGCGCAGGGCCTGCCCACCAAGGGCGGCCGCCCGACGCACAAGGAAGCCGCCGCGGCGGACGCCAGCCGCGCGACGGTTCGTACCGAGCCGAAGCTGACGCAGAAGATGATTTCGCAGTGGGCGCTGACCAATGCCCGCCTGGAAATGGCCTCCAAGCAGGTCAAGGCGCCGCGTTTCGTCAGCCAGACGATGCGCGCCCAGCCGACCGCCGTCTATGCTGAAGGCTTCAACGTCAAGACCGCTTCGGTCGATCCGGCCCGCTTCAGCGGCACGGCTGTGAACTTCATGGAAGTGCGCAAGTTCAACACGAACTGAGCCGGCCGATCAGGAAATATCAAAAAACCGCCGGAGCGATCCGGCGGTTTTTCATTTGGCTGCTTCGACTGGATCAGGCCATCGTTTAACCTGGCGCGTTCTCCGCAAAAGAAAAGCCGCCGGGCGTCCGGCGGCTTGTCGGCATCCGCGGTGCGAAGCGGATCAGCCTTCCGGCGGTGATTCGATCATGCCGAGCGCGTGCAGGTAGGTGTCGAGGATGGCTTCCTCTTCCATGCGTTCCTGCTCGTCCTTCTTGCGCAGCGCCACGACCTTCTTCAGGATCTTGGTATCGAAGCCCATTCCCTTGGCTTCGCCATAGACGTCCTTGATGTCGTCGGCGATGGTCTTCTTTTCTTCTTCCAGCCGTTCAATGCGCTCGATGAAAGCGCGAAGCTGATCGCGGGCGACGCCATGAGCATCAGACATCGTGTTCTCCTGGTTTTTCGGTGATCAATTTTGGATGCCAGTGACTGCCGCGAAGCGGCGTCAGGGTCAAGCCTGTTCGCGGCCAGCCAAGCTATTTGTGTGGGTTGTTCAGTTCAAATGCAGCCTTTTGCACAGGCGAGGCCTCGTTCTGGTGAAGATTCTTCCAGTTCTCATAGGACATGCCATAGACCATCTCGCGCGATTCGTCCCTGCTAACCGGGACACCTTCAGCCTCGGCGGCTTCGCGATACCAGTTCGACAGGCAGTTGCGGCAGAAGCCGGCCAGATTCATCAGATCGATGTTCTGAACGTCGCTGCGTTCGCGAAGATGTGCGACGAGGCGGCGGAAGGCGGCAGCTTCGAATTCAATCTGTTGTTCCTTGCTGAGCGCGGTCATCTCGCTTCCTTTCGTTAAAGTGAGGCCTTTCGTTAAATGGGGCTGTCGTTCAATAGGGGCCGGTGCGCGACAGATGAACGTCGTATCCGTGCAAGGCGGGATCGGCGTTCATCGCCGCAAAGATCGGCGCCAGGCGTTCGGCCCATGCCGATATGCCGGTCTCGTCTGCGATCAGGTCCTGCCGCACCTCGAGCAGCGCGTGCGGAATGCCAGTGATCATGCAATGGCGGTACATGGTATCGCCCTTCAGCGCGCCGTCATAGGGTTCGTTGTCGCCAACGGCGAGATCGGGATCGGCACGTAGCATGTCAAGCAACGGGCCGACGGCGCGATGGTCGCTATCCCAGAGCACGGCAGCGTGCCAGGGACGGGGAATGCCTTTCCAGGCCGGCGTGAAGGAGTGCAGCGACAGCACCAGCGGTGCTCTGCCGGTGGCATTCGCCACGCCGTCGATCGTTGCGGCCACGGCATCGTGATACGGGCGATGGAAGGTTGCGATCCGGTCGTCCCATTCCTGCGGCGTGATCGGGTGATTGCCTGATATGACGGCGCCGTCTGATATCTTCATGATCAGCGTCGGATCGTCCTCGCCGCGGTTCGGGTCGATCAGCAGGCGCGAGAAGCCGCCTAGCACCGCGGGTACGCCGAGGCTCGCCGAAAGCTGCCGCGTCAGCCCCTCGATGCCGATGTCATAGGCGATGTGACGGGCGAAGGCCGCCTCCGGCAGGCCGAGCCGGCCATAGCGCGCGGGAAGGCGGTTCATCGCGTGATCTGCGAGGATCACCATGCCTTTGTCATGTTTGCCGGATAGGATTTCGAAGGATTGGAAGTCGTCCATCAGGAATTACCGATCGTCATTGGGTAGTCGGGTGCGGTCGGGCGCAGTGATCGCATGCGACTGCGCCACGTTCAAGCGCCCGCAGTCGGACAGAGGCTGAGCCGGACCCTCGGCGGGCGGTTTGTGAAAGGAAATATAATCGATTAGCATTGCGTTGACTTTCGCTTGACGGCGGCGCAAGAAGACAAGCATACGAATAACCGTGGAGCTATTTGGGAGCCGTGTTGATCCAAGCCGCGCCAAGTTTCCTCACGCGGTCCGGACCGCTGGTCCGTCTCGCTCTGTTTGCTCTTGCAGCCTTTATGCCGTTCTTCATCGCAGATGCTGCGCGCGCCGATTTTCGCGTCTGCAACGGAACACAAAATCTCGTCGGTGTGGCGATCGGCTATCGGGCCAAGGATGGCTGGATGACCGAAGGTTGGTGGCAGGTGCCGGCAACGACCTGCGCCACCTTGATCGAGGGCGAATTGCAATCGCGTTATTATTACCTCTACGCAGAGGACGCTGCCCGGGGAGGACGTTGGACGGGTGACGTGCAGATGTGCGTGGCGGAAAACGAGTTCAAGATCACGGGTGTGCAGGATTGTTATGCCCGGGGTTACCAGAAGATGGGATTCAAGGAATACGACACGGGCCGCCAGGGCAGCTGGATGGTCCAACTCTCCGACACCCCAGGGACGCAAGAAAGCCAGAATTGATGAAGCGTAATCGCAAAATTAAAATCCTCGCCACCCTCGGGCCAGCCTCCGCCGAGGAATCGATGATCGAGAAGCTGCACCAGGCCGGTGCCGATGTCTTCCGCATCAATATGAGCCATGCGAGCCACGACGTGATGCGCACGCTGATCCAGCGTATCCGCTCGGTCGAAGCCCGCTCCGGCCGGCCGATCGGCATTCTCGCCGATCTGCAGGGACCGAAACTGCGTGTCGGCAAATTCGTCGACAGCAAGGTCGACCTGAAGCCCGGCCAGACCTTCACGCTCGATAACAACGAAGCGCTCGGCGATCAGACCCGCGTCTATCTGCCGCATCCCGAGATCCTGGAATCGGTGCAGCCCGGCCACCGCCTGCTGATCGACGACGGCAAGCTGGCGCTGCGCGCAGAAAAATGCGACGGCAAGAGCATCGTTTGCACCGTTATTTCGGGCACCCGCATCTCCGACCGCAAGGGCGTCAGCCTTCCCGACACGCTGCTCGGCGTCGGTGCACTGACCGACAAGGACCGCGCCGATCTCGACGCCGTGCTCGCCACCGACGATGTCGACTGGGTGGCGCTGTCCTTCGTCCAGCGCCCCGACGACCTTGCCGAAGTGCGCAAGATCGCCCGTGGCCGTGTCGGCCTGATGTCGAAGATCGAAAAGCCGCAGGCGCTCGAGCGTATCGAGGAAATCATCGAGCTTTCCGATGCATTGATGGTCGCCCGCGGCGATCTCGGCGTCGAAATGCCGCTTGAATCGGTTCCCGGCATCCAGAAGCAGCTGATCCGCGCCTGCCGCCGTTCGGGCAAGCCGGTGGTCGTCGCCACGCAGATGCTGGAATCGATGATCTCGGCGCCGGTGCCGACGCGCGCCGAAGTGTCCGACGTCGCGACCGCCGTCTTCGAAGGCGCCGATGCCGTCATGCTCTCGGCCGAATCGGCCTCGGGCGACTATCCCGTCGAAGCCGTCTCGACCATGGCGTCGATTGCCACCGCCATCGAGCGCGAGCCGCATTATCCGGGCATCATCTATGCCCAGCGCGCCCAGCCGGAAGCAACCGGCGCCGATGCGATCTCGCTGGCCGCCCGCCAGATTGCCGAGACGCTGAAGCTCTCGGCGATCGTCTGTTATACCTCGTCGGGTACGACAGGCCTTCGCGCCTCGCGTGAGCGTCCGCAGGTGCCGATCCTGGCGCTGTCGCCGATCATCAAGACGGCACGCCGCCTTGCCGTCGTCTGGGGCCTGCATTGCGTCGTCACCCATGACGCGACCGATCTCGACGACATGGTCAACCGCGCCTGCCGCATCGTCGCGGACGAGGGCTTCGGCAAGCCGGGCGACCGCATCATCATCTCGGCCGGTGTACCGCTCGGCACGCCCGGCGCCACCAACATGATCCGCATCGCCTATATCGGTTCCGACGGCCAGAGCGGCATCTGATCCGATCGCATCTCTTTTAAGCCCGCCGTCTCCCGTTCACGGAGGTGGCGGGCTTTTTCTTTGACGGGGCGGCATTGCCAAGGGCTGCGGTGCATGCAAGTTTCGGTCCCTGGATTGGGAGGGATCACCATGGATATCGTCACGCTTCTGGCTTTCGCAGCCGTTTCCTTCGTCGGCATCGCCACACCGGGGCCGACGGTGCTGCTGGCGCTGACCAATGGTTCGCGGCATGGCTTGCGCCGGGCAATTGCCGGCATGATCGGCGCGGTGCTTTCCGATTTCGTGCTGATCGGCGCCGTCGCGATCGGGCTCGGCGCCTTGCTGGCGGCATCGGAATTCTGGTTCTCGATGCTGAAATGGGCAGGTGCCGCCTATCTCGCTTTTCTCGGCATCATGCTGCTGCGCTCAAAGGGCACGATCGATGCGGCGCTGAAGCCCGGGGCGCCTGCGGGGGCGGCGTCGCCCGTCTCGATCGGACTGAAGAGCTTCATGGTCGCGGCGACCAATCCGAAGGGCTATCTGTTCTTCTCGGCCTTTCTGCCGCAGTTCATCGACCCGGCCCTGCCGCAGGCAACGCAATATGCGCTGCTGGCGCTCACCTTTGCCGCGCTCGATTTCCTCATCATGTTCGGCTACGCCTTCTTCGGCTCGCAGGCGGTGCGTTTCCTGAAAACCTCGGGCGCCCTATGGCTGGAGCGCGCCTGCGGCGGTGCGCTGCTGGCGCTGGCCGGCTCGCTCGCCCTCTACCGCCGGGCCACCGTTTAAGGTCAGGTTCGAGCCAGGGATAGGTGACCGACGCGATAGGCCTGCATGGGCTCGCCGCTCTCGGGGATCTCTCTCCATAGCCTGAAGCGCACCCGCGTCCATGTCGTCGGTTCGAAACCGCGGACGGAGGCAAGGGCGCCGCCTGTCGCAACATCGGCTTCAGCCTCAGCGCTTTCGGCGCTGCGGATATCGGCAAGCGGTGCGTAAGGCTCTATTTGCAGGACTTCGCGGGTCGCAAACCTGGCTGCGGCGATATCGGGCGAGACTTCTGCCTGCCATACGATCCAGGTCTTCACCTGCGGCCAGCCGAAGGCGCCGGTGAGCGCCTGGAATGCCGGGCCGCAGAGGAAGTCGCTTGCCCCTTCCGGCTTCTGCCAGAGATAGAAGGGTGCGTAGAGGTTTTCACGGCTGGCGAATTCGCGCCGGCGGGCGCTGAGATAGGCCTTGAAACCGAGATTGGGGAAGCCGTCGAGCAGCGGACCTTTGTCGCGCATTCGGCGGTCGATGATCGACATGTCGTAATCGGCGGGCAGGGTGAAGCTGTATTGCATGGCGATCATGATCGTGCCTCCACCGGCTGCAGCCATTCGACGATGCTGCCGTTATCCGTCGCCTGGATGCTGAGATAGCCGAAGGGGCTGTCGTCCGCGGCACCGTGCCAATGGCGCTCGCCGGCCGCAAACCAGACAGCATCGCCGGCGCGCAGTTCCTCGACGGGACCACCCTCGCTTTGCGCCAACCCATGCCCCGAAAGCACGTAAAGCAACTGGCCTCGAGGGTGCGTATGCCAGCGGGTGATGGTGCCGGGATCGAGTGTGGCGCGCATGGCAGTGTTTTCGCCGTCGGCGCTTCCTTCGAGCAGCATCTCGACCCAGAAAGGCGCTGTTGCGACACCCTCGGGCGAGCGGACCGCCTTTCCGGGGCGCCGGACGGTCATCGTCCTCGGGTTCGAAGCGCTCATCTTTGGCCTCCGGCTGCCCGTAACCGCCAATCAGGATTGGTCATCTGGGCGATGCCGTCGCCGAAGGACCAATCACCAGGGGCGCTGGTGCTGATGACGATCATCACGTCCTCGGGCCGGAGAGCCGGTGATTGGCTGAGCAGATCGGCCAGCCGCCGATAGAGCGCCGCCTTCATCTCGGCAGTGCGCGGACGGCCGATGGTGATCGAGATATAGACGAAATCTGCTGAGCGCGGACCGGCGAGATAGTTGCGGTCGAAGATCAGCTCGTTTTCGTCATGCTGATGGATGGCCTGGAAACGGTCGTTTTCGGGCACGTCGAAGGTCTCGACCAAGGCGCGTTGGATGGTGTCGGCGAGTGCAGCGAGATAGTCCGGCGACTTGCCTTTGCGAAGGGAAATGCGAACGAAGGGCATCGGGATCTCCATGGTTCGGGCCGTCCTCGGCCTTGACAGCAGCACCATCGCACGGCACGATGATGCTGAAAATCAGAATATTCTGAATAAATGATCCTGAAAATCGGGAATATTGATGCGACGGACGATCTTCGATCTCGATGTGCTGCGCACGTTTTCGACCGGCATGGAGCTCGGCAATTTCGCCAAGGCGGCCGAAAAGCTCGGACGCTCCACCTCGGCGGTCAGCGCGCAGCTGAAGAAGCTGGAGGAGCAGGCGGGCACGCCGATCTTCCGCAAGGCGGGGCGCGGGCTGGCGCTCACCGATGCCGGCGAGACGATGCTCGGTTATGCCAGGCGGCTGCTGGAGTTGAACGACGAGGCGGCTGCGGCCGTGCACAGCATCGAGCTGGAAGGCTGGGTGCGGCTCGGCCTGCAGGAGGATTTCGGCGAGACCCTGCTGCCGGAGGTGCTCGGCCGCTTCGCGCGGGCGCATCCGAAGGTGCGGATCGAGGCGCGGGTGGTGCGCAATGCCGAACTGCTCGAGCGCGTCACCTCAGGCAAGCTCGATCTGGCGCTTGCCTGGAGCGACGGCGCGCTGACGGCGCATTGCGAGCGGATCGGCGAGGTGCCGATGCGCTGGATCGGACCTGCCGAGGGATCGCCTGGCTGGCATGCGGCGAGCGGCGAGCCGATGCCGCTCGCCTCGCTGGAGGCGCCGTGCCTGCTGCGCAGCGCGGCGACCCGGGCACTTGACGCGGCCGGCATTTCCTGGCGGCTCGCCTTCGTCAGCCCCAGCCTCGGCGGCCTCTGGGCCGCGGCGGCAGCCGGCCTCGGCATCACCATCCGTACACCGATCGGCCTGCCGGCAAAGGTCCGGCCGCTGGCGCCGGAGACGATCGGCCTGCCTGATTTGCCAAAGCTCGGTCTGGTCCTGCATCGGGCCGAAGCCGAACCGCAGCCGGCTGCAGCCCGGCTTGCCGAACTCGTGTTGCAGTCGGTGCATGGCGCGCTCAGCGGAAAGGCCTGACATTTGTGCATTGACCCTTCGGCTGCTGGGTTATAGCGTCGGGTCGCTATGAAGATGATCACCCTCAATATCGCCACGGCCTTCTTCTTGAGCCTTTAAAGCTCTGCCTTCGGGCATCGGAAGATGCGGCCGCTTACCAGCCTTCACGGCTGGCGCGTTGCCGTCGATGTAACGACCCTGCATCTGGCCAAGGAAGAGCCGGCAGGATTGGCGATAGAGAGATATTTCATGACATCAAATGTTTACCCGCCGGGGCTGAGCGCCGCGCAGATCGAGCAATTCATCGAGGACGGCTTTATCCGGATCGACGAGGCGTTTCCATGCGAATTGGCCGAGGAAGCTCGCGCCATCATGTGGCGCGATATTCGATCGTGTCCCAGGGAGTGGTGTAGCTTAGACGGCCACGGCTGATCCCAGAGGGCCGGATGAGTGTCAGCTTGCTGCTGGCAGGCTGATGAGTGGATCATCGCTCATCGTAGCGATTGTCTCAAGGGTCATATAGCGAGATCGCTGGACGGCCCATTCATCATTCTGTTCGAGCAGCAGCGCACCGACCAGGCGCACGATGGCGTCGTCGTTGGGGAAGATGCCGACGACCTCTGTCCGCCGCTTGATCTCGCCGTTCAATCGCTCAATCGGGTTGGTCGAGTGAAGTTTGGCCCAATGCTGCTTGGGAAAGGTCATGTAGGCGAGTACGTCTTGCTCAGCGTTGTCCATCAAACTGGCAAGCTTCGGGACCTTTGGCCTGATCTGGTCGGCGACGTTGCGCCACTGAGTGCTTGCCGCCTCCGGCGTGTCTTGAGCGAAGGCCGTGGCAATGAAGGCGGAGACGACGCGCCGTCCGCTCTTTCCAGCATGGGCCAAAGCATTGCGCATGAAGTGGACCCTGCAGCGCTGCCAGGTGGCGCAGAGCACCTTCGATACTGCGGCTTTGATGCCCTCATGGGCATCGGAGACGACGAGCTTGACGCCACGCAGACCCCGCCTGGTCAGCTTGCGCAGGAATTCCGTCCAGATCGCCTCGGCCTCGGACGTGCCGATCTCCATGCCGAGCACTTCGCGTCGGCCGTCGGTGTTGACGCCGACGGCGATGATGACTGCAACAGAGACGATGCGCCCGCCACGCCGGACCTTCAGGTAGGTAGCATCGATCCACAGATAGGGCCATTCGCCCTCGATAGGCCGGTCGAGAAAGGCCTTCACCTTCTCGTCGATCTCCTCGCACAGCCGGGAGACCTGGCTCTTGGAAATGCCCGACATGCCCATCGCCTTGACGAGGTCATCAACCGAGCGGGTCGAAACGCCCTGGATATAGGCCTCCTGAATAACCGCCGTCAGAGCCTTCTCGGCCATACGGCGTGGTTCAAGGAAGCTCGGGAAATAGCTGCCGGTACGAAGCTTGGGAATGCGCAGCTCGACGGTGCCCGCCCGCGTCTCCCAGTCTCGGTCGCGGTAGCCGTTGCGCTGGGCAAGTCGAAAGCCATTCTTCTCGCCATAGCCCGCACCGGTCTTCGTGCCGACTTCCAGCGCCATCAGTTTCTCGGCAGCAAAGCCGATCATCTCGCGCAGCAAATCGGCGTCAGCGCTCTTCTCAACGAGTGAGCGTAGGTTCATCATGTCGTCGGTCATCGGTGGAGTCCTTCAGGTTGGCTCTAAGCAACCCGACCCTACCGGAAATCACCGATGGCTATGAAATCCAGCTACACCACTCCCTGGGACACGATCCGATATTCCCTTCGACGCGGATGAGCCAAAGACTTGGACGCAGCCTGTCGTGCGGCTTCCCGGCTATGGCGGAGGACCATTCGAGAAAGCCGTCAACACACCGGTATTGCATTCGGCGTTCGACCAGCTTGTCGGCAAAGGGCGCTGGGAGCCACGCAGCGGGCTTGGAAGTTTCCCGGTGCGATTTCCCCATCCGGACGATCCCGGCGATGCCGGCTGGCATGTCGATCTGAGCTTTCCCGGTGTGGATTCCGATCCGAACGAGCAACGGGACTTTTCCGCCTGGCGGGTGAATATCACCTCGCGCGGGCGGGCGCTGCTGATGCTTTTCCTGTTCTCGGATGTCGGGGAAGAGGATGCGCCGACCCGCATCCGTATCGGCTCGCACAAGGATATCGCGCGCCTTTTGGCACCGGCGGGCGAGGCGGGTATGGCGCATCTCGGGCTGGAGCATGTCGGCGAAGACCGGCCGCTGGCCTTGGCGACGGGGCAGGCGGGCACGGTCTATCTGTGCCATCCGTTCCTTATCCATGCAGCGCAAATGCATCGCGGCAAAGAACCGCGCTTCATGGCGCAGCCCGGCCTGGTACCCTCCGAACCCCTTCGGCTCGAACGGGAGGACGGCGCCTATTCGCCGGTCGAGATGGCAATCCGCCGGGCGCTTCACTCCATCTGACGGCTGAATGCGGCATTCGGCTCGAGAGAGCCGGATGCCTCACGACTTGCATCTGTTATCGGGCGTTGCCGGGCCGCTGGCTGCCTGACGATGTCCTCAGCCGAAGCGTTCCAGCGCCATGGAGAAGATATCGGAATCGACGTTGCCGCCCGAGGTGACGGCGACCACCGTGTCGCTTTCCAGTTCCTCGCCGTGGAAGAGGGCGGCGGCGAGTGCCACCGCGCCGCCGGGCTCGACGACGATCTTCAGCCTGACGAAAGCGAGCGCCATGGCGCGCAGCGCCTCCTCGTCGGTGACGACGATGCCGGCGCCGGCGAGGCGCTTCAAGATCGGGAAGGTGATATTGCCGGGCTGTGGCGTCAGGATCGCATCGCAGAGCGAGCCGGATATCGACGCGTTGCGTTCGATCCTGCCGGAGGCGAGCGAGCGGGTGGTATCGTCGAAATCCTTGGGCTCGCACGGGCGCACGCGAAAGCCGGGGGCGCTGGCTTCGAGCGCTAACGCGATGCCGGAGGTCAATCCGCCGCCGCCGCAGGGCACGAGGACTTCGGCTGATGTCACGCCTTCCTCTTCCGCCTGCTCGGAGATTTCGAGACCGGTCGTGCCCTGGCCGGCGATCACCAGCGGTTCGTCGAAGGGCTTGATCAGCGTCAGGCCGCGCTCGGCCGAGAGCTTAGCGCCGATCGCGTCGCGGTCCTCGTTGATACGGTCGTAGAGGACGACGTCGGCGCCGAAGGCGCGGGTGTTGGCGATCTTCAGCTTCGGCGCGTCGCTCGGCATGATGATGACAGAGGGCACATTGTGCAGCTTGGCGGCAAGCGCGACGCCCTGAGCATGGTTGCCGGAGGAGAAGGCGATGACACCCTTCGAGCGTACCGCCGGATCGAGGCCGGAGACGGCCGACCAGCCGCCGCGAAACTTGAACGAGCCGGAATGCTGCAGGCACTCGGCCTTCACGAAAAGGCGCCGGCCGGCGATCTCGTCGAGGAAGGGAGAGGAGAGAAGCGGCGTGCGCCTCGCGTGACCGCGCAGACGGGCGCGGGCGGCGACAATCATTTCAATGCTGGCCATTCGGGAATCGTCCTGCTTGCGGGTTCGCTCATGCTTAGGGCGCGGCAAGCCAATTGTGAACGGAGACTTTGTCACCGTGACATGAATGGCCCATCGCGTTTGTCGCCCGCCGCTGCCGACCGTCAGTAGCCGTTCGCGGAGCCTTCTGTCGCGCGGCTGTCCATGGCGCCATTGTACCGGGCACCGCCGCCCTTTTCGATGGCGGCGAGACTTTTGCCGCCGACGAGGATGCCGGCGGCCTGGCCCCAGAGCGGCGCGTCATTGCCGCCGTCGAAGCTGTAGCCCATGGCGGCGAGGGTCTTTTCCGTATCGGGCGAAATTGCATAGGGTTCGAGATAGATCTTGTCCGGCTGCCATTGATGGTGGATCCGCGGCGCGTTCACCGCCTGGCTGATATCCATGCCGAAATCGACGACGTTGAGGATCGCCTCCAGCGTGATGGTGATGATGCGCGAGCCGCCGGGGCTGCCGATCACCATGAAAGGCTTGCCGTCCTTGGTGACGATCGTCGGGCTCATCGAGGAGAGCGGCGTTTTCTTCGGTGCGATGGCGTTCGCCTCGCCCTGCACGAGGCCATAAAGGTTCGGCACGCCGGGCTTGGAGGTGAAATCGTCCATCTCGTTGTTGAGCAGCACGCCGGTGCCGGGGGCCACGACGGCGGCGCCGAAGGAGCCGTTCAGCGTATAGGTGACGGCGACGGCATTGCCCTCGTCGTCGATGATCGAATAATGCGTCGTCTCGGTGCTTTCCTTGCCGCCGAGCGGCTTCAGGTTCGCCGAAATGCCGGCCTTGTAGGGATCGATCTTGGCGGCGATCTCCTTGGCATAGGCCTTGTCGGTGAGCTTTGCGACCGGGTTCTCGACGAAATCGGGATCGCCGAGCGCAGTATTGCGGTCGACATAGGCGTAGCGCATGGCCTCGACCATCACATGCACGGTGTCGGCCGACCCGTAACCCAGGTAGGAAAGCGGATAGGCTTCGAGAACGTTGAGGATCTCGCAGATAATGACGCCGCCGGAGGAGGGCGGCGGCGAGGAGATAATGTCGTAACCGCGATAATTGCACTCGACCGGCTTCAACTCGCGCACGGCATATTGCTCGAAATCTTGCCTGGCGAGAATGCCGCCCTTGGCCTGGCTTGCCTTGACGATCTCCTCGGCGGGTGCAGCCTTGTAGAAGGCATCGGGACCTTTCTCCGATATGGCTGCCAGGACCGCGGCAAGGTCGGGCTGCTGGAGCTTTTCGCCCGATGCATAGGGTTTGCCATCGGGTTTCAGAAAAATCTTCGCCGCCGCCTCGTCTTTGGCAAGGCGCTTGGCGCTGCCGGCGAAGCTTGCGGCATCGCCCTGTTCGAGCGTGTAGCCTTCCCTGGCGAAGCGAATCGCCGGCGCGATCAGATCCTGGCGCGGCTTCGTCCCGTATTTCTCGCGTGCGGTTTCGAAGCCCATGACCGAGCCGGGAACGCCGACGGCCAGATAACCGTCCAGGCTGGCGCGCGGCACGATATCGCCCTTGGCATCGAGATACATGGTTTTCGTGGCGGCAAGCGGTGCGCGTTCGCGGAAATCGAGAAAGGTCTTGGTGCCGTCTTTCAGGCGAATGGTCATGAAGCCGCCGCCGCCGAGATTGCCGGCCGAGGGATAGACGACCGCCAGCGCATAACCGACGGCAACGGCTGCATCGACAGCATTGCCGCCGCTCTTCAGCACTTCGACGCCGACATCGGTCGCCAGATGCTGGGCGGTGACGACCATGCCGTGCTCTGCCTCGACAGGGGCGGGCGAGGCGGCGAAGGCCGACGTCAGGCTCAGCGACAGTGCCGCTATGACGGAGATCGTCCCGAGATGCAGACGGCCCATGATTTCCCCTCCTATGGACAATGATGGAAACATATGGGGCTGCGGCAGCCTCAGGCAATGCAAGGGATTGGTTTTATGTGACGAGTTCCGAAGCTCGCGAGGTCATGCGCCGTGCAGGGCGTCTGGTCGCAACGACGGCGCCGTCGCGACCGTCCGATCAGGGGATGCGGCGGCGAGCCTCTCCTCGGCCCGGCGGGCAATTGCCTGCAGGTCGCGCGGCTTGCCGGCGATCTTTTCGATGGCGGCGATGGCGACATCGGTTGCGAGATAATCCGGCTTGTGGCCGACGCCGCGAACGGTGATGAGCTCGGAGCCTGCTATGTCGCGGGCCAGGCCGCGCGAATGCAGGTGCTCCCAGACGATCGCGTCGCTGTCGCCGGTTATGATGACGGTCGGTGCGGTGATCTGCGCATAGAGCGGCGACTGTTCCTTCACAAAGGCAAGCAGTCTCTTGAAATCGGCGGCGTTGTTGTGGAACGCGTTGGGTCGCAGCACCAGCGACGGACCGGTCTTTTCGATGTAGTCGGCCGGGCGCGGATTGGGCCGGAAGACGTTCTGCGTGCCGCGTTCCAGCCGGCTGAGCCCAAGCGGCACGACGATCGCGTGATTGAAAAGCCAGCCGAGGACCGGCACGGTCGCCACGTGATAATACCAGTCGATGCCGCCCGGCCAGGGGTGGGTGGCGGGTGCGAGGAAGAGCAGGCCCGACGTCTTATCGGGATGGCGCAGGCCGAAGGCGGCGGTGATCGCGCCGCCGAAGGAATGGCCGACGATAACCGCCTTTTCGATGCCGCGCTTTTCCATCAGCCTGGCGATCGCATCGGCCTGACCGGAGGGAACGGCATTATCGGGACCGCCGCGTTCGGAATAACCGTGACCGGGACGATCGACGAAGAGCATTTCCGCCCGGCCTTCGAGTGCGGCGCGGAAGGCGACGACCTGGTCGAGCAGATTGCCGCTGGCGCCATGAATGAAGACGAGCGCCGGCAGATCGGCATTTTCGGGACGCTCGATATGGACGGCGTTCATGCGGTAACCGCCGACATCCGTCAGTTCGCCGATGTTCGGATAGGTCTGTTCGAATTGCCGCGCCTTGTAGGAGGAGTAACCGATGGCGGCGGCGAGCGGAGCGAGAAGAGCGGAAACTTCTGCAAGCATGATCTTAACGGGCGATAGTTGCGGCTGTTTTGCCGAGAGCGGACGCGCTGCGTCTTTTCCCGTCTACAGTTCTAAATTGCGCGGCTTGGCCGGAGATCAAGATCACGCTCCGAGGATCACGTGCGATTGCCGGCGAGTTTTTCCGCAAGCGTGTTGGCCTGTTCCTGCGCGGTGCGTTCGGCGGGATAGATATCAAGAAAACGCTCCCAGGCCTTCAAGGTCAGCTGGTCGTTGCCGGAATTGCTGAGGATTGCCGCCAGGCCGGAGAGCGCGCCGAAATGGCGCGGCTCGAGATCGAGCACACGTTCGATGTCGGACATCGACTTGCGATAATTGCCCATGACGAAATTCAGCGTCGCGCGGCGATTCCAGCTTTCGGCATAATCGGGTTTCAGCGCGATCGCCTCGTCAAGGAAATCGAGAGCGGCGGGATTGCGCTTTTCCTCGATCGCCTTGTCGGCCCACTGCATCAGCAGATTGATGGTGGCGCTGCCGGAATCGTTCCATTCCATGCGGATCTCATTGGCGATACCGCTGGCTTTGTCGGGGTCGCGCTCGCGTTTCAGCTGACTGAAGAGCTGGTCGAGGTGCTGTTTCGGGGAAGAATTGACATCCGCCTGCTCGACGATAACGTCCTTTTCCGCCGCAGTGGCCGGAAAGGTGGACGTGAGAAGGATGAGGGCGAGCGGCAGCGCCGCTGACGTCAAAGCAAAAAAGCGCATGGCGGACATATTAGCCCGCCAACGCCGAAGATCAAACAAATTTGACGTGATCACCGCAGTGACCCACCGGATATCTGCCGGAGCAAGCTCACGCGGCAGATGATCCGGACGCGCGAAATCAGCCCTGACGAGCCTTGTAGCGCGGGTTCAGCTTGTTGATGATGTAGATGCGGCCCTTGCGGCGAACCAGACGGTTGTCACGGTGGCGAGCCTTGAGCGACTTGAGCGAATTCTTGATCTTCATTTTTCTGATCCGCGATCTCTGTGGGGGAATTCACATTCGCCCGTATCTTTAACAATCAAAAGCGCGCCATCGGGCGCGCTCTTTAGGTGGGGGAGCAGATACCGCGTCACCTTTTCCGTGTCAACCGCATGACGGTGTTTTTCCCAAGGCGCAAAGGTGTTTTCTCAGGCCGAAACCGGTGATTTCGGCGTCAGGGTAGTGACATGGCCCATCTTGCGGCCGGGGCGCCATTCGGTCTTGCCGTAGAGATGAACCAGCGTATCGGGGCGCTGCAGCCAGTCGGGAACGGCCAGGATATCGTCGCCGATCAGGTTCTGCATGACACAGTCGGAATGACGTCCGGCGTCTCCCAAAGGCAGACCGGCAACGGCGCGGATATGCTGCTCGAACTGGCTGACGACGCAGGCGGCCTCCGTCCAGTGGCCGGAATTGTGGACGCGCGGCGCCATCTCGTTGGCAATCAGTCCGCCATCGGCAAGCACGAAGAATTCGATGCCGATGACGCCGACATAATTCAATGCTGCGAGGATCGTTTCGGCCGACCGGCGTGCGGCGTCCGCCGTCGCCGGCGAGATCGCAGCCGGAACCGTCGAGGTGTGGAGGATGCCGCTGCGATGGACATTCTCGGCGGGATCGAAGCAGACGACCGTGCCGTCGGTGGCGCGGGCGGCGATGATCGAGACCTCGCGCTCGAAGGCGACGAAACTCTCGAGGATCAGCGGCACGGCCCCGAGCGCGGCATAGGCACCATCGGCGCTGTCGGCCGCGGAGCGGAAAACCTTCTGGCCCTTGCCGTCATAACCGAGACGGCGGGTCTTCAGCACGCCCTGGCCGCCGAAATCGTCAAGCGCCATTTCGAGATCGGCCTGGCTGTCGACCGCGTGGAAGCGGGCGGTTGTTATGCGGCAGCCATTGAGAAAACGCTTTTCGACGAGGCGGTCCTGGGCGGCTTCCAGCGCCTTCGGCGGCGGATAGACGGATAGGCTTGCCGAGAGCGCCTCGGCGGCTGCGACCGGCACGTTCTCGAATTCGTAGGTGACGACATCGCAGAGATCCGCGAGTTCGGCCAGCGCCGCCGGATCGTCATAGGCGGCGGCAATCTGCCGGTTGGCGAGCTGGGCAGCCGGGCAGTCCGCCTGCGGCTCGAGAATGACCGTGCGAAAATTCAGCCTGGCGGCGGCAATGGCCAGCATGCGGCCGAGCTGGCCGCCGCCGATAATACCTATCGTCCCTACAGTCATTGGTCGTCCATCGGGTATTCGGCGATGGCGGCACTCTGACGTTCGCGCCATTCGTCGAGCCGGTCGGCGATGTCTTCGTCGGAAAGGGCAAGCACGGCGGCGGCGAGCAGGGCGGCGTTGACCGCGCCGGCCTTGCCGATGGCGAGCGTTCCGACAGGAATGCCGGCCGGCATCTGCACGATCGACAGAAGACTGTCCTGGCCGGACATGGTTTTCGATTGGACCGGCACGCCGAAGACCGGCAGCGGCGTCATCGATGCAGTCATACCCGGCAGATGGGCGGCGCCGCCGGCGCCGGCGATGATGACCTTGAAGCCCTCGGCGCGCGCGCCCTTGGCGAAATTCGCCATGCGATCGGGCGTGCGGTGCGCTGAAATGATGCGCGCATCATAAGGGATCTCAAGCGCCTCCAGCGTGTCGGCGGCGTTCTTCATGGTCTCCCAGTCGGACTGGCTGCCCATGATGATGGCGACGGAGGGTCTGTCTGTCGTCATTGTTATCCCCCTCAGGCGATGATGTCAGGGATGATCTGATCTTCCAGCTTCGAAAGCCTGTCCTTGATGACGAGCTTCTTCTTCTTCATGCGCTGGATCCGCAGAGCATCGCATCCGATCTGGATCATGGCGTTGATCGCGGCGTCGAAATCCTCGTGCTCCTGGCGCAGCCGCGCTACGGTGAGCCTGATTTCCGCCTGTTCCTGATCGGCCATATGCATTCCCCGTTATCGTCCTCGGACCTTGTCCGATCTGCCGATGATTTCCGCAAGCTCCTATCACCAAATACAGGTAACGGCTAGTTAGTCTTGATCATGAAATTGCCATCCAGTCTTCATCTTTTGGCCTTCGACAAGCCTTCAAAAATATGTCACAGTCCGCCGCGTTGACACCTTGATCCCCGACGATGTTGGCCGGGGAGGGTAAGAGGAAGGAAGGGTCAAATGACAGTTCAAGCTCATCTTGAATCACTCCAGAAAAAGCATGTCGCTCTCGAGGAGGAGCTGCACGCGCTCAGAACAGCTCCCTCTATCTCCGATACGGAAATTGCCGAATGCAAGCGCCGCAAGCTGCGCATCAAGGACGAGATTATGCGTCTCAAGTCATCCGTCCACTGATCTTCCCAAGGGTCGCCGGTCGATCATCTTGCGAAAAGGTAAATCCATCCATTCCGCCTAAAATCAGCAAGAACCGGTGATTTCACACCAGATTTGCGCCAGCCCGATGCCTGCAGCATTGCGGCTGGCGCTTTTGCGAGCGCCCTGCTTCAAATCACATTCATCATGGGTAGCGCGGTGATGAGAGCCTGTTTCAAGCCCAAAACTGATCCAGCCATAAATTGAGCTTGTCGAAACCGCGGTTGTTGACCGCGTAGATGCGTTTCGTGCCTTCCGAGGTCACCGAGACGAGGTTGCTGTCGAGCAGCGCCTTCAGGTGCTGCGACACGGCCGGCCGGCTGATCGGCAGGCCCTCGGCAAGCTCGTTGACCGTCCGTGGGGCGCGACGCAATTCCTCCAGCAGAAACCGCCGGTTCGGATCGGCAATCGCAGAGAAAGGGTCCGTGTTCGACATGACGGGAAAGCTACGTCAAACCGGCCGTTCCAGCAAGGAAATTGTGCGTTGCAGCGTACTGCAGCGCCGTGAGTCTTTTCAGGCGCGATGAGGGATGCTGCTACACCTAGAATTGATGCAGGGCGGGCTCTACCAGCCAAGACCCTCTCGCACGATGAGGAAGGCGGCGATCAAGGCCATCGCATACATGAAGGGATAGAAGATCGCCGGCTTCATGCGGCGCACGCACCAGGCGCCGGCAAGGGTGGCGAGCGGGGCAAAGGGCAGGAGCGTCGCGGAGGTTGCAAGGTTCTGGGTGTCGAGCTGGCCGAGTGCGAAATAGGGGATCAGCTTGATGGCGTTGAGGATCGCGAAGAAGCGCACGCTGGTGCCGGTATATTCGCGCGGCTGCAGCTTGAGCGGCAGGGCGTAGATCTGGAAGGGTGCACCGCCGGCATGGGCGACGAAGCTGCCGTAGCCGGAAAATGTACCCCAAAGGCTGGCGGCCACCGGCCGCTGGCCGCGCGGCGGGACGATCCTGCCGGCTCCCGGGCCGTAATTGTTCCAGAAATAGCGCAGGCAGAAGAGGATGGTCACCGCGCCGATGACGATGCGCAGCATATTGCCCGGCACGAGCGCCGATGTCGCCCAGCCCAGCGCGATGCCGAAGACTGCGCCCGGCAGCATGATCTTCAGCGTCGTCCAGTCGCCATGTCTGCGCCAGATGACGAGCGAAATCATGTCCATGAAGACCAGGATCGGCAGCAGGATCGCCGCCGCCTCGACCGGTGAGACGACGAGGGCGAGGAAGGGCAGGCCGATCAGCGACAAAGCGTCGCCCATACCGCCCTTCGCGAGGCCCACCAGCAGAACGGCGGGCACGGCGGCATAGTAGAATGACAAATCCTGCGGCATGCTTTCGACGTCCTCCTCTTGCAAGCCTCGTCTAACGGAACTACTCACACAAAACGAGTGCGGATCCCTCATCTCAACGGGGAAATCGCAGGAAACGGAAAGACCTCATGACCGAACCGGAAAACCGCTGCCGCCTTGTGCTCATCGCACCCGATATTGCCGATGCCGATGAACAGGCGAGGATCGTCGCCGATGCGCTGAAGAGCGGCGATGTCGCCTCGGTGATCGTGCCGCAATACGGGCTCGACGACGGCACCTTCCAGAAACATGCCGAGAGGCTGGTGCCGTTGATCCAGGATGCCGGGGCGGCCGCGTTGATTGCCGGCGACAGCCGCGTGGCGGGGCGGTCAAAGGCCGATGGCCTGCACCTTTCCGGCAATGCCGAGGCACTTTCGGAAGCGATCGAAAAACATGCGCCGAAGCTGATCGTCGGCGGCGGCAACGCAGCCGATCGGCACAATGCGCTCGAGATCGGCGAAGCCAGGCCCGACTATATCTTCTTCGGCAAGCTCGACGGCGATATCAAGCCGGAGGCGCATCCGAAGAACCTTGCGCTCGGCGAATGGTGGGCCTCGATGATCGAGATTCCCTGCATCGTCATGGGCGGCACCGATCCGGCCTCGGCGCTCGCCGTCGCCGAGACCGGAGCGGAATTCGTGGCGCTGCGGCTGGCGGTCTTCGGCGAGCCCAGCCGGGCGCCGTCTATCGTCGCTGAAGTCAACGCGCTTCTTGACGAAAAAGCGCCACGGTTTGAGGATTGAAATCGCGCTCATGCCGATCCCGACCGCCCGCCTGTTGAAATTTATCCTTGCCAGCATGGCCGCCCTCGTTGCGGCCGGGCCGGCTGTCGTCTCGGCGCAAGCTAGCGACAGCGTCATCAGTCAGCCGGGCTCAGCGCCGGCTTCGACCTTCCGCACCGGCCGGCCCTCCGGCCCCGATGTGCGGCCCTCCGATGGTGTCGGCGTGTTCGACCGCATGGGTGCTAAACTGCCGGACCTGCCGCCGGAGAAGGATTACAAGGGACCCATCGACGAGGCTTACGGCGCCTTCCAGCGCGGTTATTACCTGACGGCAATGGACAAGGCGCTGCCGCGCGCCCAGCTCGGCGATGCCGCGGCGCAGACGCTGATTGGCGAAATCCTCTCGCAGGGGCTCGGTGTCAAGAAGGACGCGAAGAATGCCGCCTTCTGGTACGGCAAGGCGGCCGAAGGCGGCGATGCGGCGGCAATGTTCAAATATGCGCTGATCCTGATGGAAGGCGAGGGCGTACCGCGTGACAAGGTCAAGGCCGACGACTACATGCGCAAGGCGGCCGAGGCCGGCAATCCTTCGGCGGAATTCAACTGGGCGCAGCTTCTCATCGCCGACAATCCCGGCGAGAAGGGGCTGAAGCTCGCGCTGCCGTTCTACGAGAAATCGGCCGAGCAGGGCATTGCCGATTCACAATATGCCGTGGCGCAGATCTATGCGACGCTGAAGGACCTGCCTGAGGAAAAGAAGCAGCTTGCCCGTGAATGGATGGTACGTGCGGCGCGCGCCGGTTTCGACACAGCTCAGCTCGATCTCGGCATCTGGCTCGTCAACGGCGTCGGCGGGCCGAAGGATTACGTCAAGGGCTTCGAATGGCTGAAACTTGCCGCCAATGGCGGCAACGTCGCGGCACAGAACAAGCTCGCCCATCTTTATATCAACGCCATCGGCACGGCGCCCGATCCAATCGAGGCGGCGAAATGGTACGTCCTGTCGCGCCGGGCAGGCCTCGCCGATCCGTCGCTCGAGGATTTCTATCTCGGCATCGAGGACGATCAGCAGAAAGCGGCGATCGACGCCGCCAACAAATTCCGGCGGCGATAAATTACGGCGCTGCACGTCCCGACCGGGGGCGGCTTTAAAACAGCGCGTCGGCGAAAAGATCCTCGTCGCTTTCGACTTTGGCAGGTTCGGCGGGAGCAGGGGCAGGAGCGCTGTCCTCGCTTGCCGGGATGATGTCGCGATGAATGCTGCGCTCCTGAACCATCGTATAGTGCTTGAAGATCTTGCGGTCGAGCGGCGCTATCACCTCGGTGAGATCGGAGATATCGGCGACCTCGGTGCCGGCCGCCTCATCAAGCACCTGGGCGCAGCGGGCAAAGACTTCGCCGAGATCGCGCTGGAAATCGAGCTTGCCGATCAGCAGGCCGATCTTGGCGGCGACCTCGCGGCCGTTCTCGGCAAGCACCTTCAGCTCGTTTTCCATGACGTCGGCGGCGGAGTGGATGTTGCCGACGGCTGACGTCAGGCTCTCTCCCAGGCCGCCGGCCCCGGCATCAATGGCGGGGGCGATGCGTCCGGCAGCGGCTTCGAGCACCGGCAGGCCGGTGACGATGGCATCGGCGGATTCGTCGAGCTTGCCGGCGAAAATGCGCAGCTCGGCCGTGACGACGTTGATCGACCTGCCTTCCTCGCCGAGACGGCTGCAGCGCAGGTTGGTGTTCAAAGCCATATAATGGATGTCGGTCTTAACGGCGCGGATATTGGCGATCGCTTCGGAGAGCTTGGCGGCCGTGCCGATCGTTGACTGGCTCACCTGGTCGGCCTGCCGGCTTGCCGTGTCGACCTGCTGGACGATTTCGTGGGCGGCCGAAACGCTGGATTCCAGCGCGCGCATGAAATTGCCGCCGGATTCGCCGCTTGCGCCGCTCATCTGGTCGCGCAGCTTGAGGATCTCCCGCATGTCGTGATCGAAACTGGCGATCGTGGTGACGACGTTTTCCGATTCCCGCTGGAAATTGGCGCACATGTCGCTCATCTGCGCCGCGGTCAGGTGGTGAACGACATTCTGCAGACGCTTGCGCGCGCCGGCATCGAGCTTCGCGCCCTCCTCGCCTGCAAAGAATTCCTCAAGCAGCGAAAGGGTGGCCTGCACATGCTCGATGCGCTGACGGGTGATATCGCCGATCTGCAGGGCAGACAGCGTCGAGGCGACCTTGCTCTGGACGCCGCGTGCGATTGCGCCGACCTCGCGGGCGATGACGCCGAGATGCTTGCGGTGTTCTGCGATCTTGGCGGCATCGTCGCGCAGGGCGGCGGCGACGGCCGGAACGGTATCGGCGTAACCCTTGGAGACACTGGCACCGAAGGAGGCCGCGAGTTTGACCTCCTTGTCGAGACTGTCGAGATGGGTGGCGAAACGGTTGACCTCATCGGTGCCGGAATAGATTCGTTCCAGGATCTCCTGTGCGAAGCCGGCGAATTCGGCAATGCCGGCGCCGGTGATCTTCACGGTCACGGCGAAAGTTCTGAGATAACGCATTGTCTCCTGCATGTCGGAGACGTGCTTGCGTAGTTCCCTGCCGGTCTGCGCCAGCGAGAGGAGTGCCTGCTGACGGTTTTCTTCGGTGACCGGCAGCGCCGTCAGGCTCTGAACCGTGGCTCGGAGATCGGCGCCGGTATCGCTCGACTCGCCATTGTCGAGCGCCGCGGTGACACTCTCGAGAGAATTCAACAGGCGGTTGAGAACATCCATCACCGAGAGCAGCACGGTGCCGCCTTCCAGAAAACGTTCCTCGACCCGGCTGCGAGCCGATTCCAGGGTGCGGCCGATGTCCCGGCCGGATGTGTGGGCTGCAGCGATCGGCGATACCAGAGCGTGTGCCAACATTTATACCTTTTCTTAAAACACAGGCTTATTTGACTCTATTTCTACGGGCAGGATGGAAACGTCCGGTAAACGCGCCAGACTCGTCAGCGTTGTGATTAACGAAAGATGTGGATGGGTGCCGGCCCGGATCTCATCGATGGTTAATATTGCTTAACCTGTTGCTTTTATTTTATTTGTTTCTAAATTTTGAGAAGAAAATACAACTTTTTCCGGATGAGAAATTGGGAGTCCGAGGACTCGTTATACGACAGTTTCATACAACCGCTGTTTACCCTGCATTAACGCTGCCGTGAGAGTCCTTTAAAGGTCGTCAAGTATTTCTCCGGCCGAGGGGGCTGCATTGGATACTCCTAACCAATATTGCGAATCTATAAATTTGCCTGAATCGCTCAGTATTCGCTCGGTATCCGAACTATATTCAAAGTTTACTGATGCATTTCGCGTCCACGATACAATCACAATTAGCATTCCCGAAAGTGCGGAAGCGGATCTGAGTTTCGTTCAGCTCATCGAGTCCTCGCGCCGCCAAGCAAAAGCTGAGGGGAAGACATTCAAACTTTCTAGGCCTGCAAGCGGTTCGGTCCTGAAGGTACTTGAGCGCGCAGGTTTCATCGAATCCTTCGATCAAGAAGATTCCAAGTTTTGGTTGCATAAAGAGGTATAAAGTTATGAGTGCAAACATCCTGACTGTTGACGATTCCGCCAGCATCCGCCTGACCACCAAGGTCACACTCACCAATGCCGGGTACAGCGTCACCGAGGCTGCCGACGGGGCCGAGGGCCTGGCGACGGCCAAGGGCAGCCGCTTCGATCTGATCGTGACCGATCTCAACATGCCTGTCATGGACGGGCTGACGATGATCGAGGAACTGCGGAAGCTGCCTGGGCAGGCCGGCGTTCCGATCATCTTCCTGACGACGGAGTCGGACGCCGATCTCAAGGCGCGCGCCAAGGCCGCGGGTGCGACGGGTTGGCTGACCAAGCCGTTCGATCCGGAAAATCTCGTGAAGATCGTGAAGAAGGTTCTCGGACGATGAGTACGCTCGATCCCGTTGCCGTGTTCCGCATGGAGGCTGCCGAATGCCTTGAAGCGATCGAGGCCGGTCTTCTCGACCTGACCCACCAGCTCGACAACAAGGATCTCGTCGATGCCGTGTTCCGCGGGCTCCATACGCTCAAGGGCTCCGGCGCGATGTTCGGTTTCGAGGCGCTCGCCGCCTTCACCCATCATTGTGAAACCGCTTTCGACCGCGTCCGCAAGGGCGAGGTCGCGGTGACCAGCGAACTCGTCGCCGCCGTTCTTGCCGCCCAGGACCATATGCGTGCTCTCGTCGACCAGCCGGACGCCGATCACGGCGATACCGGCCGCAAGCTTCTGGCACAGCTGCAGGCGGCCGTCGGCGGCAAGCAGGCGGCGCCTGCTGTCGCACCGGCCGCTCTCGCTGCACCTGCGGTCGTGCGGGAGGTATCGGCGAAGAAGAAAAACAGCTGGTGTATCGGCTTCAGCCTACCGGCCAATTCGATGGCCAACGGCACCAACCCGCTCGGCCTGCTGGACGAGTTGCGCGATCTCGGTGAATGCACTGTGCGCGCCAACACCTCGGCCATTCCGCCGCTCGGTGAACTCACGCCGACGGAACTCCACATTTCCTGGGACGTGATGCTGACCAGCGAGCAGGACCGCTCGGCGATCGACGACGTCTTCATCTTCGTGCTCGACGATATGGAGCTTAGCGTCGAGGAAATCGACACTGCTGCGACGACCGTAGCTCCGATCGAGGAAAAGGCCGCAGCGGCACCGGTCGCTGCGGTAGCGGCGGCCGTTCCTGAGTTTCGTCCGGTCGAGGCGGTGCCGGTCAGGCGCGAGCCGCCCGCCGCCGCCAGCCAGGCGAAGACGGCCGAGAATGTCCGCGTTCCGGCCGAGCGTCTCGACGAGCTGATGGACCGCGTCGGCGAGCTCGTCATCGCGCAATCGCGACTTAGCCAGCTGGCCAGCGCCAGCGCCGATATCGGACTGCGCTCGGTGTCGGAAGAAATCGAACGCCTCTCCGGTGAATTGCGCGATACGATGATGGTGCTGCGCATGGTGCCGGTCACCACCCTGTTCTCCCGTTTTCGCCGCCTTGTCCACGATCTCGCCCGCGAGACCGGCAAGGTGATCGAACTGGTGATGGAGGGCGAGAGCACTGAAGTCGATAAAACAGTCATTGAGCGGCTGGCCGATCCGCTGGTGCATCTGGTGCGCAATTCTATCGATCATGGCCTCGAGATGCCGGCCGACCGACTTGCCGCCGGCAAGACCGAAGCCGGCACGGTGGTCCTTTCGGCTCGCCAGGCCGGCGGCGAGGTGATTATTTCTATCAAGGACGACGGCCGCGGCATCAACCGCGAACGGGTTCGCGCCAAGGCGGAATCCTCCGGGCTTATCCACCCCGGCCAACCGCTTTCCGACTCCGAGCTGCTGCAGCTGATCTTCGCGCCCGGCTTCTCCACGGCCGCGGCGATCACCAATCTCTCCGGCCGCGGCGTCGGCATGGACGTGGTCAAGAAGACGGTCGAAGCGCTGCGCGGCGCGATCGACATCGTCAGCGTGCCGGGACAGGGTTCGGAAGTTTCGCTGCGCATCCCGCTGACGCTTGCCATCATCGACGGGCTCTTGGTGCGTGTCGGTTCCGGCCGCTACGTCATCCCGCTTTCGGCGGTCGAGGAATGCCTCGAACTGTCGCTCGAGGAGGATCTCCGCTCGCGCGGCCGCAGCTTCATCTCGCTGCGTGACAGCCTGGTGCCGTTCCTGCGCCTTCGCGACCTCTTCCGCACCGGCACCAAGCCCGACGTGCATCAGAAGGTCGTCGTCATCTCCACAGGCACGGAGCGTGTCGGCCTCGTCGTCGACCAGATCATCGGCGACCACCAGACGGTCATCAAGTCGATGTCGAAACTGCACAACGACGTCGCGACCTTTTCGGGCGCCACCATTCTCGGCGACGGTAGCGTCGCCCTCATTCTCGACGTCGGGCACCTGGTTGCCGCGGGTCAGCAGCAGGAGGCGCAATTGCGGGTAGCAGGATGAGTACAAAAGCAGCAACAGTCGAACGATTCGACAACCATTGGAGCCATGCCGAGGAAGTCGAGGTGCTGACCTTCGATCTCAACGGCGAGACTTTCGCCCTGGAAGCGGTCATCGTCCAGGAAATCCTGGACCTGCTTCCGGAGACCGCGGTGCCGGGAAGCCAGCCTTTCGTCGCCAGCGTCATCAACTTCCGCGGCAAGGTCATTCCGCTGGCCGACCTGCGTCTTGCCTTCGGGATGGAGGCGGCGGAGGCGACGATCGACAGCCGCTTCATCGTCATCGAGATCGATCTACAGGGCGAGCGGACGCTCGTTGGCCTCAGAACCGACAAGGTGAACGAGGTGACGACGCTTGCAAAATCCGCGAGCGAGGCGCCGCCGAGCGTCGGCATGCGCTGGCGCGCCGACTACATCAACTGCCTGGTGAAGAGGGGCGGAGAGTTCATCATTCTCCCCAATCTACAGGCAATTTTTTCATCCAGGCACAAGGCGGCGGGAGCCGTCACCTGACGCTGGACGAATTCAAAATGGGGGTTTGACGATGCGACTGACAATCAAGACGAAACTGGTAACGGCGTTCACCTTCATCATTCTGATGCTGGTGGGCACCGCCGCCTACGGTGTCCTCAGCCTTGGATCGCTGAACGACACGATCGATAAGCTTCTCTCCGGCCCGGCAGCCCGCCTCGATCTCGCGCAGCAGATCAACATTGCCCAGCTCGAGGCCATCCGCCAGCAGAAGAACCTGCTCACCGCCCGGACCGCGGATGAGACGGCCAGTTCGATCGCAAAGGGCAATCAGGCCCGCAAGGACTTCGCCGATGCCTTCGGCCAGGTGCTGGCGCTGGCAACGGAAGAGGGCAAGGCACGCTGGGCGCGCATCGCCGAGCTTTCCAAGACCTTCAATGCCGCCGACGATCAGATCCGCGACTATGTGAAGGCCGGCAATGCCGAAGGCGCGAATACCGTCTCCGTCACCACGGCGCGGGCCGCTGCCAACGACATCGACGCAACGCTCAGCGAAATCCTGACCCTCGAAAAGCAGCGCATGAAGGCTGCCGACGACGGCGCCGAAGCGCAGTATATGACGACACGCACGACGATGGTTGCGGTCGCCGCCGCAGCCCTGCTGATTGCCGCCGTCACCGCCTTCTGGATCGCCAGCTCGATCAGCAAGGGCCTCAACCGCGCCAACAATGTGGTGCGCGAAGTGTCGGAAGGCGATCTGACGAAGATGGCCGATATCACCAGCCATGATGAAATCGGCGAGCTTCTGGGCAACGTCAACACGATGATCGAACGCCTGCGCGGTGTCGTCGCCGACGCCCTATCGGCCGCCGACAACGTCTCTTCCGGCAGCCAGCAGCTTTCGGCAAGTTCGGAGCAGGTGTCGCAGGGCGCCACAGAACAGGCCGCTTCGGCCGAAGAGGCTTCCGCCTCGATGGAGCAAATGGCCGCCAACATCAAGCAGAATGCCGACAATGCCGCGCAGACGGAAAAGATCGCCCGCCAGTCGGCCAAAGACGCGGAGATGAGCGGTGAAGCGGTGACGCGCGCCGTCGACGCCATGCGCACGATCGCCCAGAAGATCAGCATCGTCCAGGAAATCGCCCGCCAGACCGACCTCCTGGCGCTCAACGCCGCCGTCGAAGCTGCGCGCGCCGGCGAGCACGGCAAGGGATTTGCGGTCGTCGCCTCGGAAGTGCGCAAGCTTGCCGAACGCAGCCAGTCGGCCGCCGCCGAAATCAGCTCGATGTCGAGTGATACGGTCAAGGCTGCAGCCGATGCGGGCGACATGCTCGGCCGGCTGGTGCCCGATATCCGCAAGACGGCCGAACTGGTTTCGGAAATCAGTGCGGCCTGCCGAGAACAGGATATTGGCGCTTCGCAGATCAATGAGGCGATCCAGCAGCTCGACAAGGTGACGCAGCAAAATGCCGGCGCCTCCGAGCAGATGTCGGCGACTTCGGAAGAACTCGCGAGCCAGGCCGAAGAACTGCAGGCCTCGATCGCCTTCTTCAAGGTCGATACGGCAGGGGCGCGGCGTGAGCTTGCGCCGGCTGCAAAACTCGCCGCCCGCAGCCGGGGACAGGCTGCACCGCGCAAGCCGGCCGGCAGGGCGCCGATCAATACGGTTGCCGGTCAGCAGGCTCGCGCGAAGGGATTTGCCCTCGATATGTCGATGGGTGGGCCTGATACGGCCGATGACGAATTTAGGGAAAGCGCCTAGCTTCCCCTTGGGGGAGTGCGTAGCCCTCCCCGGTCATAGCCGTCGCGGGCCGGCCAATACGGCCCGCGGAATATACTTTCGGCGCCGGCGAATGCCGGTACGGGAGCCCTGATTTATCCGCGGCATGTTTCGCCCGACGGAATTTCTTCGCTGCATGATGCTGCGCCCCCCAGACCATATTTATTGCTTCGCTCTCAGAGAGGAATATTGAGATGCGTATTACGATCAAACTCAAACTCGCAGCCGCATTCGGCTTCGTCATACTGTTGCTGGTGGGCAGCGCGGTTTATGGAATCCTCAGCCTCGGCTCGCTGAACGATGCTGTCGGCAATCTCGTCGCGGGGCCTGCAAAAAGGCTGGAACTGGCTCTGGAAGCGAAGACTGCTGAGCTCAATGCCGTTCGCTGGCAGAAGAACGCGCTTCTGGAAATGGATCCTGAAGTGGCCAGGAAGGATTATCAGAACGCGGCGAAGAGCATGGAAGAAATGCTCGCCTTCGCGGCCGGCGGCCAGCAACTCGCCACTCCTGAGGGCAAGCCCACCTGGGACAGGCTGGTGGAGCTCGCCAAACGCTTTACCAACGATTCCAACAAAGTCGCTTCCATTCAGGAAGGCGGCGACCGGGCAGGTGCTGCCGCGCTTTCGGCGGGAGAGGTTCGCGCCCTCGTCATGGAACTGGAAGATGTCTTCGAAACGCTGGTCACGCTTCAGCAGAAGGCGATGGCGCAAGCCGACGGCGACACAGACGTTCTTTATAGTTCGACGAGGAACATGCTGATCGCCATTGCTATCGGCGCATCCCTTATCGCTTTCGGCGCAGCACTGTGGATCGCGCTCGGCGTCAACGGCGGCCTGCGCAAGATCATGAACGTTGCCAGCGCCGTCGCGGTCGGCGACCTGAACCAGAAGGTCGAGATCAGGAGCAACGACGAGATCAAGGACCTGGTCGATACGATCAATGTCATGACGAACAATCTCCGCAATACCGCGGAGATCGCAAACGAGATTTCGAACGGTGATCTCAGCGTCACGCCGAAGCCGCTTTCCGACAAGGATACGCTCGGCATGGCCATGCTCGGCATGGTCAACAACCTGCGGGCCACTGCCAATGTCGCCAACCAGATCGCTGAAGGTGACCTTTCCATCGATATCAAGCCGCTTTCGGCCAGCGACACGCTCGGCATCGCGATGCAGAGCATGGTTGCCAATCTTCGCATCACCGCCGACATCGCAACGCAGATCGCAAATGGCGACCTGATGGTGTCTCCGAAGCCGCTTTCAGCCAAGGACACGCTCGGCATTGCGCTCGAGCAGATGGTCGAGCGTCTGCGTGGCGTCGTCGCCGATGCGATCTCTGCCGCTGAGAACGTCTCCGCCGGCAGCCAGGAACTTTCGGCAAGCTCCGAGCAGGTATCGCAGGGCGCCAGCGAACAGGCGGCTTCGGCCGAAGAGGCTTCCGCCTCGATGGAGGAGATGGCTGCCAACATCAAGCAGAATGCCGACAATGCCGCCCAGACGGAAAAGATCGCCCGCCAGTCGGCCAAGGATGCCGAGGCGAGCGGGAGCGCGGTTGCCCGGGCTGTCGACGCCATGCGCACCATTGCCCAGAAGATCGGCATCGTCCAGGAGATCGCCCGCCAGACCGACCTCTTGGCGCTCAACGCCGCCGTCGAAGCCGCACGTGCCGGTGAACACGGCAAGGGCTTTGCAGTCGTCGCCTCGGAGGTGCGCAAGCTTGCAGAACGCAGCCAGTCGGCCGCGGCCGAAATCAGCGCCATGTCGAGCGATACGGTAACGGTCGCCCAGGACGCCGGCGACATGCTCGGCCGGCTGGTGCCCGATATCCGCAAGACGTCGGAACTCATTGCCGAGATCAGCGCCGCCTGCCGCGAGCAGGATATCGGCGCCTCGCAGATCAACGAAGCGATCCAGCAGCTCGACAAGGTGACGCAGCAGAATGCCGGCGCTTCCGAGCAGATGTCGGCAACCTCCGAGGAACTTGCCTCGCAGGCTGAGGAACTGCAGACGTCGATCGCCTTCTTCAAGGTCGATAGGGCAGGGGCAGGCCGCGAGCGTGCGCCGGCTGCAAAGGTCACCGCCCGCGGCCGGGCACAGGCAGCACCGCGCAAACCGGCCGGCAAGGCACTGATCAATACGATCGCCGGTCAGCAGGCCCGCCTGAAGGGCTTTGCCCTCGACATGTCGATGGGCGGTCCGGACATGGCCGATGACGAATTTAGGGAGAGCGCGTAGGCGCTCTCGGGGAAAGCGCAGGAGCGCTATCCCTCTTCGCAACGGTCGTGGGCCAGCCAGTATGGCCCATGACGCAGGCTTTCGGCGCTTGGGGAAGCGACACGGAAGTTTATTCGTGCCTTCCGTCGGTTTCGCCGGATGGAATTTCTTTGCTGCATGATGCCGCGCCACTTGGACCATATTTATTGCTTCGATCTCGGAGAGGAATATTGAGATGCGTATTACGATCAAACTCAAACTCGCGGCTGCATTCGGCTTTGTCATATTATTGCTGGTGGGCAGCGCGATGTATGGGATCTTCAGCCTCAGCTCGCTGAACGATGCCGTCAGCGAACTTATTTCCGGTCCTGCAAAAAGGCTGGAACTGGCTCTGGAAGCGAAAACTGCCGAGCTCGATGCCGTTCGCTGGCAGAAGAATGCGCTTCTGGAAATGGATCCCGAAGCGGTCAAGAAGTACTATCTGAATTCGGCGAGAAGCGTGGATGAGATGCTCGCCCTCGCGACAAACGGCCAACAGCTCGCCACCGCCGAGGCAAAACCCACCTGGGACCGGCTGATTGAACTGGGCAAACGTTTCGGTGAAGAGTCCGCCAAAGTCGCCTCCATGCAGGAGAGCGGCGACAGGGCAGGCGCCACCTCATTTTCGTTGAGAGAGGTTGTCGCGCTGGTTGCGGAAATAGAAGAGGTTTTCGAGACGCTCGTCACGCTTCAGCAGAAGGCCATGTCGAAAGCCGATGGGGACACCGACGCTCTTTATAGTTCGACGAGGAACATGCTGGTGGGCATCGCGATCGGGGCTTCCCTCGTTGCGTTCGCCGCCGCGCTCTGGATCGCCCTCGGCGTCAACAGCGGCCTACGCAAGATCATGAACGTTGCCAGCGCTGTCGCGATCGGCGACCTGAACCAGAAGGTCGAAATCAGGACCAACGACGAGATCAAGGACCTGGTCAACACGATCAATGTCATGACGGATAACCTTCGCGTCACCGCCGGTATTGCCAGGCAGATTGCCGACGGCGACCTGACGGTCTCCCCGAAACCGCTTTCAGCCAAGGACACGCTCGGCATTGCGCTCGAGCAGATGGTCGAGCGTCTGCGTGGCGTCGTCGCCGATGCGATCTCTGCCGCTGAGAACGTCTCCGCCGGCAGCCAGGAACTTTCGGCAAGCTCCGAGCAGGTATCGCAGGGCGCCAGCGAACAGGCGGCTTCGGCCGAAGAGGCTTCCGCCTCGATGGAGGAGATGGCTGCCAACATCAAGCAGAATGCCGACAATGCCGCCCAGACGGAAAAGATCGCCCGCCAGTCGGCCAAGGATGCCGAGATGAGCGGCGAAGCGGTGTCGCGCGCCGTGCAGGCGATGCGGACCATCGCCGAGAAGATCAGCATCGTCCAGGAGATCGCCCGCCAGACCGACCTCTTGGCGCTCAACGCCGCCGTCGAAGCCGCACGTGCCGGTGAACACGGCAAGGGCTTTGCGGTCGTCGCCTCGGAAGTGCGCAAGCTTGCCGAACGCAGCCAGTCAGCGGCCGCCGAAATCGGCTCGATGTCGAGCGATACGGTCAAGGCCGCTCAGGACGCCGGCGACATGCTCGGCCGGCTGGTGCCCGATATCCGCAAGACGGCCGAGCTGGTTTCGGAAATCAGTGCGGCCTGCCGCGAACAGGATATCGGTGCCGGCCAGATCAACGAAGCGATCCAGCAGCTCGATCGGGTGACGCAGCAGAATGCCGGCGCCTCCGAGCAGATGTCTGCGACCTCGGAAGAGCTCGCGAGCCAGGCGGAAGAGCTGCAGACGTCGATCGCCTTCTTCAAGGTCGATACGGCAGGCGATCGCCAATTCCGCATGCCAGCCGCCAGGGTAACGGTCCGCAGCGCGGCGCCGGTCGCCGGCCGCAGCCTCGGCGGCAGGAAGCTCGCCGCCAACAGCGTCGCCGGCCAACAGGCTCGGGCAAAGGGCTTCGCTCTCGATCTCTCCATGGGCGGTCCCGATGATGGGGACGCCGAATTCAAGGAAAGCGCCTGATCATGGCTCCAACATCTCTGGAAGCGCAATTCGTGACCTTCAGCCTCGGCGAGGAGATTTTCGCCGTGCCGGTCGAGGTCGTCCGGGAAATCCTCGACTATGCGGAAGCTTTCAAGATTCCGAACGGTCCCGACTATCTGCTCGGCCTGCGCGATGTGCGCGGGCAGGGCGTGCCGACGATCGATCTTCGATTGAAGCTCGGCATGACGAAGACCGAGCCGACGCCGCATACGCGGGTGCTCGTCCTCGACGTGCCGATGGAAAGCCGGCTCCTGACCCTTGGTCTCGTCGCCGACCGCGTCTTCGAGGTCACGCCGTTTCGGCGTGACCAGATCGAGGCGGCGCCCGATATCGGCGTGCGCTGGCGCTCGGACTATATTGCCGGCGTCGTTCGCCGTGAAAACGGTTTTGTCGTCATCATCGATCTCGCGCGGCTCTTGTCGCGCGAGGACGCCTCTGCACTGCAATCGGCGGCCTGACCGCCGCGTCATTCGGAGTACTGCGTTTTATGAGTATGGCAGCAGCGGAAACCCAATTGCAGGGCGACCGGATCAGCAAGCGCAATTTCGAGCGGCTTGCCCGGTTCATCTACGACTATAGCGGCATCAAGATGCCGCCGACCAAGCTGACGATGCTCGAGGGGCGGCTGAGGCGCCGTCTTCGGGCAACCAACCATGCGACCTTCGACGATTATTGCGACTTCCTGTTCAATCAAGACGGTCTTGCCCGGGAAACCGTCTACCTGATCGACGTGGTGACAACCAACAAGACCGACTTCTTCCGCGAAGCCAAGCATTTCGACTATATGCAGAGCGTGGCATTGCCGGCGATCGCCGACGGCGGCGTTCGCACCATTCGCACCTGGAGTTCGGCCTGCTCGACGGGAGCCGAACCCTATACGATGGCGATGGTGCTGGCGGAATTCACCGAAGGCCGCAACGACGTGTCCTACAGCGTGCTGGCAACCGATCTTTCCACCGACGTGCTGCAGACCGCGCGCCGGGGCATCTATCCGGAAGATCTCATCGCGCCGGTGCCGCGCGATCTGCAGCGCAAATATGTGCTGACGGCCAAGCAGCCGGACCGGCGGGAGGTGCGCATTACGCCGAAGCTGCGCAGCAGGATCGGCTTTGCCCGCATGAACCTGATGGACGAGAAATATCCGATCGGCGAGCCGATGCATGTCATCTTCTGCCGCAATGTGCTGATCTACTTCGACAAGCCGACCCAGGCCGGCGTGCTCAACCGCCTTTGCGATTGCCTGTCGAAGGGCGGCTACATGTTCATCGGCCATTCCGAATCGATCACCGGCTTCGACCTGCCTTTGAAGCAGGTCTCGAATACGGTGTTTCAGCGCATTTAGAGGCTTCATGGCTAAGAAAATCCGCGTTCTCATCATCGACGATTCCGCCAGCATCCGTCAGACACTGACGCATGTGCTGGAGCAGGATCCCGATATCGAGATCATGGCGGTGGCGTCCGACCCCTTCGTGGCGGCGCGCAAGCTGCTGGAGGAAACCCCCGACGTCATCACGCTCGACGTCGAGATGCCGCGCATGGACGGCATCACCTTCCTGCGCAAGCTGATGGCGCAACGGCCCATCCCCGTCGTGATGTGCTCGTCGCTGACGGAAGCGGGTTCGCAAACGCTGATCCAGGCGCTGGAGGCCGGCGCCGTCGACGTCATTCTGAAATCGAAGATCGGGGCCGCCGACGGCCTCGCCGAAGATGCCATGCGTATCCGCGAAATCGTCAAGAGCGCCTCGCATGCACGGCTTACCACCGTGCGGCGCGCCGCCGGCACCATTCGCTCGGCTTCGGCCGACGGGCCGGCCAAGAAGCTGACGGCGGATGCGATGCTGCCGCCGCCGACCGGGCAGGCAATGGCGAAGACCACCGAGATGGTCGTTTGCGTCGGCGCCTCCACCGGCGGCACGGAGGCGCTGCGTGAATTTCTGGAGGAATTGCCGGCCAATGCGCCCGGCATGGTGATCGTCCAGCATATGCCGGAGAGATTCACCGACGCCTTTGCCAAGCGGCTGAACGGGCTCTGCGAGGTCGAGGTCAAGGAGGCCGTCGACGGCGATCCCGTGCTGCGCGGCCATGTGCTGATCGCGCCAGGCGACAAGCACATGCTGCTCGAACGCCAGGGTGCGCGCTATTATGTGAGCGTGAAAACCGGGCCGCTGGTGTCGCGGCACCGGCCTTCCGTCGACGTGCTCTTTCGTTCGGCGGCGCGCTCGGCCGGCTCGAACGCCATGGGCATCATCATGACCGGCATGGGTGACGATGGTGCGCGCGGCATGCTGGAAATGCATCAGGCCGGCGCCTATACGGTGGCGCAGGACGAGGCGAGTTCGGTTGTTTTCGGCATGCCGAAGGAGGCGATCGCCAAGGGCGGCGTCGACCGTATCCTGCCGCTCGATCAGATCGCCCGCGAAGTGATGATGACGCAGCAGAAGTTCTGAGACTGTTTGCCCGATAGTCCGGTATCGATCCCGGTTTCCGGCAGAGGATGGCAGCCATGCGCGGCGGCCCTTGAAATTTCCCTGATTTTGTGGTCTTGAGGCCGCCAATCTTTGCAGCGCTGCCTGTCATGCATGTTCAGGGACATTTCCCGCCCCTGGCAGCGCGCGTCCCGTATCAGTCCCAAGGAAATGCGCCGATGGCCCGTTCAGCTCTTCTCAATGTCATGGTTCAGGCTGCCCTCAAGGCAGGAAAATCGCTGGGACGTGATTTCGGCGAAGTGCAGAATCTGCAGGTTTCCGTCAAGGGACCGGGCGATTTCGTTTCCACGGCCGACCGAAAGGCTGAAAAGATCGTCCGGGAAGAGCTGCTCAAGGCGCGCCCCACCTATGGCTTCCTCGGCGAGGAAAGCGAAGAGATCAAGGGCACGGACGGCGCGCATCGCTGGATCGTCGACCCGCTCGACGGCACGACGAACTTCCTGCATGGCATCCCGGCCTTCGCCGTCTCGATCGCGCTCGAGCGTAACGGCGAGATCGTCGCCGCAGTCATCTTCAATCCGGCGACCGACGAACTCTATACCGCCGAGCGCGGCGGCGGCGCCTTCCTCAACGACCGGCGCCTGCGCGTCGCCGCGCGCCGCGTACTCTCGGATTGTGTCATCGGCTGCGGTGTACCGGCGCTCGGCAAGCGCAATCATGGCAAGTTTCTGGTCGAGCTTCGCCACGTGATGGGCGAAGTCGCGGGTATTCGCCGCTTGGGATCGCCGACGCTCGATCTCGCCTATGTCGCCGCCGGGCGTTTCGATGGTTTCTGGGAAGCCGAGCTTGCGCCGTGGGACATGGCAGCCGGCATTCTGCTCATCCGCGAAGCCGGCGGGTTCGCCACCGATTGGGATGGTGGGACGGCGATTCTGGAAAGCGGCGCGATCGTCGCAGGCAACGAAGCCATCCACAAGGCGCTGATCGAAGTCGTCAAGCGGCCGATCCCCGCCAAGTAAGCGAAGGAAAATCCGGCTGTTGTAAAGTCACGGTTTTCGCCTCGGCATACTTCAATTCGGCACAATGTTGCTCTAGTCTCCGCCAGCAATGACTCCGGAGGCAGCGGACCCTATGGAAAATGTGAATGTGGCGGAGATCGGCTCCACCGAAAAGACGGCCGGCGGTTATGCCTACAGGCTTTCGAGCCCCATGCCCTTCCTCTGGACGATGCTGCTTTTCCTCGTCATCGTCGGCTTTATCGCCGCCATCCTCTTCCGGCAGACGCAGACCGCCTTCATGCACAATCCGGGCCTCAACGGTCTGATCGTCGGCGTTCTCGCAGTCGGAATCATTCTTGTTTTCAACCATGTGCTGGCGCTTCGCCCCGAAGTGCGCTGGTTCAACTCGTTCCGCGCCGCCGGCAGCGCCGACAAGGTCAACCGCAATCCGCGGCTGCTCGCACCGATGCGGGCTCTGATCGGCAGCCGCAAGTCCTCGGTGGCGCTGTCGACGACGGCGTTGCGCTCGATTCTCGATTCGATCGCCACCCGCCTCGACGAATCGCGGGATGTCTCGCGCTACCTGATCGGCCTCCTGGTTTTCCTCGGCCTGCTCGGCACCTTCTGGGGCCTGATCGGCACGATCGGTTCGATCAGCATGGTCATCCAGTCGCTCGATGCCGGCTCGAACGGCACGGGGGACGTGCTCTCGGCGCTGAAGGAAGGGCTTTCCACGCCGCTTTCGGGCATGGGCCAGGCCTTCTCATCCTCGCTGCTCGGCCTTTCCGGTTCGCTCATTCTCGGCTTCCTCGATCTTCAGGCCGGCCGCGCGCAGAACCGTTTTTACATGGAGCTGGAAAACTGGCTGTCCTCGGTCACCGATGTCGGTTCCGACCTGGCGCCGGCCCTCGACGCTGTTTCCGGCGCTTCCTCCGACGATATGCGCGCGCTCTCCGATTATCTGCGCAAGGTCTCCGAGGAAGGAGGCGCCGGCAGCCAGCGCTCCGTCGCCGCCATGGCGAGCCTTGCCGAAGGCATTCAGGGCCTGGTCAAGAACATGCGCAACGAGCAGCAGATGCTGCGCGACTGGATCGAGGCGCAGCAGGACGAGGCCAAGGCGGTGCGCCGCACGCTAGACCGGCTGGCCGAACGCATCGGCATGCAGGAGCGCACGGGCGAGCGGAGCGAGCGCGTGCGCGACCGCGCCAGCCACGCAGAAAAGAGCGAGGGCAAGTAAGCCATGGCTCTTGCCCGCAACCGGCGCCGCGAACGCAGCGTGGATTATTGGCCGGGCTTCGTCGATGCGCTGTCGACGCTGCTCATCTCGATCATGTTCGTGCTGACGGTTTTCGTCGTCGGGCAATTCATCCTCAGCCGCGAAATAACAGGACGCGATGAGGTGCTCAGTCGCCTCAACAGCCAGATCAACGAGCTGACGCAGCTTCTTGCGCTCGAAAAGGGCAGCAATCAGGACCTCCAGGATTCGGTCGCCAATCTGCAGGCCTCGCTTGCCAGTGCCGAGGGCGATCGCTCGCGGCTGCAGGCGCTGCTGAATGCCGGGTCGGGCGGCCAGGACGCGGCGCAGAAGCGGATCGGCGCGATGACACAGGAGCTTGACGAGCAGAAACAGGTCAGCGAGCGGGCGCTGAGCCAGGTCGAGCTGCTGAACCAGCAGATCGCAGCGCTTCGCAGCCAGATCGCCGCCGTCGAAGCGGCGCTTCAGGCTTCGGAGGAGAAAGACCGGGTCTCGCAGACCAAGATCGCCGATCTCGGCAGCCGCCTCAACGTTGCGCTCGCCGCGCGCGTGCAGGAGCTGAACCGCTACCGCTCCGACTTCTTCGGCCGCCTGCGCGAGATCCTTTCGGACCGCGAGAATATCCGCATCGTCGGCGACCGTTTCGTCTTCCAATCGGAAGTGCTGTTTCCCTCGGGCAGCGCCGATCTCAACCCGGAGGGGCAGACCGAGATGGGCAAACTCGCCGCCGCCCTTCTCGATCTCGCCAAGGAAATTCCGCCGGAGATCAACTGGGTGCTGCGTGTCGACGGCCATACCGATAATGTGCCGCTTGCCGGGACGGGCCGCTATCGCGACAATTGGGAGCTCTCCTCGGCACGTGCGATTTCGGTCGTCAAGTTCCTGATCGGCCAGGGCGTGCCGGCCGACCGGCTCGTTGCCGCCGGCTTCGGCGAGTTCCAGCCGATCGCGCCCGGCGAAACGCCGGATGCGCGGGCCACCAACCGTCGCATCGAGCTGAAGCTGACCGAGAAATAATCAGCCCGGCGTGGCTTGCCGCGCCTCTTTCAGCCGGTCGGCGAGAAAATCGCGCACGGCGGGGCTGTCGCTGAGGCCGATCGCCGTCATGTAGGCGTCGACTGCTGCGGCATCGTCACCGGCTCGTGCCAGAAGAAAGGCGCGCACGGCCCAATAGGGCTGATAGGCCGCAACCTCGCGCGGATCGAGCCTGTCGAGCCGCTCCAGGCCGGCGGCAGCGCTCAAGGCCCTGCCGAGTACCGCAGCCTGGGCGACATGTGCGCCGAGCGTGGGTTTTATCGTCACCAGCGCCGCGTAGAGTGTCGTCAGCGCCTGCCAGTCGGTCGCTCCCGAAAGCCGGCGCGCCGCATGCACGGACTGGATCGCAGCCTGGCACTGAAAGGGACCGAAGCGATCGAAACCTCCGGCCTTGCGCAGCAGCGCATCCGCCTCGGCGATCATCATCGCGTTCCAAGCCGCCGTATTCTGTTCGTCCAGCGGCACATAGCGGCCGTCACAGTCGCGCCGGGCGTTGCGGCGGGCCTCGCAGTGAAGCATCAGCGACAGCAGGCCGATCGCTTCCGGTTCGTCCGGCAGCACCGCCAGCAGCGCGCGGCCGAGCCAGATCGCCTCGCCGGCAAGCGAATGGCGTTCCTCCTCGCCGTCGAGACCGTCCCATCCGAGCCCATAGGCGGCGTAGATCGCCGAAAGCACGGCGGCGAGCCGCTCCGGCAGAGCGGGACGAGGCGGGACGGCGAAGGGAATGCCGGCATCGCGGATCTTCGCCTTGGCCCGCACCAGCCGCTGGCTCATCGCTTCAGGCGAAACGACGAAGGCCCGTGCGATGGTTCTCGCCTCGATGCCGAGAACGGTCTGCAGCATCAGCGCCGTATGTACGGAGCTGTCGATGGCGGGATGGGTACAGGCAAACAGCAGCTTCAGCCGCTCATCGGGAAAGACGGCGTTGCCGGCCGCGTTCATGCGTTCCTCCGCTTCCTCGAAGGCCACCATTATCGTCGTCTGCGCATTGGTCTCGACGGTGCGGCGGCGGGCGGCCTGCATGAGGTTGCGGCGTGCGGCCACCAGCAGCCAGGCTTCCGGGTTGCCGGGAACGCCGCGCTCCGGCCAGATGCGAAGGGCCGAAGCCAGCGCTTCCGACAATGCGTCCTCCGCCGCCGGCACGTCACGCGAGCGAGCGGCGAGGAAGGCGATCAGCTTGCCGTAGGACCGACGCGCCACCTTTTCGGCGGCGCGTCCGGCATCGGGCGGCATTGCCGCCTCACATCTGCAGGCGCGGACGCACCTCGACCGACCCCTTGTCGGAGATCGGCACGCGGGTCGCCCATTCCAGCGCGGTGTCGATGTCGGGAACGTCGATCAGATAGAAGCCGCCGAGCTGTTCCTTGCCTTCCGGATAAGGGCCATCCTGAACGTCGTGCTCCTCGCCTCTGCGGCGCACGACCGTGCCGGTCTCCGGCGCCGTCAACCCGGCGCCGCCGGTCATGATCCCCGCCTGGGCAAGCGCCTTGCTGTAGGCGACCCAGCCGTCGCGATAGGCGGGATCGCTGCGGTTGGCGAAGTCCTCGGCGGCTTCACGAATGATGAGAGCATATTGCATGGAAAACTCCTGATCTCGTTGTGGCGTTGATCCGGGCATCCGATATCGGGGGCCGATATCCCGAAAGCTGAGAGGCCCGGCAGAACGGTTCCGCCGTTCCGATACAATGAGGCGCGGCGACGGGTCGTTTCGACATGGCTTTCGAAAAAATATGCGAAAAAGAAAAATGTCGCCGAAAATGACAAGCGACCAGGCCGGGCGGGCTCAAGGGTACCGGCGCTGCTCAGGGCGCGCGGGGGGGCAGGGGCGGCATTCAAGCCGCCGCTGCCATTCTGCTCAGGCTTCAGCCTTCGTCTGGTCGACGACGTCGGCGCCCGGCGTGTTCTTCTTGATCGATTCGATGGCACTCATGGCGGACGCCTTCGCCTTGTAGCCTTCGGAAAGGAACATGGTTTCGCCGTTCGATGCCTTGAAGCGGAAGCGGAACTCGCCTGATTTATCCTTATAAACTTCGAATTTATACATGGATGTCTCCCGAAACGCTGAATTGCAACCATCAGCGTCAGCGAGGCTAGATCAAAATGGCGAGCTTTTCCACTACCTTAATTAGAATTGGCTGCTTAGAGCATGATGCCGAAAAGTGCGCGCGGTTTTTGGACAACATCATGCTCTAGCTTTTTAATTTAGAAAAGGATTCAGATTTTAGGCCAACCGGCCTAAAATCATCCTGTTCTAGCGTCCAATTGTCGCCGTTTCCCGCGGCTGCAACCGGAGGGGCCTGCGCCGCCGCCGTCACTCCATCTGGATGTTCGCGCCCTTGACCACCGGTCCCCATTTGGCGAGCTCGGCCTTCACATGGGCGGCGAGTTCATCCGGCGTCGAGCCGACGATGGTGGCGCTGAATTCCTTCATCCGCTCGGCAACGGCGGGGTCTTTGAGCGCCTTGTTGGCCGAGGCGTTGAGACGCATCACCACCTCGTTCGGCGTCTTGGCCGGGGCGAAAAGCGCATTCCAGGTATAGGTTTCATAGCCCGGTATGCCTGACTCTGCGACCGTCGGCACATTGGGGAAGGAGGACGCGCGCTTGGCCGTGGTCACTGCCAACGCCCGCAAGGTGCCGGCCTTGATGTGGCTCGATGACGAGGGCAGGTTGTCGAACATGATGGGCACCTGATTGCCGATGACGTCGTTCAAGGCCGGGCCGGCACCCTTATAGGGAATATGCTGCATGCTGACGCCCGCCATGGACTTGAACAATTCGCCGGACAGATGCAGCGGCGTGCCGTTGCCCGACGAGGCATAGCTGTATTTTTCGGGCTCGGCCTTCAGCAGCGCGATCAGCTCCGGCACGGTCTTTGCCGGCAATTCCGGATTGACGACCAGCACGTTCGGCACGACGACGAGCAGCGAGACCGGCGCGAAGTCCTTCTCGGGATCATAGGGGGTCGATTTGAGGATCAGCGGATTGAGCGCGTGGGTTGCGACCGTGCCCATCAGAATGGTGTAGCCGTCAGGTTCGGCGCGGGCGACGTTACCGGCGCCGAGATTGCCGCCGGCGCCGGCGACGTTCTGGACGATCACCTGCTGGCCGAGATCCTCCGACATTTTCTGGGCGACGATGCGGGCAACGACATCGGTCGAGCCGCCGGCCGCGAAGGGCACGACCATGGTGATCGCATGATCGGGAAAATCCGCAGCAGCGGCAGACGTGCCTGATGCAAAGGCCGCAAGCACACCGAAACCGAGCGCAAGGCCCGCGCGTCGCGTCATATCGAAAGGCGCCATTCCTATCTCCTCCCAAGGATTTCAATAGCCATCCCCTACCCGGGGGCATGAAGAGGTTAGGGCGGGAGGCGCGAAAGACAACCGCGGGGAGGTGCGTGACGGATGAGACTTTAGTCGCTATCGGCGCAGCAGCGGATGGCCGCCTATTTCGCGCCAGCGAGCACGTCTTCGTTGGCGGCGTCGAATTGCAGCCGCGCCAGCCGCGCATAGATGCCGCCGTGGCGGATCAGGCTCTGATGGGTGCCCTCCTCGACGACGCGGCCCTGATCCATGACGAGGATGCGGTCGGCCTTCAACACCGTTGCCAGGCGATGGGCGATAACGAGCGTCGTGCGGCCGTCGACAAGGCCGTCGAGCGCCTTCTGCACCAGCGTCTCGCTTTCGGCGTCGAGCGCCGACGTCGCCTCGTCGAGCAGCAGCACGGGCGCGTTCTTCAGGATGGCGCGCGCGATGGCGATGCGCTGGCGCTGGCCGCCGGAGAGGGTAATGCCGCGTTCGCCGACCTCGGTCTCATAACCCTGATCCAGCCGCGTGATGAATTCATCGGCCTGGGCCGCAAGGGCTGCGGCGCGAATCTCGTCACGCGAGGCTCCGGGACGGCCGAAGGCGATGTTGTCATGAATCGAGGCGGCAAAGATGGTGACATCCTGGGGCACGATGGCAATGCGCCGGCGCAATTCGTCGGGCGTCGTCAGCTGCGCGTCGACGCCATCGATCTTCACGCTGCCCTGCTGCGGATCGTAAAAGCGCAGCAGCAGCGAAAAGACGGTGCTCTTGCCGGCGCCGGAGGGGCCGACGATAGCAACGGTCTCGCCTGGCGCAATGGTGAAGCTCAAGCCATGCAGCGCCGATTTGCCGGGGCGCGAGGGATAGGCAAAATGCACGCCGGAAAATTCGACGCGGCCAAGGCTGGGCGACGGAAGGGCCTGCGGACTGGCGGGGGCTGATATCGGCGAGATTTCGTCGAGAAGCTCGGTCAGCCGGTCGGCGGCACCGGCTGCCTGCGAGAGTTCGCCCCAGACCTCCGACAGCGCGCCCAGCGAACCGGCGGAGATGACGGCGTAGAGCAGGAACTGGCCGAGCGTGCCGGCCGAAAGCGTGCCGGCAAGGACGCTGTGGGCGCCGACCCAGAGCACGGCGACGACGCTGCCGAAGATCAGCGTGATGGCGATCCCGGTGAGCAGCGCGCGCGAGCGGATGGCGGCGCGGGCCGCCTCATAGGCGGATTCGACGGCGGTGCCGTAGCGCGTCGCTGCCGCATCCTCGCCGTTGAATGCCTGGACGGTGCGGGTCGCGGCGATCGTCTCGTTGGCGAAGGCGGAGGCATCGGCGAGCGTATCCTGGGCGGCGCGGGAGCGCTTGCGCACGGAGCGGCCGAAAGCGACGAGCGGGAAGACGATCAGCGGGATCGCCCCGATGACGAGGCTCGAAAGCTTCGGCGAGGTGACGATCATCATACCCATCGCGCCGATACAGAGGATGAGGTTTCTGAGCGCCACCGAGGCCGTGGCGCCGACGGCGGATTTGATCTGCGTCGTATCGGCGGTCAGGCGCGAGACGATCTCGCCGGACTGGTTGACGTCGAAGAAGGAGGGCGACAGCCGCGTCACATGGGAAAAGACGTCGCGGCGAAGATCGGCGACAATGCGCTCGCCGATGGTGATGACGAAATAATAGCGCAACGCGCTTGCGACCGCGAGAACGACGGCCATGATCATCAGCATGGCGAAGTAGCTGTTGATGAAGCGGCCGTCGGACTGGGTGAAGCCGTGATCGATCATGCGACGCACGGCGAGCGGCAGCGCCAGCGAGGTGATGGCGGCAAGCGCCAGCGACGTCAGCGCACCGGCCACCAGGCCGCGATAACGCATGACGTAGGGCGTCAGCCTGCCGAGCGGCCGTAGCGACCGCCTTTTGTTTTCCTCAGCCCGTGCCTGCTCTGCCAAATCGTCTCCGATCACCCTCAGGACCCGCGCAATGCGGCCTGTTGGCTCTTGTTATCTAAGCGCCCTTCATGTATAGGCACGCCATCCTAATGGGAAGCCGTAGCCATCACGACTGCGGCTTCATTTATTCAATCGGTTCGGTGGCCGCAACTGCATGCGGCAAATTGAACTCCGGTATCGCAGGAAGATTGTTATGAAGGCAGGCATCCATCCCGACTATCACATGATCAAGGTGGTCATGACCGATGGCACCGAATACGAAACCCGCTCGACCTGGGGTTCGGAAGGCGCCGTCATGAACCTCGAAATCGATTCCAAGTCGCACCCGGCCTGGACCGGCGGCAACCAGCAGCTCATGGACCGCGGCGGCCGCGTTTCCAAGTTCAACAAGCGTTTCGGCGGCCTCGGCCTCTAAAGCGCGCTTCTCGCGCTTTAGCTCTTCGTTTTTGCGCATGTCGTTGCCGCAAAACCGCTGCACACTTTTGCGCGACATGCTTTAGTCGCTTCTGCCCGACGGAATTCGAAAAGAGCCCGGTTTTGCCGGGCTTTTTTGCGTGGTTCGGGAGGCGGCGTTTTCAGGCAAAGAAAAACCGGCCGCGTCGGACGCGGCCGGTTTGTATGGAATTCCCGCAGATCTGGTCAGTTGTTGCCGAAGGCAGTCTGCAGCAGCGAAAGCTGGGCCTGGACGCTGTTCTGATTATCGTGAACGATCACGGCTTCGGACGGGCGATATATCTCGCGGTCGAGCAGGGCAATGCGGTTCTGCAGACGGAGCGAGCGCTCGACGAGGTCGCGGAAGGATTCCGGCAGGTCGCCCCAGCCGGGCGCGGCGCGGTCGACGTTGAAGCCGTCGAGGCGAACCTTGTTCTTCTCGGCCAGCACCTGGTCACGGGACATTTCGCCGTTATTGACGGCGCGCTGCAGCAGCAGCCAGGAGGCCATCTGCATGAGACGGGTGGTGAGACGCATCGATTCCGCGGCGTAGAGAACCGAGGCCATCCGCGGCAGAACCTTGGAGGCGGCGCGGCCCTGGCCGTCGAGATAGGCGGCGGTCTCTTCGACCAGCGACATGCCTTCCGCATAAAGTGCCTTGAACTGCGAGGATGCAGCAGCGCGGCCTGCAAAACTGATCGTGTTCAATCCAACTTCCGACATCGCAATAGTCCCTGTTTGCACGCAGCTACTTTATGGTCAGGTAACGCCAGCACCGACGGAAAAGTTTCGGAGCCCGGTCTTTATGTCTTTAAGATGGTATCATTAGCCCAATTGCGCAAGCCGTTTCTTAAGAAAGGGTTAATCTCCACAGTTTCGTGGAAATGCGCCGGGCACAAGGAAAAAGAAGAGCCGCAAAAGCGGCTCTCAAGGTAAAACAGGGAGAAAAATCAGACCAATTCACCGCTTGGAAAACTGTCTGAAATCCAGAGAAAATCTGGATGAGTACAGTAATACCTTATAAAGCTTAATATTTTATTAACATTGTGCCGAAGCAAGACTTGAGGCGGGCTCATTTATCCGCCTATGGCCTTGTTTTTCGGGGGTTATCGGCTCACGAGCGGAAGAAGCCTTCCGCCGCCTGCCGCCCGGAGGCCTTGCGGGCGGCCTCGGCTTCGAGGCGGGCGATCTCCGCCTTCAGCAAATCCACCCGCGCCTTCAGCTCGTCGACCGAAAGCATGGAGAGATCGGCGCCGATCTCGTGGGCGGTCTTCTTCTGCGGCCGGTCGTCATCGATGAAGCTCATGGGTTCCTCCTTTGCTGCCTCGAACATAAAGACCCAAAGCGCGGGAGCGAAGCTGAAAGATCGCGCCGCGCTCTAGAGCGATTCAGCTCTTCATAGAAGCGCAGAACCGCTCTAGCTTTTTTGCTTTATCGCAATTCCGGACGGAAAACTGCTTCGCACTTTTCCTGAAATTGCTTAGCCGAACTTTACAGCAGGATCGCTGCTTTCGGGAGACTTCCCCGCTTCAGAAGGTTTGCCGGTTTCTGCAGGTTTGCCGCTGCCGCGATCGGCAAGCGACATGCTTTGCGGTGTCAGCATCGGCGAGGTGCCGGTCGGGATCGTCGTGTAAGCGTCGCGGTCGCTGGCCGGGACGGCGGCGCGGATGCGGCTTCGGATGATGGCGTAAACGGTGATCAGCACGTGGGCGATGGCGGTGACGAGGAAAAGCGCATGCGGGGTGATCACCGACATGACGGGGCCGCCGATCGTCGGGCCGATCACCGTGCCGATGCCGTAGAGCAGTAGCAGGCCGCCGGAGACCTTGACGAAATCCTCCGATGCCGCGAAGTCGTTCGCGTGGGCGACGGCGATCGGATAGAGCGTATTGGCCACCGCGCCGTAAAGGACGACGAGCCCGATCAGCAAGGCTGGTGATGTCGGGTGGAGCATGAAGATCAGCAAGCCGGCAACGGCGGCGATCCCGGACATGGCGGCGAGCACATAGCGCCGGTCGATGCGATCGGAAAGCCGGCCGGCCGGCAGCTGCATCATGGCACCGGCGAAGATGGTGGCGCTCATCATGACGGCGATGCTGGTATCGGAGAGGCCGGCACCGGCGCCGAACACGGCGCCGAGCGTGCCATAGGCGCCGTTGGCGATGCCGACGAGCAGGATGCCGAGGCAGGAGACCGGCGAATTGCGATAGAGCGCCGGCAGGTCGAGGCGTACCGCCTTCAGCGGCTGCGGCGAAGCGGCGGTCGAAAGCGTCGTCGGCAGCATGGCGATGCAATAGAAGATGCCGCAGATCATGAACAGCACCGGCGTGCGCACATCCTCGAGCGGGATCATCATCTGGCCGCCGACGACGCCGAGCAGCGTGATGCCGATATAGAGCGAGAAGATCGCGCCGCGGCTCTCGTTGCTGGCCCGCTCGTTCAGCCAGCTTTCGATGATCATCGAGGTGCCGGCGGTCGAGAAGCCGGTGACGGCGCGCAGGACCACCCACCAGATCGGATCGATGATGATGCCGCTGACCAGGGCGATGATGGCGATGATCGAGATGAAGCCCGAGAAGGCGCGCACATGGCCGACGCGGCGCACCAGCTTCGGCGCCACCAGGCAGCCGATGACGAAGCCCCCAGCCCATGAGGTGCCGAGCAGGCCAAGCGTCGTGGTGGCGTAGCCTTCGAGATTGCCGCGCACGGGAAGCAGGATGCCCTGCAGGCCGTTGCCCATGAAAAGGAAGAGCGTGCCAAAAAGCAGCGCGGCGACGGACAGAAGGTTTCTCTTCATTTCCCCAGACTCGGTCTCTGTGATTTTGAAATAGACATAAGGCATGACCTGCGTCAGCCCAGTCTCAAGATGATTGATTGTGCCCCGGAATGTCTTTACGGCGTGCGAAGCACCTGTGTTGGCGCGGAAAGATGTCCGTCCTGTGACATTCCGAAAAATGGAAAAAATAAAGCATGACAAAGCTGATAGCCTTGCTGCTCATCCTTGCCATGGCGATACAGCTGATCAAGCCGCTCGGGCTTCCCGGCCTCCGGCGGCGGATGGATTTCTGGAAGATCGCGCTGATCGCTTTCGGCGTCTGGGCATTGGCCCTGCTTTCGCGCGATTTCCTGATGTAAGCCGATATGCGCTCGTCAGTCCTGCAGAATAATTTCTCCGCGCATGACGAAGACGCAGCTTCCCGAGATGACGACATCGGTGACGATGCCCTTGGATTTCACGACATCAAGGGCGATGACGCTGCGGCGGCCCATCTCGACGCCCTGTTCGATGGTGATGCGGGCGTTCATATCGGCCTCCGGCGCAAGCGAGACGAGATAGGCACCGAGGGCGGCTGAAGCGCTGCCGGTTGCCGGGTCTTCGGGCACGTTGTCGAGCGGTGCGAACATGCGGGCGCGAAGATGCCACGGATTTTCAGATGTTCTGGCATAGACGAAGAGCGAGAAGTCATGGCCGCTCGTCGTCTGGCGGCCGGCAGCCGCCTGGAAACCGGCAAGGTTCGGGCGGGCGGCGGCCAGCGCTTCAAGCCCGCCCACTTCGGCCACGGCGAAGTTCAGGCCGACCGAGGCAAAGACCGGGGCGTGGGTGGTCTTGACGATGGCGCCGGGCTCGAGCGAGACGCAACGGGCGATGGTTTCTTCGGCAATGGCATCGCCGATCGCCAGCGGCTGCGGCGCGCGGATGGCGGTGGCCGCGATCTTTCCGCCGCTGCGTTTCAGGTCGACTTCGACGATGCCGGCCTTTTCCTCGAAACGCAATTTCTCGCCGACCGGCTTGCCGAAGATCTCCGCCTGCTGGCCGAGCACATAGGCGGTGCCGACATTCGGATGGCCGGCGAAGGGAATTTCCATCGTCGGGGTGAAGATGCGCACGCGGGCGGAATTCTCAGGATTTTCCGGCGGCAGGACGAAGGTGACTTCGGAATAGTTGAACTCGGTGGCGATCCTCTGCATCTCCGCATCGCTCAGGCCCCGCGCATCGGAGATGACGGCAAGCGGATTGCCCTCGAAACGGGTGGAGGTGAAGACATCGACGGTGACGTAGGAGAGGGTGTCCATGGCGGCTCCTGTTGTGGCGGGCTGCTATGGATAATCACGATTTTTCGGCGAGGCGAGCCGGTTTCTTGTCGCCGTGACAATGAGAGCGGTAGGAGCTTTCAGTGCGCGTATTAATTCTCTACTGTTCGTTGGTGACGAGAACATCTCTCCGGACTCCCTCATTCCTGTGCTTGTCACAGGAATCCAGCCACGGCGCGTCTGCGCCGTGAATGAATCATTACTTCAGAGAAAAGAGTCTTTCGCGCCCAAGGACTTGGGCGCACTGGATTCCTGTGACGAGCACAGGAATGAGGGAGGCTAAGGGATTGGACAGGAGCCGCAACCTTACGGTTGCGGCTCCGCCCGAATCCCAAGTTCAAAAATCAGGCCGCCTTTTCCAGGTCCTTCTTCCAGCTGCCCTTGGCGGCGAGGCTGTTCATCTCGGCGCGGTGGGTGAATTCGCGCTGGCCGGCGGCGACGTTCTCAGGCTTGCCGTTCCAGGCCTTGAGCGCGCTGTCCTGCAGGGCGCGGCCGTACGAGAAGGTGACGAGCCAGGGAAGGTTGTGGCCATTGATTGCGGAAAGATGGGCGGTTGCTTCTTCGGTGGTCTGGCCGCCGGAAAGGAAGGCGATGCCGGGAACCGCGGACGGAACGGTCGCCTTCAGCACCTTGACCGTGCGCTCGGCGACTTCGGCGACCGAGGCCTTGCGGGCGTTCTTGCCGTCGATGACCATGTTCGGCTTCAGGATCATGCCTTCGAGGCTGACGCGGGCATCGGCCAGTTCTTCAAAAACGATGCGCAGCGTGGCTTCGGTGACTTCGGCGCAGCGATCGATGTTGTGGTCGCCCGGCTTGCCGTCCATCAGGCATTCCGGCTCGACGATCGGCACGATCTTGGCTTCCTGGCAGAGGGCGGCATAACGGGCAAGCGCCTGAGCGTTGGCGCGGACCGAGCCGCGGGTCGGCAGCGACGACGAGATGGCGATGACGCCGCGCCATTTGGCAAAGCGGGCGCCGGCTTCATAATATTTGGCAAGGCGTTCGCCGAGGCCGTCGAGGCCTTCGGTGATGGTTTCGCCGGGAAATTTGGCCATCGGCTTGGCGCCGGTGTCGACCTTGATGCCGGGAATGGAACCGGCAGCGCGGATGATCTCGACGAAAGGCGTGCCGTCGGCGGCCTTCTGGTAGAGCGTCTCTTCGAACAGGATGACGCCGGAGATATATTTCTTCATCGCCTCGTCGGAGCGGAAGAGCATCTCGCGGTAATCGCGGCGGCTGGTTTCGGTCGATTCGAGATTGATCGTGTCGAAACGCTTCTTGATGGTGGAGGTCGATTCATCGGCAGCAAGCAGTCCTCGGCCGCCCGCAACCATCTGCACAGCAATGTCTTCCAGTCGTTCGCTCATTCGATCTCTCCACAGCGTTAAACATCGGCGTTAAGAATATAGGACGGCGATAACAGAAGTTTATAGAGAGGAAAATGGAAGCCTAAGCCACTGAAACGATTGAAATCAATTCAATCGTTTGAAAAAATGGGATTTTTTCCAGCCCGTGAGCAAAAGACCGCGGAAGGCCCTTCGCCGCCGCGGTCTATCCACATGTAAAACCTGTCAAATCGGGCTGGCGGCGCTGCGCGCCCTGTTCGGCGCGCAAAGGACGCGGCAGCATTTCAAACAGAGGCATCGGCCCAAATATCGGGCCGATGCGCAGGCAGTTACCGGCCGGCGTTGAGGACGGCGACGCCGGGAAGCTCCTTGCCTTCCATCCATTCCAGGAAAGCGCCGCCGGCTGTGGAGACATAGGTGAAATCGTCGGCAACGTCGGCATGGTTCAGCGCCGAGACGGTGTCGCCGCCGCCGGCAACGGAGGTGAGCTTGCCGGCGGCGGTGCGGCCAGCGGCGTATTTCGCGGCAGCGACGGTCGCGGCATCGAAGGGCTCGATCTCGAAGGCGCCAAGCGGGCCGTTCCAGACGAGAGTGGAGGCGCGCTCGATCCAGCCGTTGATGGCCTGGATGGATTTCGGGCCGACGTCGAGCACCATGGCATCGGCCGGAATGGCCTCGATATCGACTGTCTCGTTGGCGGCACCCGCCTTGAATTCGCGGGCAATCACGCCGTCTTCCGGCAGAATGATGGCGCAGCCTGATGTCGCGGCTTCGATCATGATCTGCTTGGCGGTTTCGGCGAGGTCATGCTCGCAGAGCGATTTGCCGACATTGGTGCCGCGGGCGGCAATGAAGGTATTGGCCATGCCACCGCCGATGACCAGTGCATCGACCTTCTTCACGAGGTTCATCAGGAGGTCGATCTTGGTGGAGACCTTGGCGCCGCCGACGATTGCCACAACAGGGCGGGCGGGATCGCCAAGGCCCTTTTCCAGCGCCTCCAACTCGGCCTGCATCGTGCGGCCGGCATAGGCCGGCAGGTGGTGGGCGAGGCCTTCGGTCGAGGCATGGGCGCGGTGGGCGGCGGAGAAGGCGTCGTTGACATAGATGTCGCCGTTGGCGGCGAGCGCCTTGGTGAAGTCGGGATCGTTCTTTTCCTCGCCCTTGTGGAAGCGGGTGTTTTCCAGAAGCAGTATATCGCCGTCATTCATCGCGGCGACGGCGGAGGCTGCAGCCTCGCCGATGCAGTCGGAGGCCGTCGACACGGCATGATCTAGCACTTCCTCGACCGAAGGGGCGATCAGCGACAGCGACAGATCCGGCGAAGGGCCATCTTTCGGCCGGCCGAAATGGGCCAGCAGAATCACCTTGGCGCCCTTCTCGGACAGTTCGAGGATCGTCGGCGCCACACGCTCGATGCGCGTCGTATCGGTGACCTTGCCGTCCTTGACCGGGACGTTGAGATCGACGCGGACGAGAACGCGCTTGCCGCGGATGTCAGTGAGATCGTCGAGGGTTTTGAAGGAAGGCATGGGGAGATCCAGTCTTGGTTGGCGGAAATTGCGCCGACCATAGCAAGGATCATTCGAGACGCAAGGCGTTCAGCGACCGTTTTCGTGTGTGCCGTCGTCGCGTCCGGCGGCTGCTTTCGGAGCGGCTTCGGAGGCTGCGGCTTCTCGCCTCCGGCGTCCCTTCAGCCGGTCGCGGATGCGCTGGATGATGTCCTTGAGGTTAATGAAGATCGGCAGGGTGATTGCCGGTTCGACCGCCTCGAGCGACATGCCGACGGAGGTGACGTGGTCGTGCTCGTCGAGATCGCGGACGATCAGGATGATCGAACCGAGGCGGACGCGGTCGGCATAATCGGCCTTGCCGCCAAGGCGCTGCCGCATCAGTTCGGCGATGGTCAGGCCCTTTTCGGATTCGTTGAGCAGGCCGGGGCCATAGGCGGCGTCGAGATCGGCGGCCGGGCGGGCGGGCGAGAGCGCGAAGGCGCCGAAGAATTCGGCGTCGTCCTCATCCACCGGCGCACGGCTGGCAAAGAGCCGGTCGAGCAGACGGGAGTAGCTCGGCACGATGAAGAGATAGACGAGATCGTGCTCCCGCAGCCGCCCGGCATATTGATAGCGCATCGACTTGCCGTCACGGATGACGAGGGAAGGGGTTGCCCAGCGCGGAATGCGCTCGCCGCGCAGCACCGGGCTATCCTTGATGACGCGGTAGGAAAGCAGTTCGTGGTTGGCTGCACCCGGCAGGTCGACCTCGACCTTGTCGACCGCGCCGATGCGCGGCGGAATGATCAGGCCGAGCTTCTTGGCAACGGGTTTGATCGTCCAGCCCTGCACGAGCAGCGAGACCAGCACGATGATGAAGGCCGTGTTGAAATAGATCTGGCCGTTTTCCAGGCCGCCCAGGATCGGCATGATGGCAAGCAGAATGGAGACGGCGCCGCGCAGGCCGACCCAGGCAACGAAGCCGATCTCCTGCTGCGTGTAGTCGAAGGGGAGCAGCGACAGCCAGATCGCCAAGGGTCGGGCGATGAAGATCAGGAAGAGGGCAAGCAGAATGGCCGGCACGATGATGACGGGAAATTGCGATGGCGTGGCGAGCAGGCCGAGCACCAGGAACATGATGATCTGCGCCAGCCAGGTCATGCCGTCCTGGAAACGCTTGATGGTGCCGATCGCCTGCATCTTGCGGTTTCCGGCGTAAATGCCGGCGACATAGACGGCGAGGAAGCCGCTGCCGCCGACCGCGCCGGTGAAGGAGAAGACCAGCAGGGCGAGCGCCAGCACGAAGATCGGCGTCAGGCCGCGGTCGGTGTCGAGCTTGCTGACGATCAGCACGATCATCATGCCGCCGAGCAGGCCGAGAATGACGCCGAGGCCCATCTGCTGAACGAACATGGCGAGCATGCCGATATTGATGCCGGCGTAACGCTCGCCGCTCGCCAGCACTTCGACAAGGGCGATGCTCAGGAAGATCGCCATCGGATCGTTGGTGCCGGACTCGACCTCCAGCGTCGAGCGCACCTTGTCGCGGATATTGATGCCGCCGATGCGCAGCAGGAAGAAAACTGCTGCGGCATCCGTCGAGGCGACGATCGAGCCGAGCAGCAGGCCTTCCAGCCAGGTGAAATTCAAGAGCCACATGGCGGCGACGGCAAAGAGCGAGGCGGTAATCAGCACGCCGACCGAGGCGAGCGCCAGAGAGGGCACGGCCGCAAGCCGGAAGGCCTGCATCGGCGTGCCGAAGCCGGAATCGAAGAGGATAACGGCCAGCGCAATGGAGCCAAGGATATAGGCGAGGTAATTGTTGCTGAACTCGATGCCGAGGCCGTCGACGCCGGCGGCAAGGCCGATCATCAGGAAAAGCAGCAGGAGGGGCGCGCCGAACCGAAAGGCGAGCAGGCTTGAAAAAGCGGCAAGAAGCACGAGCGCCGTCGAGACCAGCACCACGATATAGAACGCTTCCATGCCCACCCCTTTCCATCGACTGCTTCGCGAGTACGGCCAGGTCAGGCCGCCCCGTCTTCATCCAACCCCTCTTCACGCGCGGCGGCCCATCAGTAAACGGCAAAACGTCAGAGAAGGGTAGGCCTTGCGGCTTAACCTCGTCGCGATGCTGCATCATGCTGCTGAACGGCTGCCGGACGGCCAACCGACACGGAATGCTACGGGAGAAATTCTCTATAAAGAATGTATAAGAAAATCAGGCGAGAGCAGGGCGAAAGGCAGGAAGACCGATTTTTCCTGCGGGTATCTGCAAGCCGCGACAGGATAGGGCGCGCTTCTGCTTTCACGCGGCCCCTTCGTCTTGTCCAATTACGGAAGAAAGGAATTGCAGCCGCGGATCGGCGCTATCCCAACACTGCCTGAAGTATAGTGACGGCGAGAAACGAGAGACCGATGGCCGCGGCAACCCGGATCACCAGCCGATCAGCCTTTGCCAGCACGGCAGGTCGGACGTCCCGCTTGGGATGAAACCGCTGCCGCCGCTTGAGGGTGGTGTGGGACAAGCGTTTTTGCGCCCCTGCCATTGATCGCCTCCGCTTGGATCATTTCAGCCATTGTGCAGCGTTATGCATCTCTCAATCTATCACGTTTGGCCAGCGGATTGCCAACCCGTGATTCTATCCTTGCGGACACATCGCCCCGTCGCTTCGAAGCGGCTTTCAAAGCCGAAAACGATGCAGATTGACTGTCAGTCTTCGGTGTCTTCGCTCTCGTCGGTCAGATCCTCGACCGGAACCAGGAAAACGACGAATTCGTCATCGATGGTTCGTTGCGGATCATCGTCGAATTCATAGGCGTGCTCGACTTCGCTGGCTTCCTCTGCGGTCGCCTTGCGCAGGCTGAGAGCGGCCCTGCGGTCCCACAGCGGCTTGCCCTCGGACTCCAGGATCGTCAGGTCGTCGCGAAAATCTTCCGCCTCGAAGAAATGCGTCGCTTCCTCGTGGTTTTTCGAGCGAAAGCTGGCAATGGCGCGGCCAGCGATCTCAACGGTAAAGTAATCCATCCATCTCTCCCTATCTTCCCCGGCCGGCGATGCGGTTCAGGGCCTAGTGCACCATAGCAGGTTTCGCAGTCGATCTGGCGCGGTGCCTATAACAAAACGGCCCGGTTTCCCGGGCCGCTTGCAATCAGTCGTTCGTCAGGCGCTCAGATGAGCTTGGCGAAAGCCACTGCCGTGTCGGACATGCGGCTGGAGAAGCCCCATTCGTTGTCGTACCAGGACAGGACGCGCACGAAGTTGCCTTCCATGACCTTGGTCTGATCGGTCGCGAAGATCGAGGAGTGGCTGTCGTGGTTGAAGTCACGCGAGACCAGCGGCTCGTCGGTATAGCCGAGGATGCCCTTCAGCTTGCCGTTCGCCGCAGCCTGGATGGCTTCGTTGATTTCGCCGACCGTGGTCGCCTTCTTGGAGACGAACTTGAAGTCGACGACCGAAACGTTCGGGGTCGGAACGCGGATCGAGGTGCCGTCGAGCTTGCCCTTCAGATGCGGCAGAACGAGGCCAACCGCCTTGGCGGCGCCCGTCGAGGTTGGGATCATCGACAGGGCGGCGGCGCGGGCGCGATACAGGTCCTTGTGCATCGTGTCGAGCGTCGGCTGGTCGCCGGTGTAGGAGTGGATGGTCGTCATGAAGCCGTGGTCGATGCCGACGGCGTCGTCGAGGACCTTCACGACCGGCACCAGGCAGTTGGTGGTGCAGGAGGCGTTGGAGATGACCATGTGCTCCTTGGTGAGCTGGTCATGGTTGACGCCGAAGACGACGGTCAGGTCGGCGCCGTCTGCAGGCGCCGAAACGATGACGCGCTTGGCGCCGGCCGTCAGGTGAGCGGCGGCCTTGTCGCGGGCGGTGAAGATGCCGGTGCATTCCATGGCGATGTCGACGCCGAGTTCGCGGTGCGGAAGCGTCGCCGGATCCTTGATCGCGGTGACCTTGATCGGCTTGCCGTTGCCGACGATGATCGTGTCACCCTCGACCTTCACCGTTGCCGGGAAGCGGCCGTGGATCGAGTCGTAGCGCAGCAGGTGGGCGTTGGTTTCGACGGGGCCGAGATCGTTGATGGCGACGACTTCGATGTCGGTGCGGCCGGATTCGACGATAGCGCGCAGGACGTTGCGGCCGATGCGGCCGAAGCCGTTAATGGCAACCTTGACTGTCATGTTCATTCACTCCCGATAGAATAGAGCCCGATAGAAGGGGCCTGGAATTGAGGAGATGGAGAGCGCCTCAAGGCGCCCTCATTAAAGCTTTGCTTCCGCGGCCGCAACGACGGCGTCGGCGGTAATGCCGAAATGCTTGTAAACGTCCTTCACCGGGCCGGAAGCGCCGAAGCCCTTCATGCCGATGAAAGTGCCTTCCGGTCCGATGAAGGCATCCCAGCCTTCGCGGACGGCGGCTTCGACGGCGATCTTGACCGGCGAGTTGCCAAGGATTTCCTTGCGATAGGCGTCCGGCTGCTCGAAGAACAGTTCCGTGCAGGGAACCGACACGACGCGCACCGTGACACCCTTGGCTTCAAGGGCTGCGCGGGCGGCAACGGCGATTTCGACTTCCGAACCGGAGGCGAAGATCGTCACCTTGGCGTCGGCATTGCCGGCCAGCGTATAGGCGCCCTGCTCGCTGAGGTTCTTTTCGCTGTATTCGGTGCGGACCGGGCTGAGGTTCTGACGCGTCAGGGCAAGGCCCGACGGACGGTTGTGCGTCTTGACGGCGATCTGCCAGCATTCCGCCGTTTCCGTGGCGTCGGCCGGACGGAAGACCATCAGGTTCGGGATGGCGCGCAGGCCGGCGAGCTGTTCGACGGGCTGGTGCGTCGGGCCGTCTTCGCCGACGCCGATCGAGTCATGCGTCAGGACGTGAATGACGCGGATGCCCATCAGCGCAGCGAGGCGGATCGGCGGGCGGCAGTAATCCGAGAAGATCAGGAAGCCGCCGCTATAGGGAATGAGGCCGCCATGCAGCGCGATGCCGTTCATGGCCGAGGCCATGCCGTGCTCGCGGATGCCCCAATGCATGTACCGGCCGGCGAAATCCGTCGGCGTGATCGAGTGCATCTGGCTGGTCTTGGTGTTGTTCGACGGCGTCAGGTCGGCGGAGCCGCCGAGCGTTTCCGGCAGGAAGCCGTTGATGACCTCGAGCGCGTCTTCCGAAGCCTTGCGGGTGGCAACGGTCGGCTTGGTCTCGGCAAGCTTCTTCTTGTAGGTGCTGATTGCGGCATCGAAGCCTTCCGGCAGCTCGCCTGCCATGCGGCGGGTGAATTCGGCCCTGGCCGGAGCCTTGGCCACACCCTGTTCCCAGGCGTTGACGAGATCGGCGGAGCGGGCGCCGGCTGCACGCCAGCTGTCCAGGACGTCCGACGGGATGACGAAAGCTTCGGATTCCCAGTTCAGCGCCTTGCGGGTGGCGGCGATTTCCTCGGCGCCGAGCGGATTGCCGTGGACCTTATGGGTGCCCTGCTTGTTCGGGGCGCCGAAGCCGATGATCGTCTTGCAGGCGATGAAGGTCGGCCGGTCGGATTTGTGGGCGGCTTCGATCGCGGCGGCGATGGCAGCCTGATCGTGACCGTCGATCTCGATCGTGTTCCAGTGAACGGCCTTGAAACGGGCGATCTGATCGGTGGAATCCGACAGAGACACGGCGCCGTCGATGGTGATCGAGTTGTTGTCCCAGAACAGAACGAGCTTGTTGAGCTTCAGGTGGCCGGCGAGCGCGATGGCTTCGTGGCTGATGCCCTCCATCAGGCAGCCGTCGCCGCAGATAGCATAGGTATAGTGATCCTGAAGATCGGAACCGAACTCCTCGCGCAGCTTGCGTTCGGCAATCGCCATGCCGACGGAATTGGCAATGCCCTGGCCGAGCGGGCCGGTCGTCGTTTCGATGCCGGTGGCGTGACCATATTCCGGATGGCCGGCGGTCTTCGAGCCGAGCTGGCGGAACTGCTTCAGATCCTCGATCGTCATGTCGGGATAGCCGGTCAGATACAGCAGCGAATAGAGCAGCATCGAGCCGTGGCCGGCCGAGAGCACGAAGCGATCGCGGTTCGGCCAATGCGGCTTCTTCGGATCGAACTTCAGATATTTGGTGAACAGGACCGTCGCCACATCAGCCATGCCCATCGGCATGCCCGGGTGGCCGGAGTTCGCCTTTTCGACGGCGTCCATGGCGAGGAAACGGATCGCATTCGCCATCCGGTCGTGTTGTTCGGGAGAGGTCATGGCTTTTCCGCAAGTTCCGGGTGTCGGGGGGATGGCCTCGAGCCTCCAAGACCATCGAGTGAAAGCGGCAGACACATAGCAGTTGGCGCTGGCAAGTCAATAAATGGGGCGCCAAATCCGGGCAGGTCGCCTCGATTTTTGACATTTGATCGTGCGATTGTACAAAAGACAAATCTTGTGCGGCGAGGATGTCTAAAACGCTCATCCACAGGATAGGCCGGTGGGCAAGTGACAGGATTTATTGACGGGCCGTCGGCGAGCTGCATATCCTTTTTGAAATCGCAGGACCGGCGCGGCGTGCCGATTCGCGGATCCTGCGCGGGAATCGGGAAGGCATGATGCCCACAGGCAAAACCATGGAAGCAGCGCTCAACGAATTGAGACAGGCGATTTCGAGTCTCGAAAACGCCGTCGACATGCGCGTCGAGCGGGAGCGCGAGCAGGGCGAGATCGAGGGCGAGGTGCGGCGCGTGCACGCCGATCGCTCCCGGTTGGCGCAGGAGCTCGATCAGGCCGAATTCCGCGCCAACCGGCTTGAGGAAGTCAACCGCGAGGTATCACGGCGGCTGGTGACGGCCATGGAAACGATCCGCGCGGTTCTGGATCGCTAGAACAGGATGATTTTAGGCCAGGTTGGCTCAAAATCTGAATCCTGTTCTAATTTAAGAGTTGAGCATGATGTCGTCCGAAAACCGCTCACGCTTTTCGGCATCATGCTCTCTTAGAAAGAGTTTGGCATGGCGCAGGTGACGGTAACGATCGACGGCAAGGCCTATCGCATGGCCTGCGAGGAAGGGCAGGAGGATCACCTGACCGATCTCGCCACCCGTTTCGACCGCTATGTCGGCCATCTCAAGGGGCAGTTCGGGGAAATCGGCGATCTCAGGATCACTGTTATGGCCGGTATCATGATCATGGATGAAATTGCCGAGCTGACGCGCCGCGTCGCCGGGCTGGAATCCGAACTCGAGTCCTTGCGCGGCAACCGCGACACGGTGCTTGCGGCCACCGCCCGCACCGAGGAAAATCTGGCGGCGGCGCTCAGCGAGGTTTCAAGCCGCATCCGCGGCATCACCGACAAGCTGAACGGCCGGCCCGCCCCCGAACTCAATTGATCTTCAATTAAATTAGGACGACCCGCCGCCGCCACTGGCGCGTCAGCGCAAACGACCTTATATATCGCGATGCGGTCTGCGCCTCTCGACAGGAACCACAATCCCTGGGGCCATACTCGATCCAAAGGGAGCTGTCCCTGGCCAGGCCCGTGGGCCTGGACACACGGCGCCCACCTACGTTTGTAGGCACCCAGGATCGTAAACATCCATCGGTTGCCGTGGATCGCACCTTCCCTGCCAGCCTCAGCAAGGATACCGGACCGACCGGGGAACGGGCTACCTAATCTACGGGATAGTGGCCTTCGTCAAAGACCTCGTCGTGGTAGCCTTTCGAACCGACGTCCAGCGCCAGCGGGCTGCGCCATTCCCTGTTGTCGCCGAGGCAATCGAGCACGAAGCGGAAATCACATCGCGGCTGCCAGCCGAGTTCCCGCCTTGCGCGGGCGTTGACATAGACACGGTCGAGCGTCGGAAACATCTTCCAGCCGCGTGATGCATAGAGGGCGCCTGCATCGGGGAACAGTCGTTCGACGATTTGAGACGCGTTGCGCCTGATCGCGGTAAGATCGTCCAATGAAAACGGCGTCGTGGCCGAGATGATATAGCGGCCGAAGCCGATTGCCGGCGCCTTCTCGAGTGCCAGCAGATGGGCGCCGACCACATCGGCGATGTCGACGCGGCGGTGAAGAAGCTCGTTGGCCTGTGCATTCTCCGCCGAATAACCGCCGCGAATGTCAGGATCGTCGTCGCTTTCGGGAAAGAAACGCGATGTCCTGAGAATGACGACCGGCAGGCCGGACCTGCGGGCGAAGAGTTCGCAAAGGCCTTCGGCGGCGAGTTTCGTCACGCCGTAAATGTTTCTGGCGACCGGGAGCACGTCCTCGGTCACCCAGGCCGCCGGTTCGCCGGCGGCCGGCGTCAATGCCGCACCGAAGGTGCTGGTGGTGCTGGTGAAGACGAAGCTCGCAACGCCCGCGGCGACCGCCTCTTCGAGCAGGTTCAGCGTGCCGCCGGCATTGGTGTCGAGGAAATCGCGATTGCCGTGGGTCGCCACATGCGGCTTGTGCAGTGTGGCGGCATGCACGACATGGCGGATGCCCGACATCGCCTGCCGGAGGAAAGCGCGGTCAGCGATCGAGCCGACCATGTCGGTGAAGGCCGACGGTTTGATATCGATGCCGTACGCAGGCCGGCCTTGCGTTCGCAGGTTGCGCATCAGCGCCTCGCCGAGATGGCCGGCGCTTCCCGTCACCAGTATCGTCATCGCACCGCCTCCTGGGTGTTTCTGAGGAGGCTATGAAGGCCGGGCTTTCCAGGCAACGCATAAATTATGCATAGGGGTGCAGGAAAACTGTAGGCCCGATCATTGTTCCGGCGAGCCTTCGAGATTGCTTTTCAACCGGTCAAGGATCGATAGAGCGTGCCCGGCATAGGCGCTGATCCAGCGGTCATGGATGTGCTTGATCGGCAGGCTGTTCAGGTGGTTCCAGCGTTCGCGGCCTTCCTTCCTGGCGATGACAAGATCGGCTTCCTCCAGCACCTTCAGATGCTGCATCACCGTGCAGCGGTCCATCTGCGGAAACATCTCGCAAAGCGTCCCCGTGGTGCGGGGGGCGTCCTTGAGCAGGTCGAGGATTTCGCGGCGGCGGTGATGCGCCAGCGCCTTGAAAACGGGGTCGTCGGTCGATTCGCTTGACATGTTATGTTTTTATAACATAATGGCATCGAGTGCAATGGAAGCAGGCACTATGGAGAAAAGGAGAAGCGCCATGTCTCTCGGAATCCGCGTTTCCGGCCGTATCGGCCGCCCCGTCGCAGAGGTGTTCGACGCGGTGGTCAACCCGAAAAAGCTCAGCAGCTATTTCACCACCATCGGCGGGGCGAGCGCGCCGCTCGTCAAGGGTACGACGGTGACCTGGTGGAAGGACGCCCAGGTGGAGGTGGTCGAACTCGTGCCGGAAAGCCGCATCGTGCTCAGCTGGGATGGCGGCACCGGCGACGACAAGACAACCTATAAGACGTCGGTCGAGATGAATTTCAAGCCGCTGGAGGATGGCGGCACCTTGGTGACCATCGCCGAGACCGGCTGGCGCGAGGACGAAGCCGGCCGGCGCGGCACCTACCTCAACTGCGAGGGCTGGACGCAGATGCTCTGCTGCATGAAGGCTTTCGTCGAATACGGCATCAATCTGCGCGAGGGCATGTTCCTCAGCGAAATGAAGGGAGAGCCGGCCAGCGCGCCGGATGCCTGACCGATGATCGGTCCCAAGGCGGTCGGCGGCGCAATCGTCGCATTCGCCATTGGGGCCGAGACTTCGCTTGCCTGTCACACTGCGGGTGCTAATTTCCGGATTCGATACTTCATCTCGATTTCCAGGAGATTTCATTATGCAGCTTGGCATGGTTGGTTTGGGCCGCATGGGCAATTACATGGTTCAGCGGTTGATGCGGGGCGGTCACGAATGCGTCGTCTACGATGCGAGGCCCGAAAGCGTTGCCGAACTCGCAGGCCTCGGTGCGACCGGCAGTGCTTCGCTCGAAGAGTTCGTCTCGAAGCTCACGCATCCGCGGGCGATCTGGCTGATGCTGCCGGCGGCGATCGTCGACAAGGTGTTGGCGAGCCTTTTGCCGCTGCTTGAGAATGGCGACATCGTCATCGACGGCGGCAATTCCTATTATCACGACGATATCCGCCGCGGCGCCGAACTCATCACCAAGGGCATCCACTATGTCGATGTCGGCACCAGCGGCGGCGTCTTCGGCCTGGAGCGCGGTTATTGCCTGATGATCGGCGGCGAGAAGGGCGTCGTCCAGCACCTTTCGCCGATTTTCGCGACGCTGGCGCCCGGTGCCGGCACGACGGAGGTCTCGCCGAACCGCACGGCCGAAGCGGCCGCGGCTAGCACCGCCGAGCAGGGCTATCTGCATTGCGGCCCGCATGGCGCCGGCCATTTCGTCAAGATGGTGCATAACGGCATCGAATACGGCCTGATGGCCGCCTATGCCGAAGGCATCAACATCCTGAAGCACGCCAATATCGGCGCCGCCTCGCATGAGGCCGACGCGGAAACCGCGCCGCTCGCCCACCCCGAACATTTCCAATACGACTTCAATCTGCAGGATGTCGCCGAAGTCTGGCGTCGCGGCAGCGTCATCACCTCCTGGCTGCTCGATCTCACCGCCGATGCGCTGCATGCCGATCCGGCGCTGTCGAAATATGCCGGCCGCGTCTCCGACAGCGGCGAAGGCCGCTGGACGATCATGGCGGCAATCGACGAAAGCGTGCCGACGCCGGTGCTGAGTGCGGCGCTCTACGGCCGCTTCTCCTCGCGCGACAACGACGAATTCGCCAACAAGGTGCTGTCGGCAATGCGTGCGGGCTTCGGCGGCCACGTGGAAAAGCCGGCTCCGAAATCCTGAAGGCCGGAGGCTTTCGACGCCTTCCAGACAAGGAGGCGCCTCAGCCTTTCCTAGCCATCGGTATGGTTTCCCTACGGCTTGCTGGCGGCAGCGGTCGCGAGTATCCATTGCTGAAAAGGGAAATGTCGGGGCTGCTTCGTCCAAGCGGCCGGCACTCCATTGGAGGCGGTCATGGCGCGTGGCAGGGCAGGGGGCTTGAAGGCCGTCATATCGGGTGTGCTGGCTTTCATTGCGCTTTTGGGGGCGGTTTCACCGGGCTTTGCCCAGACATCGCCCATCCAGGCGCCAGTCGCGGCGACCCCGCCGGCCCAGGTGCGTGAGATGATGCAGCTCATGCAGACGCCGGAGGTCAAGCAGTGGATGTCGACGCAGATGGCGGCGACGCCTGCGGGAAATGCGGCGGCTGAAAACCAGATGTCGGTCCTGTCGGGCCTGCTGCAGCACGCCCGCCGGCACGTCTCGATGGTCTCCGATGCGGCGATGACGCTGCCCTTTCAGATCGGCAATGCGTCCTCGCTGTTCCTCGGTGAAATCGCCGCGAACGGCTGGCCGCGCATGGCGGCGCAGTTCCTGGCCATCTTCCTGCTCGGCGCGATTGTCGAGAGCCTTGCCCGTTATGCCTTCCGCCGCCGCCGTCGTCGACTGGCCGAGATGGCCGGCATGCATCTGGCGCCGCGTGTCATCCCGGCGCTGATTTTCGCGGCGGCAACGATGCTTGCGCTTCTCAGCCTCAGCTGGCCGCCTCTCAGCC